>NZ_SLYV01000012.1:0-245120 GCF_004342035.1 Sphingobacterium sp. JUb20 | reverse complement strand
GTATTGCCGTAACAGGTGGGAGAGTAGGTCGGTGCCTTTTTTTATACAGAAGCCTTTGCTATACAGCAGAGGCTTTTTTGTGTTTATACCTTTTTATACCTGAGCTATTCTTACTTTAAGCTTCATTTAAATCCTAAATTTGTTCTATATTTGAGATGCTTTTATTTCAGCAACAATGTCACATATAACAATTATAGAATTAGCGGAACGTTTAGGTCTATCCAAGTCTACAGTATCACGGGCTTTCCGCGATGGTAATGATATCAATCCAAATACAAAAGCACGTATTTTAAAAATGGCTGATGAATTAGGCTTTTCACCTAATATGTATGCGAGCAATTTAAGAGCTAATAAAAGCAGTACCATCGCTATTATAATACCTGAATTTGGAAATAAATTTTTTAGTCAGGCGATTAAAGGAATTGAATTGGTTGCCCGTTCAAAAAATTACCATACTTTAATTTATGTAACAGACCACCGCGTGGATAAAGAAGCTTCTATTATACGATCGTTGATCAACGGACGAGTAGATGGGGTTATTATGTCTGCTTCTGGTGAAGGCCATGATCATAGCCATCTTCAGGTACTAAAAGATAATAATATACCGGTTGTTTTCTTTGATAGAACTTATGATGATGTGAATACCAGCTATGTAACTGGAAACGATTTTGAAGCAAGTTTTGCTGCTACAGAGCATTTAATAGAGAACGACTGTAGACGAATTGCTTATTTAGTAATTAATCAAAATGTCTCTATTGGTAAGGTACGTATGGCGGGTTATCAGGCTGCTTTGGAAAAATATAAAATTCCTTTTGATGCTAATTTGGTGCTTGATACCGTGAATGAATCAGAAGGTAATATGGAAGACATTAAGAATTTGTATAAAATACAGAAACCTGATGGTTTATTTGCTTCAGTTGAACGTTTGGCTATTTCGGCAATGCGTGTTGCCAAAGGTCAAGGAATTAATATTCCTTCTGAATTAAAGTTGATCTGCTTTTCATGTTTAGATATTGCAGATCTTCTAGAACCTGGATTAAGTGTTGTTAAACAACCCGCTTATGAAATGGGAAAAACTGCTACAGAATATCTGTGTCAACTGATTGCTAAACCGATTAGCTTCTCTAATCAAGAAGTAACTTATCTGGAATCTTCTCTAATTTTTCAGAAATCTAGTAAAAAAAATCATTAAAAAGTTTGGATTTAAGCCTTTAGCTTTTTATCTTAGATAAATATTGGGAACGTTCCCAGTATAGGATTACCAATTGTAAAGGGATTTTAGCTTTGAATTCATAGTATATTTTTAGCGTACAAGATGCTTTAATGCATCATTATGGGAACGTTCCCATAAATTATATTACCAATTGTAAGGAGTTATGAGACATTATTTTATCTGTATATTTTTTAGTATATCGGTTATTTTTTTTAGTTGTAAAAAAAGTAATCCTGCCACTATAGCGATAGAAAGTGAAGTGTCTCCTAGTGATATTGGTTTAGTCACAACGAATAAGCTGTTTAATTACTGGGATGAGTCCATTACATTTATGTTTGATGTAAATAAGGGGAATCGGGCACTGGTATCGGCAGATGGACCATTGTTTTTACATATTGGGCTAATTACTGCTATAAGTAAAGATGAAAATGATTGGAAAGAGGTTGCTACGGATTGGACAAAAAATGATGATGCATTTAAGCTAAGCCGTCAATCTGATGGACGGTATAGCATCACGTTAAAACCGAGTGAAGTTTTTAAAGGAATTGCTGGAACTGATGTGATTAAAATTGCGTTAGTAGTACGCAATGGTTCAGGAACAAAAATTCAAAGGAATAGAGAAGGGTCTGATATTTATGTAGATGTTGCTACAAAAGGGGAAGTTCATCTTTCATTTTTAAAACCTAGTACACAGCCTACATATATTTTAACATCGGAAAAAGAAGCTTATTTATTGAATGAAGAGCTCGCTATCGAAGTTTTTTCTACGGTAGCGGGCAAACTTTCACTACGTATTGATGAAGTTGAACAGGAAATTGTAAGCAATTCATCGCAGCACACATTTAAATGTAAGTTTGGAACTTTAGGTGTACATCTTGTTACTGCTCGCATAGAAGTTAATGGAAATAGCTACGAGAAGAAGTTACGGATATTCGTTAATGATAAGCCTGAAATTGCAGCACTTCCTATCGGCGTCAATAAGAACGGTGTAACGATCGACAAGGAAAAGAAAACAGTGAGTTTCGCGTTAACTGCTCCTGGAAAATCAACTATTTTTCTATTAGGTAGTTTTAATAATTTTCAGGCAGAATCAAAGTATGTCTTGAAACAGACGCCTGATGGAAGTACATGGTGGTTAACAGTAGCAGATTTGGATTTTTCAAAAAAGTATACCTATCAATTTCTAATTGATGGTCAGTTAAGAATAGGGGATCCTTATAGCAAGTTAGTATTGGACCCAATCTATGATAGCAATTTAGGAAGTTCGGTCGCTGAGTTGCCAGCATATCCGATACAGCAGACTACAGGTCAGGTGAGTGTATTGGAATTGAATGGTACGCACTATCCTTGGAAAGTTCAAAACTTTAACAAACCAAATGCTTATGATTTAGTGATTTATGAATTGCTTACACGTGATTTTTCAAAACAGCATAATTTTAATGCGATACGCGATTCCATTCCATATTTAAAGCGTCTAGGTATTAATGCCGTCGAACTGATGCCTGTTCAGGAAAGTGAAGCCAATTCTACTTGGGGTTACAATCCTTCTTATCATTTAGCCGTGGATAAATATTATGGTCGTGCAAATGATTTAAAAAGTCTCATCGATAATCTTCACCAGTCAGGAATTGCGGTGATCTTAGATGTGGTACTTAATCATGCATTCGGACAATCACCTCTCGCTCAACTGTATTTTGAAGGGCAAACGATGAGCTCTAACAATGTTTGGTTTAATATGATACCAAGACATCCTTTTAATGTCGGATATGACTTTAATCATGAAAGCCCTTATACACAAACTTTTGTGAAGGATGTTCTGAAGTATTGGATTACAGAATTTAAGATAGACGGCTTCCGTTTCGATTTATCAAAAGGATTTACACAGAAAAATACGGGTACTGCAGAAACTAACGTTGGGTCTTGGTCTGCTTATGATGCTAGCCGGGTTGCGATCTGGAAAAATTATCATGATTATCTTAAAATTCTTGATCCAAGTTGCTATGTCATTTTAGAACATTTCGGTTCTGATCAAGAGGAACAAGAATTAGCTGCTGAAGGAATGTTACTGTGGAATAATTTAAATGGGAATTTTAATGAAGCGACTATGGGCTATAATAGCGGATCTAAATCGGATTTGAGTAGATTATTTGCGGAATCACATGGTTTTAAGACAGCTAATATGGTGAGCTACATGGAGTCTCATGATGAAGAAAGAATCCAATTTAAGAATGCTCAATATGGTTATGCTGACGGTTCTTATTCTGTTAAGAATCTTGCTACTGCTTTAGATAGGATTCAAGCAGCAGCAACGTTTTTGTTAACTAGTCCTGGTCCAAAAATGATCTGGCAATTTGGTGAATTCGGTTACGATATCTCGATAGATGAAAATGGTCGAACAGGGGAAAAACCATTGAAATGGGATTATTTGTCCAACATTTCTCGTACGCATTTATTTGAGCACTATGCAAAATTGATCAGGTTGAAAAAATTAAATTCAATTTTTAGAAAAGCAACTTTATTATCGTCCTCACTGCAGGATGGATTGAAATACTATACCATGTCTGATGGAAATCAAACTGTATTTGTTATCGGAAATTTTGACATTGTAACGAGAGCGTTTCACATTACATCAGATTTAGCGGGGAGCTGGTATGATAATATGACTCGATCGAATCTAAATTGGGATCAAAATAGTCAGATTACAATTAAGCCTGGTGGATATTACCTTTTAAGTAAAACTAAATTAATAAACTAAATATATAAAATCAATTACATTATGAGCAAATTTACATTACGTGCTGTAATGACCTTTGGTCTTTTGATGATGCTTTGGATGAATGCTTTTTCACAAAATTCTTCACTTTCTGGTAAAGTGGTGGATGATAAGGGAGAAATTGTGATCGGAGCTACTATTGTAATCAAAGGAAGTCCAATTTCAACAGCAACAAATCAAAACGGGGAGTACACAATTAATCAAGTGCCACTAGGAAAGACGACTGTTACGGTCAATATGATCGGTTACAGTTCTATGGATTTACCGATCCAAATTGTCTCCGGTGCAAATGTGTTGAATTTCAACTTGAATTCAAGTACCAACGATTTAGAAGAAGTAGTTGTGATCGGTTACGGTGTGGCAAAGAAAAAGCAAATTACAGGTTCTATATCAAGTGTCGGTCCAAAAGAATTTAATACTGGGGTAGTGAGTTCGCCTGACCAGTTATTGGCAGGTAAAGTTGCAGGTTTGACGGTGAATAGATCAGGTGGTGACCCTACTGCAGGATCCACTATCCAATTGCGCGGACCATCGTCATTGACTGCTAGTTCTTCACCATTGTATGTGATTGATGGGGTAGTCGGTGCAAACATTGAATTGGTAGCACCAGATGATATCGTATCGATGGATGTTATGAAAGATGCTTCGTCCACTGCAATTTATGGGTCACGTGCTGCAAATGGAGTTATTTTCGTGACGACAAAACGCGGTAAAGCAGGTAAGCCTGTCTTATCTTATAGTGGTTATGCTGCTATTGAAAGAGTTGCAAATCGTGTCAATGTGTTAAGTGCAGCTGAGCACAAGCAATTTGTTGCAGACAATGGTTTGACTGTAGCTGCCTCTGAGACTGGTTTTGATACTGATTGGCAAGATGAAATAACTCGGACTGGGGTTTCTCATAATCACAATCTCTCGCTAACAGGTGGTTCTGAAGGAACTCGCTATAATGCTTCTGTAAATTACTTTAATAACCAAGGTATTGTGAAAAGAAGTGATTTAGAAAGGGTCGTAGCGCGGGTTGGAATTGATCAAAATGCTTTTGATGATCGCTTGAAATTAGCGCTTAATGTTGCAAATAGTATGAACAAATCCAATCATGTAGACTACGGGATTTTTAATGGGGCAGCTCGTTATCTGCCTACTTCACCGGTTAGTTCTGATGATGTTGCTTATGCACCATATAATGGTTATTTCCAAGTACCTGGAAGAACAAACTATTTCAATCCTGTAGCCATGTTAAATCAACGCGATGAAGAGCGAAATAACAATACTTTGCTAGCTAGTTTAAAAGCGGATCTGACGATCTTCAAGGGATTGACCTGGACTAACGTGATATCGTATCAGCAAAATCAATTTGATAAAAAATACTATATGCATCGTACAGACTTTGATTCGAAAGCATTGGGAAGAGGATTTGCTGAACGTTCAAACTTGAAAAATATAGATAAGATTTTTGAGTCTTATGTTAATTATAATGTCACTAAGAATCTTCATTCTTTTGATGCAATGGCTGGTTATTCGTATCAGAAAACTAAAAATAATGATGGTGTTGTTGCTTCTTCTGTCGGTTTTATGTCTGACGATCTAGGAGGCAATAACCTTAATTTAGGAACCTTGCCAGATGGTTATAATCCTTATAGTACATATCCTTATATTTTAGAATCTTTATTGATTTCGGTTTATGGTCGTGTGGGATATAATTATGATGAAAAATATTTGTTAAGTGCATCTGTACGTCGTGACGGTTCATCAAAATTTGGAAAAAATAATAGATGGGCAACATTTCCTTCAATTTCCGGAGCTTGGAGAATAAGTAGGGAAAGTTTCATGCAAGACCAAGATTTATTTAGTGAATTAAAGTTACGTATGGGGTATGGTGTTTCAGGAAATCAAAATATAGATCCATATCGACAGATCATTATTTTCGGTCCTCAAAATGGTCAATTTCTATATAATGGTAATTGGATGAATGCCTATGGCGTTAACCAAAATGAAAACCCTGATTTAAAATGGGAAAGTACATCAATGTTTAATGCTGGATTGGATTTTGAATTATGGAGAGGGCGTTTTGGAGGTACCATTGAATATTATAATAAAGAAACTAAGGATTTATTGTATGAGTACGACGTTCCTTCGCCACCTTATCAGTTCAATCGTTTATTAGCTAATGGAGCAAGCATGAGTAATAAAGGTGTTGAGATCACTTTAAATGCCGTCGTTTATCGCAATAGTGATTTTTCATATAATACAACTGTCAACTTCGCCCGTAATATCAATAAGGTTGGTTCATTAGCTTCTAATATCGAAAATATTGGCGTATCGCAGCGTTATGAAGGAAGTATTGGTCTTGACGGTTGGACCGGTCAAACGGCAGCAATTGTTTTACCAGGTCATGCATTAGGAACATTCTATGTTGCTAATTATATGGGCTACGATGAAGTTGCGAAGAAAACGATTTATCAAAAACCAACAGGTGAACTTGTCACACAGGATCAGATTTCGGCACCAGATGATTATATGGTCATGGGGCAGGCGCTTCCTAAATTTACTTATGGATGGAATAATAGTTTTCAATATAAAAACTGGGACTTAAACTTCTTCTTACGTGGTATGTATGGCAATCAAATTTTTAATGCTACCCGTGCCGATTTAAGCCGTCTTCAACAAGCAAATGTGACGAATATTTCTAAAGATGCAGTTGAAGAAGGCATCTTTGAAACTCCACTAATTGCTTCTAGCAGATTTATTGAAGATGGTTCATTTTTAAGACTAGATAATGCAACATTGGGTTATACATTTAGTACCATAGAATCTAAATATTTAAAAAATGCTCGGTTATATGTATCTGGACAAAATTTATTTACGATAACCAAATATTCGGGTGTAGACCCAGAGGTAAGTTTAGGTGGTTTAGCACCTGGTGTTGATAATAGAAATTATTATCCGAAAACAAGATCTTTCTTGTTAGGTGTGAAATTAACTTTTTAACCCTTATTCACAATTAGTTATGAAAAAGAGATTCAGTAAAATTCATTTATTCTTATTTGCCGGGTTACTGGTTGCAGGACAGTCTTGTACCAAATTTGACGATAAGATGTATTCAGCATATACAGAAGATACATTTCCCAAGACTCCAGAACAATTTATCGCCTTAACAGGGCCTGTATATACCAGTGCAAGAGGTTATTTCGATAATTATTTTAGTCTGCAAACAGCGGGATCTGATGAAGTTATTATCCCAACAAGAGGAGGAGATTGGTTTGATGGTGGAAAATGGCGGGACATGCATTACCATACTTGGTCAGCGTCACATGAAGTTGTTCAAAATAATTGGGATTGGGGTTTCAATGCAATAGGTACTTGTAACCGTGTGCTTAGTATTTTAGAACAAGCTCCAGAATCAACTACAAAAGCACAGACAATTTCTGAAATAAAAGCCATGCGCGCTTGGTATTATTTTATGATGATGGATGCTTACGGAAACATTCCGCTAGTTACCAGCTTTGATACAGGAACAGAGTTACCGGCAACTACAGCTCGGGCAGAAGTCTATAAATTCATTGTAAAAGATTTAGAAGATAATCTAGCAAATTTAAGTGAAGAAAAAACAGAAGCTACTTATGGTCGACCAACAAAATGGTTTGCACATACCTTATTAGCAAAACTGTACTTAAATGCACAGGTTTATAGTGGCACTGCAAATTGGAATAAGGTGGTTGAACATAGCAATGCTGTAATTAATTCGGGGAAATATGCGCTAGAAAATGATTTTTTGACGCAATTTAAACCTGATAATGGCGCTTCAAATCCTGAACCAATATTTTCAATTCCTTATGATGCTTCCCGTGCTACAGGGAATACTTTATTCAACCGTGTACTACATTATGCACATCGTCAAACCTTTGAATTGAGCATTAATCCGTGGAATGGATGGAGTGCACAACCGGCCTATTTTGACTTGTTTGAAAATGCGGATAATCGTAAAAAACAATGGTTATATGGTCAACAGTATAATTCTACGGGTCAACCTCTGAATTATAACGGACTTAATGTCGTGTTAGATCCATATAATTATAAATTAATACCTGGATCTGATTTTGACATTGGAGGAGCGGATGATGGAGGACGTTTAGCAGGTGCACGTTGTATTAAATACTATCCGGATAAGAACCAGATTAGTAATAATGCCGGCAATGATGTGGTTGTATTCCGCCTAGCAGACGTGTTGCTGATGAAAGCCGAAGCTGTTTTAAGAGGAGCTACAGCAGCAAGTGTTTCTCAAGCTGTTGATGCAGCTAATCAGGTCCGTAAACGTGCATTTCCAGTTAATCCGGAGAAACATTTTACGGCTAGCACATTAACTTTGGACGCTATTTATAAAGAACGTGCCTTAGAATTTACGTTTGAATTGACCAGAAGAACAGATATGATTCGTTTTGGTAGATGGGAAGATGCTCAGTTATTTAAACCAGCAAATGCTGGAGAAACTTACAAACGTCTATTTCCTATTCCCGCAAGAGCAAGAGCTAATAATAATAAATTGGATCAAAATCCTGGTTATTAATCTTTAAATGAATAGAAATTATGAAAATGTCTAATATATTTCGATTACTATTAGTTTTATTTGTTGGTATTACTTCCCTTTTGTTCTCTTGTAAGAAAGTGGAGCACGGTACGGACGTTCCAATATTGTCGATTAACGAAAGTACAGTTTCGACCATTCAAGTCGGGAAAAAATTAAAAGTTAGTTTTATTGCTAATCAGGTTACGGATTTTACATTCTCTATTGTACCCGTAAGTGCAGGCGAAGCTTTGTTCACAGAAAATATTACTGTTGATCCCAATACATTTATTTTATCAAAAGAATTTGATATTCCTAATCAAGCATCATGGATAGGAGAGGCTTTACTCAAAATCAGTTATAATTCTTCAGGACAGATTATTGAAAAAACAAGACCAATTACTTTCACAGAGAGTAATCCACAAATGTTTCTTGTTGGAGGCTCAGTTGCCACTGGTTGGGAACCAACTTTAGCGCTTCCGATGAGTTTGTACGATAAAGAAAGTAAAACTAAGTTTGAGATTTATGAGTACGTTACCGTAGATGGTTCTGGCTTTAAATTTTTACCGACTAATGTTGACTGGACAGATGCTTTTGGTAAAGGAGCAACAGACGGAACATTATTACAAAGCGGTGATGCTGGAAATATTACTGTTTCTTCGAATGATTTTTATAGAATTCGGATGGATGCTGAAGCTAAAACCTATGAAGTGTCAAAATCAACCTGGGGCGTTATCGGTAGTGCAACTCCTAAAGGTTGGGATAGTGATACAGATTTAACTTTTGTAGGTAGCAAGGGAGTATATACCTGGAAAGTAACAGTAAACCTGGTTGCGGGTGAATTAAAATTCCGAATGGACGATGATTGGGCTGTGAATATCGGAGGCGACTTATCCGCTCTACAACAAGATGGTGCCAATATAGCAATTGCTACTGCTGGTAAATACGATATTGAACTGTCACGAACAGCTTCAGGTTATTCTGCAAAAATTTCTAAAAACTAATTTAATAGGGAGCATGAGGCTCCCTATTTCTTCAAACTTTTTTTGAACGATGATACGTTTATTGTTAAGTGGTGTTTTTATGCTACTTCAGCTTTCTTATGCCTTCTCTCAAGGTAAATTTTCTATACAAAGAGTCGAACCTTTGCATTGGTGGGTTGGTATGAAATCTTCTGATTTGCAGTTGATTATTTATGGAAAAGGCATTGGGAAGAGTACGGTTAAAATCAAGAAGCAAGGCTTAACCTTAGTCAAAACTAATCCGGTTGAAAATTCCGATTATTTATTTCTAGATCTATCGGTTGACTCCGACGCAACTGCTGGCTTTTATCCAATTGAATTTTATGAAAATAATAAGCTATTAGGAAGCTATAAATATGAATTAAAAAATAGAGAAACATCTTCTGTGAAAGCTCAGGGTGTCCATTCCGACGATTTGATCTACTTAATCATGCCAGATCGCTTTGCCAATGGAAACACAAAGAATGATCAAATAAAAGGTTTACGGGAGATTCAGGTAAACCGTGATTCCATGTATGCTCGTCATGGTGGTGATATAGATGGTGTTATTCAACATCTAGATTATCTAGCTGATCTAGGAGTTACTTCTGTGTGGTTAACACCATTACTGACCAATGATATGCCCCAGGCTTCCTATCATGGTTATGCAAATACAGAAAACTATCATATTGATCCACGATTGGGAACCAATGAAACCTACCGTAAACTTGGGGAGGAACTACACAAACGAAATATGAAATTGGTGCATGATGTCGTTCCGAATCACGTAGGACTGTATCATTGGACCGTAATTGACAAGCCTTTTAAAGACTGGTTGCATGAATGGCCAAGTTTTACACAAACCACTTATAAAGATCAGACTATTTTCGATCCTTATGCTTCCGTTGCAGATCGCGAGCGAATGGAAAAAGGATGGTTTGTAGAGACGATGCCCGACATGAATCAAGAAAATGAATATGTTCAGAAGTATATTCTACAGAGTCATATTTGGTGGATTGAGTATGCAGGTATTGATGGTTTTCGTATAGATACCTATCCATACAACGATTTGGATTTTATGGCTAAATGGACAGCTGCAATTCAAAAAGAATATCCTCAGTTTTCATTCTTTGGTGAAACATGGGTACAGTCTGTACCGAATCAAGCTTATTTCTTAGGAGGAAAACGTGTTGGCCAGTCGATCGATACGAAGCTTGATGGTGTCACTGATTTTCAATTAAATTATGCTATCGCAGATGCATTGAATAATGAAAAGGATGGTGCAAATAGATTGTATGCAACTTTAGGATCGGATTATCAATATCCTAATCCATTAGCGAATGTAATATTTTTAGATAATCATGACAAGGACCGTTTTTTCTCTGTGGTTGGAGAGGACATAGAGAAGTATAAAGCGGCATTCTCTTGGTTGCTGACATCTCGTGGTATACCACAGATGTATTATGGTGCAGAGGTATTGATGAAGAATTTTAATAGACCTGATGGCTTGCTACGTGAAGATTTTAAAGGTGGATTTGCGGGTGATACTGTTAATAAATTTAATGCTTCAGGCCGATCTGATGCAGAAAATGAACTGTTCGATCATATTAAAAAGTTAGCGAATTATCGTAAGAATAATACGGTGCTACAATATGGAGCAACACAGCATTATGTACCGGAACATAATGTGTATGCATATTTCAGATCTCACGAAAACCAAGTGGTATCTGTTTTTATGAACTGTAATGACAAGGAGGTTAAATTACCCTTAGCTCGATTTAGGGAGAGTATGAAAGAAGCAACGCGAATGAAAAATATTTTAACAGATATCGATCAAGAAATACCATTGGAAATTACATTAAAACCTCATCAAACAGTGGTGTTTGAATTAAAAAAATAAAAAATGAAAAGTGCATTGGACCTTTTGAAGGAAATTAAGGGAGTAATTTTTGATCTCGACGGTGTTTTGGTGGATACTGCGGTATTTCATTTTCAAGCTTGGAAAAGACTTGCTCAGGAATTGGGATTTGATTTTACAGAGATTGAAAATGAACAATTAAAAGGTGTAAGTAGAATTGCTTCACTAGAGAAAATTTTAAACTGGGCTGGAGTTGATGCTTCTGAAAGTGAAAAAATAGAAATGGCAGAACGGAAAAATCGCTGGTATTTAGATTTAGTTGAGCAAATGAAAGCAGATGAAATTTTACCTGGATCTCTTGAACTGTTGCATTGGTTAAAGAAAAATGGATATCAGGTTGCATTAGGGTCTGCGAGTAAAAATGCACCGCTTATCCTCGAGAAAACGGGTATGATTTCTTTTTTTGATGTCCTTGTTGATGGTAATAGTGTGAGTCTTTCTAAACCTAATCCAGAGGTTTTTTTAAAAGCTGCCCGTGATCTTAAGTTACTTCCAGAAGTATGTCTGGTGTTTGAAGATGCGCAGGCCGGGGTAGATGCTGCAAGGGCTGCAGGAATGAGCGTGATTGGTATCGGTTCAAACTTGAATGGAACCGATTTGTCAATCAGCAGTTTGGAAGAAGTTTTAAATTAATTAGTTGATTTTGCAATGAAAAATTACATCGTCCACGATGAGTGGAATATCATAGAAGAAGGGTTTCAGCCCGCATATAATGAAGTCTCAGAAAGTATATTTTCTATTGGAAATGGAAGAATGGGACAAAGAGCAAATTTTGAAGAAGACTATAGCGGTAAATCATTATCAGGATCATATTTGGCTGGAGTTTATTATCCTGATAAAACCCGCGTTGGTTGGTGGAAAAATGGTTATCCTGAATATTTTGCGAAGGTTATTAACGCTATCAATTGGATTGGTCTTCATATCGAAGTGAATGGTGAGGTTTTGGATCTCGCAAAATGTGATGTATATAGTTTTCAACGAAAACTGGATATGAAGCATGGATTATTAATTCGATCTTTTGACGCTAGACTTCAAAATGGTATGGAGATTCGTGTAAAGAGCACGCGGATATTTCATCTTTTTCAGTCTGAAACAGCATCTTTAAAATATACTATCCAAGTTCTGAATCAAAAAGCTTCTTTACAGGTGGAGTCTTATTTGGAAGGAGATGTCGTGAATAGAGACAGTAACTATGATGAACATTTTTGGAATTTTATTTCAAGTGGTACATCAGATTCACAGTTAAATGTGACGATGAAAACGAAGAAAACAGATTTCATAGTCCGTGCTGATTTGTTTAATAACTTTACTTTAAATAATAAAACTCTGGAATCCAAACCTTCAAAAGAAGGTGCATATGTTTCTGAAAGTGTAGCAATTTCTGTAGAGCCAGGTGATATATTCTCTGTAGAAAAACGTGTTTCAATGGTTACTTCTCAAAATTATAGTGAAACTGAATTAGTTGTGACGGGAAAAGAAAATATCGAAAAAATTTCTGCCATAACATTTGATGAATTACAACATAATCAGGCGCTGGCCTGGGGAAATTTCTGGAATGAAAGTGATATTGAGATCACTGCAGATGTTGCCGCACAGCAAGCTATTCGTTTTAATATATTCCAATTATACCAAACTTATACTGGCGAAGATTCCAGACTTAATATTGGTCCAAAAGGATTTACGGGAGAAAAGTATGGTGGTGTGACCTATTGGGATACAGAGGCTTATTGTGTTCCTTTTTACCTTGCTACGCAACCCTCGGCTATTGCCCGCAATTTATTGCTGTATCGCTATCAGCATCTGGATAAGGCGATTGAGAATGCCGCAAAACTTGGTTTTTCAAAGGGAGCGGCTTTATATCCTATGGTTACAATGAATGGAGAAGAGTGTCATAACGAATGGGAGATTACTTTTGAAGAGATCCACCGTAATGGCGCAATTGCTTTTGCCATCTATAATTATCAGCGCTATACCGGTGATTGGTCATATGTCGAAAATTATGGGCTTGAAGTATTGATTGCTATCAGTCGTTTCTGGGCACAACGTGTCAACTGGAGTGCGGAGAAGGATAAATATGTTATACTGGGAGTTACTGGTCCTAATGAATATGAAAACAATGTCAATAATAACTGGTATACCAATACTATTGCTAGCTGGTGTTTAAAGTATACGCTGGAATCCATACAAACGTTAAAAGATAGTGATCATATCAAACTAAAGGTCTTATTTGAAAAAGTTGCTTTTAAGCAAGAGGAAGCCGTAACATGGCAGCATATCATGGATCATTTATATTATCCGATCCATACTGAAAGCGGTATATTTTTACAACAGGATGGTTATTTAGATAAAGAGCAAGTCTTAGTTGCTGATTTGCCTGATACAGAGCGACCGATCAATCAAAAGTGGAGTTGGGACCGTATTTTGAGATCATGTTTTATAAAACAAGCAGATGTACTTCAAGGCTTATATTTCTTTGAAGATCAATATGATTTAGATACGATAAGAAAGAATTATGATTTTTATGAACCGCGAACTGTTCATGAAAGTTCACTGTCACCCTGTGTTCACGCTATTTTAGCTTCAAAATTGGGTAATGAGGCTAAAGCATATGAATTTTACCTTAGAACAGCCCGTTTAGATCTGGATGATTATAACAATGACACCGAAGATGGATTACACATCACATCGATGGCCGGAACCTGGATGTCTATCGTCGAAGGTTTTGCAGGGATGCGGGTGAAAAACAATACATTGATTTTTCAAACTTTCATTCCTAAAACTTGGGAAAGTTATGCTTTTCATGTTCAGTTTAGGGGGGTGAAATTATTTGTGAAAATAAAACAGCATGATTTTGAACTGATCAATAAGTCTAATCAAGAAATTAATATTATTTTTAACGGAGAGGCAATCTCTGTTAAGCCAAGTGCATAACCAGCTAAGCAATAAAATTATGATTTCAAAACTGCATAAACCAAAACTGTCAACTGTTCAGATTATCAATATGAGCATAGGCTTTTTGGGTATCCAAACAGGGTTTGCTCTTCAAAATGGTAATGCCTCGCGCATTCTCCAGACATTTGGAGCTGATGTTGAGCATTTATCACTTTTTTGGTTGGCAGCTCCGATCACCGGAATGATCGTTCAGCCCATAATAGGCTATTATAGTGATCGGACATGGAATAAAATTGGACGTCGCAAACCTTATTTTTTGATCGGTGCTATTTTAACTGCAATCGCACTGATATTAATGCCTAATGCTGCATTGTTTACGGCTATTTTACCTCCGTTATTAGTAGGGGCGGGAATGTTGACCATTATGGATGCATCAATTAATGTTACGATGGAACCATTTAGGGCGTTGGTTGCAGATAATTTACCGAGTTCACAACGGAGTTTAGGATTTTCTGTTCAAACCTTTATTATCGGATTTGGGGCAGTAATAGGATCTTGGTTACCGTATGTGTTAACTCATTATTTTGGAGTGGAAGGAACAGCTGCAGAAGGGGTAATTCCTCTCAATGTAATATATTCCTTTTATTTTGGGGCAGGTATATTGCTGTTATCCATTTTATGGACAGTTTTATCGACAAAGGAGTATAATCCGACGGAATTAGCTTCTTTTGAAGATGCATCTCAAGAAGTTGAAGTTGAGCATCGTTCTGGCTTATTTGCTATTGCTGCAGATTTTAGATCCATGCCAAAGACGATGAAACAATTGGGTGTCGTACAGTTTTTTTCATGGTTCGCACTTTTTATGATGTGGGTGTATACTACTCCCGCAATCGCAGAACATATCTTTTATTTAAAGGGGGGGGATAAATCGAAGCTTTACATGGATGCAGCCAATTGGGTAGGAGTGCTTTTTGGTATTTATAATGCCGTTTCGGCAATCTATGCTTTGTTTTTAGCTAAGATAGCAACTAAATTTGGGCGCAAGCAGACACATGCTTTTTCACTTGCTATGGGAGGTCTAGGATTGATGTCCATATTTATAATTAAAGATCCCAATCTCTTAATTATTCCTATGATTGGGGTAGGACTGGCTTGGGGAAGTATATTAGCAATGCCATATGCTATTTTGAGTGACAGTTTGCCGGCAAAAAAAATGGGGGTTTATATGGGAATTTTTAATTTCTTCATCACATTTCCTCAGATTGTCTGTGGTTTTTTTGGAGGTTATATGATCAAGATATTCTTTGATAGTAATTCTGTTTACGGAATATTATTAGCAGGTGTCTTTATGCTACTTGGTTCATTATCTGTATTGCGCATTAAAGATAAAATTTAAGATATAATATGGATAAAAAAAAGCTTCTCTATTGAGAAGCTTTTTTTGTTCAAATTGAAAGATATTTTTTAATTTAGAGCTTATCTGTATAAATGCATTCATATGTTTAGCACTCGAATTACTTATATTCTTTTTCTTTTTTCTTTTATTTTTCTATCAAAATTAAAGGCCCAAACTGATGACCGGACATTAGATGATGGGGTGATTCGTATACTGGCTATTGGTAATAGTTTTTCAGAAGATGCTATTGAAAACAATTTGTTTGAACTGGCAAATGCTCGGGGGAAAAAAATTGTGATCGGTAATTTATATATAGGAGGAGCACCCTTGGAGCTACATGTTAAAAATGCTTTGGGAGATAGTAGTGCCTATAGCTATCGAAAAGTAGATGAATCCGGAGCGAAGAGCGTACATGAGCATATGAAAATATCGGCTGCGCTTTTAGATGAACCATGGGATTATATCAGTTTTCAACAGGCAAGCCCTCTATCGGGAAAATATGACACTTATGCAAAGGATTTACCTTTGCTATATGCTTATGTAAAGGAGCATGTCAAGTATCCGGAAACTAAGTATATTCTACATCAAACATGGGCTTATCAACATGATAGTGATCATAGTGGATTTAGTTTATATGAACGCAATCAAGAGCAAATGTATAAAGCTATTGTATCGACATCTGAAAAGGTATATAAATGGGGGAATTTTTCAATTTTGATTCCTTGTGGAACTGCAATACAAAATGCTAGAACGACTTATGTCGGAGACCATTTTACACGGGATGGCTATCATCTTAATTTAAATTATGGTAGATTTATTGCAGCCTGTGTTTGGTATGAAGCCCTATTTAAGGAAGATGTTCGGAATAATGCGTTTGTACCGCTTTCAATAAGTTATGTTGAAAGTAAAATAGCAAAGCAAGCCGCTCATCATGCTATTATACATCCATATAATATAACGCTTCTCAAGGATTATACTTTTTGGACTTATTGATATCTTATCGATGAAACAGAAAAGGCAAAGATTTTTATTTAGACACATCTATTTGGTCATATTATTCGTGATTCTTGCATCCGATGTGATTTATGCACAACGTTTTGAACATATTGTGGACTATCAGGTAAATTTTGCCAATGTTTCTTACAAAGGAAAGCAGTATGTTGGTATTCGAAGTTTTCAGGACCAAGGTCAGAACTACGTGTTGTCAGTAGATCCAATAACATTGGAGACATACGTGTTGAATCGTAATGCTTGTAAAATTGTAGCCGTTACTTCCATTGAGAAGGTACCATATTTTGATTCATCTTTGTATATGAAGAGCTTTAAACATGTTCGAAGTAATGAACAGGTGCTTCAAGATGCTGGAATTGATTTTCCCTTTCCAAAGGAGCGGGGCATTAATCTGACTATTGATTTATGCCCATCGCATAAGCCATTGGATAAAATTGTTTTTGAGACTCTATTTGTTGCTTTTAAAGGTGTTGAAAATTCGCTTCCAGTTGCTATTTCTCTTTCGGGGAAATGGATTTTGAATCATGAAACGGACCTACAATGGCTCATTAATTTACAAAATAAAGGGTTGTTAACGATAACATGGATCAATCATACTTATAATCATAAAGTGAATAAGGATCCTTTAAATCATAATTTTTTATTAGCCACAGGCACTGATGTAAATTATGAAGTTATAGCCAATGAGAAGTTGATGCTTTCTAAAGGAATAGTTCCGTCCGTCTTTTTTAGATTTCCAGGTCTTGTTTCGAGTAATAAAATTATTGAACAGGTATTAAGTTTTGGTTTGATACCAGTAGGATCAGATGCGTGGCTTGCGAAGGGACAGCATGCAAAAGACGGCAGTATCGTTTTAATTCATGCCAATGGAAATGAAGAGATAGGTGTACAAGATTTTATTCAATTATTGAAGAGTGAACAAAGTAATATTAAGAGTAAACACTGGATTTTACATGACCTGCATGAAGGTTTCCTGTATTAACATTTATTTTTAAAATAGATTATGCAAATCATTTTTGTATTTAAAATAAGGTTATGAGTATTAAAAAGAGTTTTCTGATTGAATTAGAAAGAGAGACAAGTAATACAGGTCGTGTTTTGGATCGCATTACAGATGAACATCTGGATTGGCGTCCACACGAAAAATCGATGAGTTTAGGCGCATTGGCAGCACATGTTGTGGAATTGCATAATTGGGTTTCTAAAGCTATTCCGAAGGATGTCTTCGATTTTAAAACTGATTATCAACCTTTAAAAATTAATTCCATTGACGAATTAAAAGATATTCTAATCAAAGGTTTAATTGCAAATAAGGAAACTATTGAACAATTGCCTGAAGAGGACTGGTTAAAAGAATGGGTGTTAAAAGCTGGTGACTGGGAAATGGCACGATTGCCCAAGGCTGGAGCCGTGCGCTATATCATTACCAATCACTTGATCCATCACAGAGGTCAGTTGACTGTTTACTTGAGATTATTGAATATTCCAGTACCAGGACTTTATGGTCCTTCTGCTGATGAATAAACCTGAACAGAATCGATGCCAAAAGCTTCGGTTTTTTTTATGGTTTTACTTCTTAGCTTATCTACCAAATTAATTTTGAACGGATGAGAAGTTATATCAAATTTGCGTATAATAATACATTATTATGCTTGTTTTATCTATCCACATGTCTAATTGAAAAACCTAAATTAGTGGTTTTAATACCTATATTATTATAATATAAAACTCCAATTATTGTTAAGTGCCCTGTTGGCTTTACCTTAACACGTTTTTATTCATGATATGAAAAAGTACATTATAACCACATGTTTTTTAATCAGCACTGTTTTGCTATCGTTGGGGCAAGATAAAAGTGATTTTAAAGTCTTTAATCATAAGAAATTTACAACTCTGAAAAAAGGAGTAAGTGACAAAGAAATAAATGCCATATCTTCAGAGGTAATTCGAGCTGTTGCCAAACAGCTGAAAAGTAAGACATATCCTTTGCATGAGCGTATTCGAAAATATGAAAGCTACCAAGATCCCCATATTTTAGCCAATCGACTGAAAACAGGTGCATATTCGCAGTTTGAAAATCCGACGGGTATTTACTTTGATCAGAATGACGAAATAATTGCCTGGGTCGGAGATGTTAACGGTAATTCTATTTCTTTGGATATTGTGAACTGGGATGATAAAGATTTCAGTAAAGAGACTTACAAATTAAAACCTGGACTTAATATTCTCAAATCTCATTCAAAAGGTAATAGTTACATCAATTATTATACGAAAGAAGCAAAGCTTGCTAATAAAATTGAGGTACATATTCTTTCAGGGCACATCAATGGTGTTTTTCAGGTTGCTAACGATGATAATAAAAAATGGGACCAATTGTTAGCAAACGCTTACGGACCTATTTTAGATATCGTTGGAAAAAAAACACAGTTAGCTTATTCTGTCGCTTCTTTAAAAAAGTATGCTCCATCACAGGGGACACAACTTATTCAGTTGTATGATTCTATTATCACTATCCAACATGAATTAATGGGTCTTGTTAAGTATAATAAAGTTCCCCGTAATCATATGTTCGGTCGTGTAATATGGGATGGATTTATGCACGCAGATGAATTTGGGGCCGCATTTCACGATGAAACGATGCCCTGGGTGGCTCATATTCCAACCTTACAGAAGGATTGTTGGGGAGTTGCTCATGAGTTTGGACATGTTAATCAGGTACGGCCCAATATGACTTGGCCGGGTACAACGGAAACGACAAATAATATCTATTCCGTTTGGACACGTTATCTTTTTAATAGAAAGGATGTTAAATTAGAACGCGAAGCTTTAAAGGATTATGATGAACATAAAGTTGGGGGGCGTATCACGACTTATATGGAATCTGCATTTGTGCACAAACAACCTTGGATGACACAAGCTGGGCATGATCGTATGAAACGGGAGAATGACAGAGGGTTTGCCGGCGATCATTTTGGCACTTTAGTCCCGCTTTGGCAGTTACAACTTTACATGGCTGTTGTAGGAGAAGGTGAAAAGTGGGGTAATAAAGATTTTTACGCAGATATCTTTATGAAGGCAATCAATGATCCCATAATTAATGCAAAGGAGAACAGTTACTATCAGCTAAGCTTTATTAAAAATGCATGTGATGCTGCTAAATTGGATCTGACAGATTTCTTTGAACATTCTGGTATGTTGACAACAATGGATATGATGGTAGATGATTATACGCCCGGACGTATGACGATTACTGAAATGGATGTTCGTGAGGTTAAATCTTATGCATCTCAATATAATAAACCGACCACTCCTGTTATGCATTACTTAACAGCGAATTCCATTGATATTTTTAAGGGAAAGCAACCTGTTCGTGGAACTAAAAATAGTGGGATCGAAAAACAGATAGGAAAGATTGTAATTGATAATACAAAGTGGGAAAATGCTGTAGCATTTGAAACGTACGCAGGTGAAAAATTGCTGAAAGTCGCATTTCGTGGTGCAGGTTCTGTTGATGATATTAAAACTACAGTGGTTCAGACACCCGAAGGCTATACCAGAGTGGTTGCAGTAGGATGGGATGGACAACGTATTGAAGTGATCTAAAATAAGGTATTTAAATTTTTTTGCCCAAGATCAAGATCTCACCATGGTCCAGATTTTTTAACATAACGTGTCACAGATATTTCTTTATAAAGTCGAGCAACATCTTAAAGGGACTTGCTGTGACTCTACTGGTATTTCAAGATTAACTTAACTAATATGAAGCTGATTTTTTTGATAATCAGCTGTCAATTTTTACTCATATATCTATGATGAATTTAGATAGACGTTTTTTTATAAAAAGCTTAGGCTTGCTTGGGGGTGCATCTTTCGTACAGAACGTAAATGCTAATGAATTAGAACTAGCAGAAACTGCTTTTAAATTTGCCGCACTTCCTTATCTCCAAAATCTAACAGAACAGCATATAACTATCTGTTGCGTTTTGAGTAGTCCAGGTATAGCCTGGGTTGACATACTAAAGGACGATGATACATTGTCCCATAAAATCTATGAAGTAGTAGATGGTATACGTAACGCCCGTGCTGAAGTTTTTAAATTTAAGGTACCACATCAAGGAGCAGATTTTAAGTACCGGGTGGGGGCCAAAGTACCGGGTGGTCTTGAAATCAGTTCTGAAGTGATAAATACAAAGCTACCTATAGATAACAAGTCAACCTGCGATGTTTTAATTTTAAATGATATTCATGAAGACAGAAGCAGTTACTCGTATTTATACAATAAGACTGCTCTGAATCATAAAGATTTGGTCATTATTAATGGTGATTCGTTTCATTATATTATGAAACAGAGCGATGTAACGGATAAAATGCTAGATCCTATAGCTAAAGCTTTTGCTTCGCAGGTTCCTTTTGTTATGGTGAAAGGAAATCACGATAATAGAGGATCATTTATACGTCATTTGAAAAATTATTATGATTTACCTAACAATAAGTTTTATCAGGCTTTTACCGTAGGCCCTGTTCTTTGGATTATTTTAGACGGGGGTGAGGATAAGGAAGATGAACATGAAGCTTTAAGAGGTGAATACGAATTTGATAATTACAGATTAGAGCAACGTGCTTGGTTAACGGGGATCATGCAATCAAAAATGCGTAAAAAAGCTAAACATATCATTGTTGTCAATCATTTTCCATTTTTTCATTCCGATGAATATCACGGAACCGTACATAACAGGACAAGTTTTCATGATATTTTAGAAAAGTACAAAGTTGATGCAGTGATCGGTGGACACTCACATGAATTTGGTTTTTATCCCCCTGATGCCAATCATAATTATCATGTTATCATTGGAGGTGGGCCTGAAAAGGATAACCGTACGATGATTGAAGTAGCTGCTATAGATCAGAAATTAGTTGTTAATTTAAGACGAGAGAATGGTGAACTTGTCAACGCATTGCAAAAAGGTTAATAATGCATGCAACCGTTACGGTAATTAAAGTTTATTCCTTTTTGGTAAGGTAATAAAGGATTATTTTGTAAATTCAATGATATCCTTTTATACTGATGTACTGAATTTCTAGGGGTACTTTATTTCAGGCTACTTCATAATTTATACACAAACATGATTATTCATTTCATGGATAATCTATCTTTTTAAACCGAAGCTAAAAAGCTTCGGTTTTTTTATGTTCCTTCGTATAAGGAAGACAATTCCTAGAATATAACAGCACCAATTATTTTTTTTTAAAAAAGTATGTAATATTTCGATACCCTTGCATGTCTTCTATATAAAAGCGATTAAAATTTATGAACCAAGAAACCTTTAAAACGACAGTCTTCATCCATAAGGATCGGTTATTTCGTTTTGCAAATAGGTTTTTGCTAGATCAGGATGATGCGTTTGATTTGGTTCAGGAAGTATTATTGAAGTTATGGGAATCGAGGAATGAACTTTTAAAAATTACGAATATCGAAGCTTATGCGATGCGAATGACAAAAAACTTTGCCTTGAATAGATTAAATAGAGAGGGGGTCAAAACAAAATATATGGCACAACTTGATCAAGATATTCAAAAAGAAAAGTATCCTTCCTTAACTAGAGAACTTATCTTAAAATTCATAGATCAGCTCCCTGAAAAGCAAAGACTGGTGATGTATCTCAGAGATATTGAGGAATATGAAATTGCAGACATTGTTGCCTTGGTCGGAATAGATGAAAATGCAGTGCGCGTAAATTTATCGCGAGCTCGAAATGTGGTAAAAGTCAATTTGACAAAAGTATTTGATTATGAAGAAAGAAGAATTAAAGAAATTAGAAGCTAAATATTTAGCAGGAGAAACGACTCTTGCCGAAGAAAGGTTACTAAAGGAGCAAAGCGAAGAGGGGTATTTTTCGGTCTTATCAGAGCAGGATAAAGCGGAGATGCCGTTGGATTTTGAATCTTTTTTAACAACAACAGAAAAGGTGCAATCTGTCCATCTGCCACAAAAGAGAAAAATATGGACATTGTTTTCGTCCATCGCAGCAGCTGTTTTGGTCATCTGTTTAGGTATATGGTATTTGCCTAATCAAAAAGCAGTGGAAGAAGAAGAGGTGGCCACTCTTAAGATTCCCTCGAAGGAGCATCATGAAAAGGATATCATTGAAACGAAACCATTGGTTGAGAATAAAGAAAGTGAAAAAAAGCTATCACGGAATTCAACGGTTGTAAGGATCGATACTTACAATAGTGACCGATCAGTTTTAAAGCCAGAATTAGATCTGGCAAGTGAGCCACTTGCGTCAGAAGAATTTTATGTAGAGGTCAATGGGGTAAAAATTACAGATGAAGCGGAAGCATTAAAGATTACTGAAAATGCACTGCTATTTGCCTCTTCGAACTTAAAAAAAGGAATGAAGGAAGTTGAAAATATAAAATGTTTAAGTATTGAATTATAAAAATTATGAAAACGATATTATTAGTATTAGCGCTATTGTGTTCAAGTTTGGCACATGCTCAACTATCGAAATTAGATGAGATCTTCGAGCAATATAAAGAAGGAAAAGGGGTGACTTCTATTAAAATTGGTAAGCCTATGTTCAGCATGCTGAATAAGATGAAATTATCCGATAATGAAGTGAATAGTATAAAACCATTGCTTTCTAAAATAAACAGTATTAAGATGCTGATCTTAGAAGAGGCAGATCTAGGAGTACAATCTGATGTGTCAAAAGCTATTGGCAAATTGAAATACGAAGAATTGATCACCATTAATTCGGAAGGTAATAAAATTAAATTTTTAGCAGAAGATACAGCAACTGATGTTATTAAAAATCTATTGCTCAGCATTCAATCTGAAGGAAGTACGATTTTTATGATCCTGGATGGTAAGGTGAGCTACGATGATGTAAATAAATTGGTCAATACTAAACAATAGGATTATGAAGCATTCAATAATTATAGGAGCCCTTTTACTCTTTTGTCTGACCTTGCAAAGTTGTTTTGTTAAAACAAGTCCAAACATGTCGTTTGTGAGTAAGAGAGACCTCTCAAGTGATACGGAAGTTGCATCAATAAGGGTACCGATGTTTTTAACAAAAGCATTTATTAAAGGTAAAATAAAAGAATTAGATGAAGAGGATGCGATTGCGGCATTGGCCTTGCGGAAAATCAAGAAGTTAAAGATCATGACAATTTCTGGAAATAAAAAAGATAATCTCATGAGTAAGTTTAATGCTTATCTAGCTAAAAATAATTTTGAAGAAATGATGAGTTTGTATAGTGAAGGATCAAAAATTACGATTAATACAGAGATGAAGAAAGATCATGTGAAGCGTGTGCTATTGGGGATCGCAGATGAGGAGGACTATGTTTTTGTTGATATTAAGGCTGATCTGGATTTAAATGAGTTATCTAAAATGATCGAGTATTACGAAAAGAAAAATAATAAAGCTAAAATAATAAACTAGTTATGGAAAAGTTAATAACCGCAATTGCACTTGTTTTTAGCGTGTTTACCGCTCAGGCACAGCTTTCTAAAGTTAATGAATTTGTAAATTCATTGCCGAAAAAACAAAAAGGGATAGACATCTTTAGATTTAGTGGTGCTAATATAAAAGATGTAAACAAACTTAGCGATGGAGATTTGTTTATGGATATTAAACAATTTGTTCCCGATTCTTTATTGAAGGATATTCAAGATTTGGTCATCTGCCAAATTGGGGCTGAGCAAGCTAAAGAATCTAAAGCTCTTGAAAATGCTATAAAAAAAGCAGATTTAAAAACGCTGTATGCTGTAGAAACAGATGGTGTGGCAGTGCAGATGTTGACAACAGATTTTGATCAGAATAATGCGCAGGATTTACTAATTGATGTGAAATCGGAAGATGATTCCAGAATAACTGTCATGCTAAAAGGAAAGATTCCAATGGAGTTGACTGGTAACAGTAAGTAGAAGGGGGTATATATAAAAAAAGCCTTGCAATTTTTTGCAAGGCTTTTTTTATATATAAAGCTTACGCTTAGTTTTTCTTAGCTAATTCTTCAGCGATTGCTTTTCCGATTTCAGCAGGAGATTGTACTACACGGATGCCACACTCAGCCATGATTTTCATCTTAGCAGCTGCAGTATCGTCAGCACCACCAACAATAGCACCAGCGTGACCCATACGACGTCCTGGAGGCGCTGTTTGACCCGCGATGAAACCTACTACTGGTTTAGTACCATTTTCTTTAATCCAAAGAGCAGCTTCAGCTTCCATACCACCACCGATTTCACCGATCATGATGATTGCTTCAGTTTCTGGATCATTCATTAATAATTCTACTGCTTCTTTAGTTGTAGTACCAATGATTGGGTCACCACCGATACCGATAGCAGTTGTAATACCTAGACCAGCTTTTACAGTTTGATCAACAGCTTCGTAAGTTAATGTTCCTGATTTAGAAACAATACCAACATTACCTTTTTTAAAGATGAAACCTGGCATGATACCAATTTTAGCTTCATCAGCAGTGATGATACCTGGACAGTTTGGTCCGATTAAACGAGAATTTTTGTCACTCAAGTAAGATTTTACTTGAATCATATCTTTAGTAGGAATACCTTCAGTGATACATACGATTACTTCGATACCTGCTTCAGCAGCTTCCATAATCGCATCTGCTGCAAATGCAGGAGGTACGAAAATAATAGAAACGTTAGCACCAGCTTTTTCTACAGCATCTTTAACAGTATTGAATACGGGACGGTCTAAATGTGTTTGACCACCTTTTCCTGGTGTAACACCACCAACTACGTTTGTTCCGTACTCGATCATTTGACTAGCATGATAAGTACCTTCTGTTCCAGTGAAACCTTGAACAACTACTTTTGAATCTTTATTAACTAATACACTCATTTCTTCTTAAAATTTTGCATCACAAATCTACTATTTTGCATTGGAAATAGGAAGTAATATAAATACTTATATCCCCTTAATTGATAAAAAATTAAGAGAACTTACTTTTTTGAATAAAATCCCAAGTTACGATACCAATTGTGACAGATACATTGAAGGAATGTTTTGTGCCAAATTGCGGAATTTCGATACAATAATCCACTAATGACATGACTTCTTCATCGACACCATTCACTTCATTGCCAAATATTAAAGCATACTTAGCATCTTTTGCAGGTATAAAGTTTTGTAATAGTACACTGTTTTCGGCTTGTTCGATCGCAATAATGGTATACCCCAATTCTTTTAAAGTTTTAATTGCTTCCGTAGTTTCCTCGACATGTTCCCATGGAATCGTTTGTGTCGCACCTAAAGCTGTTTTTTCAATTTCGCGATGTGGAGGTGTAGCCGTGATACCACATAAGAATATTTTTTCTATTGCAAATCCGTCAGCCGTTCTAAAAGCTGATCCGACATTATGCATACTTCTCACATTGTCTAGAACGAGTGTGATAGCTGTTTTCTCTTGGTTTTTGAATGTTTCAACATCAGCACGTTGCAGCTGATCCATGGATAATTTTTGCATGTTGCAAAGATAAGTATAGAAAACTTTAAAATAGATTTTGAATATTAGAAATAAGATGTTATTTTTGCATTCCGAATTTTAAGTAAAGAACGAATAAAAATTAGCTAAAAAATGGCAAATCATAAATCAGCGATCAAAAGAATTAGAGCAAACGCTACAAAGCGTTTAAGAAACCGTTACCAAGCAAAAACTACTCGTAACGCAATTAAAAAATTACGCACTTCTACTTCAGCAGAAGAAGCTAAAACTTTATTGCCTCGTGTAATTTCTATGCTTGATCGTTTGGCTAAGAAAAATGTAATCCACAAGAAAAAAGCTTCTAACAACAAATCTAAGTTAACTAAATTTGTTAACGGTTTAGTTTAAGCTTTCAGTATAATATATAAAGGGATACAGTTCTCTGTATCCCTTTTCTTTATGTTTTTACTTTACCCTGGATTTTCTCTTTTCCAAGCGAATGAATGTAAATAAAAGTGTCGAGATTCTCGACACTTTTTTATTTTTCTTATTTTTCCATTACCGCTGCAATTGCCTTTTTCAGAGCCGCTGGGTTTTTCATATAAGGTTCTAAATCGTAAATCTCAACCTTTTTAAAGTCTATAGGATGACTCTCGCTTTGAAGAGAGATTGTTCCTTTACTGAGTAGTTGCCCCGCTTTTGTTTTTGGAAGGTCAGAGTGCGATACATTTCCACCACCATATTGCGGCTTCTGATATTCGAGAACTTTTTCTCCATTTACGAAGTGTTGGATAATTGAATCTCCTAAGACAAGAAAATCTGCTGTTACCCATTGATCTCCATGATAAGTTTTCGATGTAGAGCTTACACAATGTGGTGTAAATAATTTATTGTTCATGACAACATTTGTACCCGGTGTACATAGATTACTTGTTGTCCGTTCATTTGTTCCGTCGCCACCTAATAACTGGCCTTCAATTGAAACTGGAAAATCTTGATCTTTTGCCATTGTTTTAGGATCTTGACCATGTAACATAGCACCACTGTTGCGCCACGCCCAGCCTTCACCTCCATTAGCTTGATCGCCAACGAAACGATATTGAACACGTAGGATGTAAGCAGAAAATTCTTTGTTGTAGAATAAATGGCCATATTGTTGATCAAATTGATCATACCCATCATATCTTACTTTTAATAAACCATCTTCAACACGAAACGTATTCGCATAGTTTTCTCCAACCTCGTGCTTGCTAATTTTTGGCGTCCAATTTTTTATATCCTTGCCATTGAACAATTGTAATGGTTTTGGTTTCTTGTTCAGTGAGCTGGCGCCAACTGAAACACACAGGGCAAGTCCTGCTAAACTAAAAAATAGTTTTTTATAATTCATTATTAAGATTTTAGGTATTAGAGAACTAAAATACTTAAAAATATTAAATTAACAATTGTTTTTGCTTTACATATTCGCTTGGTCTTACACCGATCACTTTATTAAAGGTATTACTGAACGTCGGCAAACTACTATAACCTACCTTCAGAGCAACTTCATTTACACTCAGTTTTTCATCTAAAAGAAGTTTAAGAGCCGTTAACATTCTTAATATTGTATAATACTGTATAAAAGACATGTTGAGTTCTTTCTGGAAAAGACGCGCTAATGTACGTTCGCTGATGTTGAATTTTTGAGAAAGTGTTTTAAAGCTTACATTTTCCTCAATGCGGCTTTCTAAAAAGGTGACGATATCTTTTAGCTTTTGATTGTTCGGATAGGGGAGTGCCAATGGTAGCTCGTGCTGGGAGACTTCAGGTAATAATAATTTAAATGCTTTTGCAAGCGAATATTTAGGCTCTTCAACAGGGAAAATATTACCGTTCCATCTGTTTGTGAACATGATCAACTCATTAAGAAGATCGTCGACAGGGTAGATGCTTATCTTCTTGTAGAACTCCTGGTCAGTATCATACTTTGGAAAATAAAGATTACGCATAACCACATCAGGGGTGCTCGGATGGATACTGTGGCGTATGCCAGCCGGTATCCAGATGTAATGTCTTGCAGGAAGAAAATAGGACTTTTCAGCTGTTTTTAAAAAAACAACACCACCTTCTGTGTAAAGAAATTGATCTTTATTGTGCACATGCTCGGTAATAAAATTTTCGCCAATGATAGCATGGTGACAATAGATGCTATCCTCAAAAGAATCCACTTCTGTTACGTAATAACGATTAACATATTTGGGATCTTTTATATCGCTTTTTATATTCATGATTTCCTTCCGTTTCCGTTGCAAAGTTAAAGTTTTTATACAAAAGCTTTGTATTACTTTATGAATGTAAGTTAATACTCACCATTATTGATTGTTAATTTGGGTATGTAAGTAAGTGTGTACTAATTTTTTGAAATTTTTTAAATAATTAATAGGTTGATTGATAGTATTTTATGTGTTTTCAAATATTTAATATTAAAACGATTTCTTCTGATAAAAAATATTAAATGCTGATTTATAAATAATTACAAATATATCGTCTTTATTGGATAATTTTGTGACTAATTGCAATAAATTGACATAGAAAAAATAACTTAATATTGTTTGTTCTAATATTCAAACAATTACTAAGAATATGTTTGTAAATATTAGTAAATTGGGAAATAAGTAAAGGAATATGTCATACGATAGAATTAAACTTAAAAGTTTACTTGATAAAGTAATTACAGCAGAGCAGGCTGCACAACTATTTGAAAATGGTATGATCGTTGGCTCAAGTGGATTTACGAAAGCCGGAGACAGCAAAGTCGTATTGCCAGCTTTGGCAGACCGGGCGAAAACAGATCCTTTAAAGATAACATTGATCACAGGTGCTTCTTTAGGTCATGGCACAGATGGTAAGCTGGCTGAAGCTGGTGTTCTTGCTAAGCGTATGCCGTTCCAGGTGGACCGAACACTCAGAGGAAAGATCAATAGCGGGGAAGTCCTATTTATTGACCAGCATTTGAGTGAAACAGCAGAGTTGTTGCACAATAAGAATTTAGCCTCTGTTGATATTGCCGTACTTGAAGTAGCAGCGATTGAAGCCGATGGTAGTATTATTCCGACCACTTCAGTGGGTAACTCAGCAACTTTTGCTGCTTTAGCCAAGCATGTGATCTTAGAAATAAATACAGCTGTTCCGATGGAGATTCGTGGCATCCATGATATCTATCAAGCCGAAGATTATCCAAGAAGAAACGTTATACCTATAGTAGCTCCTGAGAATAAAATTGGGCGAAAAACAATTGCCTTAGACCCTTCAAAAGTCGTTGGAATTGTATTTACTGATATCGAAGATAGTCCGGCAGATATTGCAGAACCAGATACTAAGACAACGGCTATTGCCAGTCATATCTTAAATTTCTTTGAGAAAGAAGTAGAAATGGGACATCTGTCTTCCAGTTTATTGCCGCTTCAGGCGGGGATAGGTAAAGTTGCGAACGCTGTTTTAATGGGTTTTAAAGACAGTAATTTCCGCAATTTAACGATGTTCTCAGAAGTTTTACAAGATAGTACCTTTGATTTAATTGATGCGGGAGTAATGGATTTTGCATCGGCTTCTTCCATTACGGTTTCAAAGCCCTGCTATGATCGTGTATTTGGAAACTTGGATAAGTATCGTGATAAGATGGTCTTGAGACCGCAAAATATCTCAAATACTCCAGGATTAATTCGTCGTTTGGGTGTTATCGCTATTAATACGGCTATTGAATTTGATATTTATGGCAATGTAAATTCCACACATATTTCAGGTACCAATATTATGAATGGTATAGGTGGTTCAGGTGATTTTGCAAGAAATGCTTACTTAAGTATATTCGTTACACAGGCAGCATCAAAAGAAGATCGTATTTCGCATGTGTTACCCATGGTATCACATGTTGATCATACAGAACATGATGTTGACATATTAGTAACTGATATCGGTCTAGCCGATTTAAGAGGATTAGCTCCTCGTGAACGCGCTCAAGTTATCATTGATAACTGTGTTCATCCAGATTATAAAGAGCAGTTACAAGACTACTATGACCGTGCCTGTGAGCGCGGGGGCCATACACCACATATCTTGGAAGAAGCATTTAGCTGGCATGTGAATTTGCGCGATCAAGGAAGTATGAAGAAATAAAAAAAGAGTGATACAATAAAAAAGTAAAGCAGCTATTCTTAAGAATAGCTGCTTTACTTTTTTGTCCCCAATTCAATGATTGGTAATAGACAATGATAAAAGCGCGCTTACTCTAAAATATGCTATTTTTTAACCATGTTTTAGTTTTACTTGCTTCTTGTCTTAACATCGTTATTGAATAAATTTGGAAGTAATATTTCTCTTTTTTATGTAAAAGTCTAAAACGCGTCCCGCTTCTAGGGGTCTATCGGTGCTCAAAATATCTGCGCCATTTTCAATAAAGCGGGCATATAGTTGATCTCCTTTTTGTTTGGCCTGGCGATCTAAATTTCCTAGTGTACCTAATATACACATGATACCATGTTCATGAAGTAGCTCTATTAAGTTTTTATCCGCTTCTCTGGTGCCGAGAAAGGCAATAATGCGATTATCTGGAATATCTCGATCATTGAGCCGCACTAAATCTGCTTCATTTTTTATAGGTGCAGACAGCATGAGGTCAGGGGCTAAATTATGCACAACAGCAGCCTGATTTGCGGAATACGTAATGATTATGGCATTACTTTCAGCTTTTTGACTGCGAATAGCACGGATCACCAAATCATAGGGAACCCCTTGTTTAATATCTAAGGTGAAGATGACTCTACCTTTGCCCCATGCTAAGGCTTCTTCCAAGCTCGGAATTCGATAAGGGGTTAGCTTTCCATTAGGATCTTTTAATCTTAAACCTTTTAATTCATTTTTAGTTTTAGAATCTACTGATCCCGAGCCATTAGTTGTTCTGTTTAAGTTGCTGTCATGCATCAATATTAAAGCAGAGTCCTTAGTTAACCTAACATCACATTCCACAATGACTGGTCTGTAGCTCGCGTTAAATGCAAAAGTTTCTACTGCATTTTCAGGATAACCGGTTGTAGGGCCTCCTCGATGTAAGCTGATGAGCGGATATCGGTTTTCATCGTATGTTAAAAATTGATAAAGCTCCTCTGCTGTTTTTAAATTGAGTGTTTTACTACCCGCCAGAACATCCGAAGATGTGCCGGTCCGAAAGCAGGATGCTAAAAGTGCGGTTGTAAAAATTAAAAAAGGGAAGAGATTTATTCTTCTAAACATACAGTGATTTGTTATTGGTTTTTCTTTAATAAAATGATGAGATCATCTATTGGCGTATTGATATGATCAATAATTAGATGAGCTTGTTGATAAAACGGTTCTCTTTCAGTTAATTTTTCAGTAATAAAATTAAATAGTTCCTCTTCAGTTTTACCGATTAAAATAGGTCTTTTATTCGGTTTTGACTGAGACAATCTATCAAATAGCGATTTTGGTGACATCTGTAAATACACCGAAATACCATTTTCATTCATCCACTGCATGTTATCAAAAAAACATGGAGAGCCACCTCCGGTAGAAACGATTGCATTTTGTTGCGCAGTTTTTAGTAACTGCTTGCGTTCTAATTCTCTAAATTTTTCTTCCCCGTGCAACTGAAAATATTCTGTGATGGACATGCCTATCTCTTTGACAATTTCATCATCAGTATCGATAAAAGGTAACTCTAATTTACTTGCTAACTTTTTGGCTAAAGTGGTTTTTCCACTTCCCATATAGCCAATTAAAAAAATAGGTTTTGGCATATTATTATTTATCTAAACTTAAGTATCGCTCTTCTATATCTTTTGCATCGGGTATAGCATTGTAATGCCATTTGTCGATTACGGTTCCTGATTTTAATAAAAGTACCCCAGGATTTGCACGGATCATGCTTTTCAACGGAATAAGATCAGCATAGAATATTTCTGAAATTAAGTGTAATTTATCACTTAGGTAGTCTGAATCTTCAGAAGAACTGGCCGTCAATAACACTATTCGTAGATTGTAATCTTCCGTTAGTTTTGTCGCTATTTTATTGATTTTATCTAAAGCCTCTACATTAGCTTTGGACAGGTCTTTAGCAACAATAATTAAATTATAATAAGGATTATTGATTATTTCTTGGGTATGGTCATTTCCTTCAGCATCTGTAATCAGAAGATCTGTAATCGGAATCTGATAGCCTTTCTTCACCAATTTACTTTGCGGTTCGCCAACGATTTCCCAGTTTGTGTCTTCCCAGACTTTTTCAGACATGTAAATTTTATCGGTAATGGTTTTTGTTTCCCCCGTTTTAACATTTTTCATGCTGTAGATCTGTTCATAAACATCGCCTTCTTTTCCTTCAGGTAGAACCATTAGGGATGGGATATTATTACCGATTTTATAAGGTAAAAAATCTATAAACGGTAAATACATGAACGTATAGATTCCAATGCCAAAAGATAGGACTGCTGTAAATGTTGCTACGAGGCCACGATTGGTCGGATCTTTAATGAGTGGTGTAATTTGATTGCGGTAAACAAAAATGATTAAGATCAAAGCAAGCAATACGAGATCCTTGCCAAAGGACTGCCAGGGTGTCAGCGGAATAGCGTCGCCAAAACAACCACATGAAGTAACAACTTCAAAAAAAGCAGAGTAAAAAGTAAGGAAAGTGAAGAAAATGATCAGCAGTAATAAACCCCACGCTACAAGCTTTTTGTAAAAACCTAACAAAAGCCATATACCCAATATTATTTCTAGTGCACAGACAACGATAGCAATCGCTGTAGCATAGTCATTTAAAAAGTCGGTATGAAAAACATGAAAATATTCTTCGAGTTTATAACCAAAGCCAGTAGGGTCATTAGCCTTTATAAAACCGGAGAAAATAAAAAGAAGACCTGTAAAGATGCGCGCAAAGCAAAGTAGATAGTTTGTTTTTTGCGATTTATTATTGATGACTGCTGACATAATTTTAGTTTGATTGAGCTAACCCCATTTTTATAAGTGCAAAAACGGCATAATTTAACATATCTTGATAATTGGCATGTATTCCTTCGGAGGCGATGGTGGCGCCGTTATTGTCTTCAATTTGTTTCACACGGTGAATTTTCATGAGTATCAGATCTGTTAACGAAGAAATCCGCATATCGCGCCATGCTTCGCCATAATCGTGATTTTTAGCAAGCATAAGGTCACGTGTTTCATTTACTTTTTCAGTGTATTTTTCATTTACAAATTCTGGGCTTAAATTTTCTTCACCATCTTCACCTAATTCGAGCTGAATCATACCCATAATACAATAATTGATGATACCCACATATTCTTCCAAAATACCTTCCCCAACTTTAGATACTTTTTTGATCTCTAAAGTACGAATGCGTTGTGCTTTAATATAAATTTGATCGGTTATAGAAGGAAGTCGCATAATACGCCAGGCTGTTCCATAATCTTTCGTTTTCTTGATAAATAAATCTTGGCAGTGCTCGATAACTGTATTGTATTCCTGAGTAGTATTCATAACTATTATTTGCGTATTTCACGAGAAAGTGAGTGAACTATTGTTACAAATATAATTAGAATTAACCATTTTTATGCGTCACAATTATGTCCAATTTAGCTGAATATCGCTAATAAAAAATAAAAATGTTGATATTTGATTTAAGGATTTATCGCTTGAGTATCGGTAAATTATAAAAGGATGACAGATGATAATTAAAAAACCTGAAATAAGAGAAGTTAGAATTACCCGCTACATACAGCCTTTTCGTGAAGGAGGTTCTTTGCCGGCATTGGCCGATGCAGATGATGGCTTTAGTTACGTGATTAAGTTCAGAGGTGCCGGACAGGGAAAGAAAGCTTTAATTGCAGAGTTGATAGGCGGAGAGATTGCCCGTGTTCTTAATCTCAGAATGCCTGAAATGGTTTTTGCAGATTTGGATGAATCTTTTGCCAGGACCGAACCAGATGAGGAAATCCAAGACTTATTAAAATTTAGTGTTGGCAAAAATCTAGGTGTTCATTTTTTAAATGGGGCCATTACTTATGATGCCAATGTTGATCAGATAAGTCCTGAAGAAGCATCTCGAATTGTCTGGCTCGATTCGTTGTTGATGAATGTTGATCGTACGGTCCGTAATACAAACATGCTGATCTGGCATAAAGAATTATGGTTGATTGATCATGGAGCTTCCTTATATTTCCACCATAGTTGGGACAATTGGGAAGAGCAAGCTATAAAACCCTTTGTGCAGATAAAAGATCATGTGTTATTAAAGAACGCCAGCCAAGTTGAATCGGTGGACCGACAATACCGTTCTTTATTAACCGAAGAAGTGATCCGTAATATAATGGATATCATACCAAGTGAATGGTTAGTTGATGAATCGAGAGATCTATCTGCAGCTGAGGCGCGAGAAGTTTACGTGTCCTTTTTGATGAAGCGCTTAGCACATGCTGATCATTTTTTAAATCAAATTGAAGATGCCCGAAAAAACATTATATGAGTATGCGGTGGTACGCTTAGTACCACGTGTGGAGCGTGAAGAGTTTATTAATGTTGGTGTGGCGTTATATTGCCAGAAATACCGATTTGCAAATGTTCTGTTTGATATCGATGAAGTGCGCGCCAGATCTTTATTTCCGGATATGGATATAGAAATGATAAAGGCTCATCTTGAATCTTTTGTGAAAATATGTACTGGAGCAAAAGATGGTGGCAAATTAGCTGCGTTGGATCAGACAGAACGTTTCAGATGGTTGACCGCCAATCGAAGCACAATTATCCAGTGTTCTCCGGTACACCCCGGATTATGTGAAGATCCGGCAGAAACTTTACAACTTCTTTTTAACAAGCTGGTTTTATAAATTGTATATTTTATCTACCATATAAGTATAGTATATTTGTACTATTACATAAAGGGATTACACCCATGAATGATTTTTACGAACACATTTATCAAAAACAATTGGAGGTATTTGAAATGCCTTCCAATAAAAAAATATCAGGCTGGGCAGTAGGGATCTTAGATCTGTTATTCCCAGAGCGAAATGCAGGTGGGATAAAATCTGTCGCAGAAGTGCAACTTGCTTTTCAGCAAGCTGAGCTTGAATTAGAGCAACTGTTAAGTAAATCAAAGGCTTGTGAAGCATGTGATCACTCGCTTGTTGCACGTGATTTTTTTCAATCATTACCACAATTATATGAATTGATGTGTTCAGACGCTGATGCTTTAATCGCAGGCGATCCGGCGGCAAAGAATCAACGGGAAGTTATTCGTACATATCCCGGTTTTTTCGCAATAAGTATTTTTCGGATCGCAAATAGACTTCACCGTCTTGGTGTTCCTTTGATACCCCGTATTTTAACAGAGCACGCGCATTCGAAGACGGGCATTGATATTCATCCGGCAGCAACTATCGGCCATCATCTTTATATTGATCATGGTACAGGTTTAGTCGTAGGTGAAACCTGTGTTATCGGAAATTATGTAAAGCTTTATCAGGGGGTGACGCTAGGCGCATTGAGTGTTGAGAAAATTTTATGCAATGTGAAAAGGCATCCTACAATCGAAGATCATACCATTATTTATTCGGGAGCAACCATATTAGGTGGCGATACTGTTGTAGGCCATCACTCCGTTATCGGGGGAAATGTGTGGTTGACAAATTCTGTAGAGCCTTATACAACTGTCTATCATCAAGCAAATTCTAAATTTATAGATTCCAAACCTTTAATTTAATATGGGAAATATCATTGATACCATTGGCAATACTCCTTTAGTTGAAATCACAAAATTTCATAGTAATCGAAATGTGAAGATTTACGCTAAAATGGAAGGAAATAATCCTGCAGGTAGTGTAAAAGACCGTGCTGCATTGAATATGATTCGATCGGCTATGGAAAGAGGTGAAATTACGAAGGATACAAAGTTGATTGAAGCAACGAGTGGAAATACGGGTATTGCACTCGCTATGATTGCAGGTATTTATGGCCTAAGTTTAGAACTAGTAATGCCCGTTACTTCTACGCGCGAACGGACATTAACGATGCAGGCATTTGGTGCACAGGTCACATTATTAGAGAGCATGGAGATCTGTCGTGATTATGCGGAAGATAAAGCTGCCACAGGAGATTATTTTATTTTAAACCAGTTCGCAAATCCCGATAATTATAAAGCACATATTAAAACTACAGGTCCGGAGATCTGGCGTGATACCGCAGGAAAGATTACACATTTTGTTAGTGCAATGGGTACTACCGGTACGATAATGGGGAACTCGATATATCTGAAGGAGAAAAATCCTGAAATACAGATCGTCGGTTGTCAACCAACTGAGGAGTCATCCATTCCGGGGATTCGTCGCTGGCCTGAGGAATATCTTCCGAAGATATTTGACGCTTCTCGTGTCGACCGTATCCTAGATATCTCGCAGAAAGAATCTACTGAGATGGCTCGTGAGTTAGTGAAAAGGGAGGGTATATTTGCAGGTATGAGTTCTGGAGGAGCATTTGCGGCCGCATTGAAGGTCGCAAATGAAATTGAAGAAGGAACTATTGTATTTATTGCATGTGATCGGGGTGACCGTTATTTAAGCTCAGACTTATTTGCCTAAGTAGCATTTTTATAATTTTAAAAAAAAGAGTCATCCCTTCCGGATGACTCTTTTTTTTACCTTGTTATTTCATTTTCTAGATCTTTACTTTTTAAACAGATTTGATGATTCTCTACTTGAAGTTATCCACAATGTGAATTAATATTGTTGATAACTATATGATTTTTATTTTATATTATCCACATTTTATAACAAAAATGTGAATAAGTTATTTATGCAGGATTTATTGCTTTGTGGCTGATTAAATGGTATTTAATGCTGTATTTTTTAAATTTAAGTTTTACAAAAAAAAGTATTAAACATTTATACTTCTTTTGATAATCTTTTTAAACTCATTTATACTGTCCATAAATAACTAGAATATATGTGAATAGCCAAGTGTTAATAAGTTGAGATTACTACAATTATTAACATGTTATGTTAGTTATTAACATTAAATTGTTAATAACTTATTGCGACCAAACATCTGTTACACGGTAAAAAAACTCTTCAACTTTTACTTTCCTGGTAATGAGAAATTTAACTATTTTTTTTATAAAAGGATATATTTTTCTTTTTAGACAACTTTAATTTGATATAACTTAGTTGGTGTACATAATACAGCCTTAGTGTTTTGTATACATTACCAATTTAAACCGATTAAATTAAATAACGGTCTTGTTTAATAGACTATTGGTATACTTCCAATAGAAACAGTCTGTTTACCTAATTTAATTAACATCAACTATTTTAAACCAAACTAAAAAATTATGAGCAATCTTAATTTAGGTCAACAGCAATGGAAGAAAGCCTTTTGGATGGGAGCTATCGTCTCTTTATCTACAATCTGCCAATCACCCGTGCTTGCAAATCCAAAGAGTTTAACTTTTATGAGTTCGACTCAAGAAAAGATTTCAGTTAGTGGCATTGTCACTAATACAGATGATGGTTCACCAATTGAGGGTGTCACTGTATCTGTTGTAGGGACAAATATCGCTACCAAGACAAATCAAAAAGGGGAGTACGTTTTGACAAATGTTCCAAGTGACGGAAAGTTGAATTTTCGAATGATCGGAATGACTTCTACAGATGAAGAAGTTAAAGGAAGAACCAGCATTATGGTGAGTCTCATTAGTTCCAGCGCCAACCTAGAAGAAGTGGTTGTGGTTGGTTATGGGGTGCAAAAGAAGGAAACTGTTACAGGATCTGTAGTCGCTGTAAAAGGTTCTGAACTATCAAAATCACCAGCTCTCAATGTTTCCAATGCTTTAGCAGGCCGGGTGCCGGGGGTAATTGCGACGAATGGATCTGCAGAACCCGGCTATGATGGGTCAACTATAAGTATCCGCGGAACCAATACGTTAGGAAATTCGAGTCCATTAATTGTTATTGATGGAATTCCCGCGCGCCAAGGTGGTTTTGAACGATTAAATCCGGCAGATATTGATAATATTTCAGTTTTAAAAGATGCCTCTGCAGCCATTTATGGTGCCAGAGCGGCAAATGGAGTTATTTTGGTAACGACAAAAAGGGGAACAAACGGAAAACCTAAATTATCGTATAATTTTAATAAGGGATTTTCACAACCGACGGTCATTCCAAAATTGACAGATGCCGTTGAATACTCCGAATTGCGAAATGAACTCGAGATTTATAAATTACCGGTAGCAGAGTGGGCTGCGGCACAAAATGCCTTCAAAACGACCGGTACTTTTATCCGTCCAAACAGTACAACCGTTTCAGCTCCTTTTACACCAGAAGATGTTCAATTATTTAAAGATGGCAGCGATCCCTGGGGACATCCTAATACAGATTGGTATGGGGAAACCTTAAAGAATTGGTCTCCTCAAGAGAAGCATAATGTCCAGATTACCGGAGGAAATGATGCGGTGAAATATCTAACTTCAATTGGATATCAGAATCAAGATGCCTACTATAAAAAATCTGCAACCGGATATAAGCAGTATGACTTAAGAATTAACTTGGATGCCAAGATAAGTAAATACATCACAACCAAATTTGGAGTTTTGGGGCGTCAAGAAAATAGAAATTTCCCAACCAAAGGAGCGGGTACCATCTTTAGAATGTTGATGCGAGGTAACCCTACACAACCTGCTTATTGGCCAAATGGAATGCCTGGACCTGACATTGAAAATGGTGAAAATCCGGTGGTGATCACGACTAACGAAACAGGTTATGAACGCGATAAAAGATATTATTTTCAAACCAATGGACAGATTGATATCACAATTCCTTGGATAGAAGGTTTGAAGTTTTCTGGTAATGCAGCTGTCGATAAATACATTAAGAAAATTAAACGTTGGGAGACGCCGTGGTACCTGTATACTTGGCAGGGAGCTTATGAAGCTGATGGAGTAACTCCACAATTGGTACCGGGCAAAAGAGGTCCGGCAGATCCACGGTTAAACCAATCTGATGAAGATCAGTTGAATATATTGCTGGGCGGTGTGCTGACTTATGATAAGGTCATTGGTGATCACACGTTCAATATACTAGCTGGGGTAAACAGAGAAACAATCCAAAATGATAACTTTTCAGCTTATCGACGTTATTTCTTGTCAGATAATATTGATTATTTATTTGCTGGTGGTGATGCTGAGAAGAATAATGATGGTAGTGCATGGCAGCGAGCAAGATTGAATTATTTCGGAAGGGTAAATTACAATTATAAATCGAAATATATCGCTGAATTGCTATGGCGTTATGATGGTTCTTATATGTTCCCTCAGAAAACGCGTTATGGATTTTTTCCTGGCGCAATGTTGGGATGGGTAGCATCAGAAGAAAAGTTTTGGAAAGATAATATCAAAGTTGTCAATTATTTTAAAGTTCGTGCTTCTTACGGTCAGATGGGTAATGATAATGTTGAATATGATAATATTCTTCAAGAATATCAATATTTTTCAACGTATAAATTTGGATCTTATATTCTTGGCGATGAAATGATTAAAACTCTATACGAAAGCCGTGTCCCAAATAATTTCATTACTTGGGAGGTTGCTAATAATTATAATTTAGGTATTGATGCGCAGCTTTTAGGGGGCAAGATTAACTTTGAGTTTGATGTTTTTAAAAATAGAAGAAACTCAATCCTATGGAGACGTAATGCATCTATTCCTCAAAGTACGGGTATGACGCTACCTGCTGAGAACATCGGCAAAGTTGATAACAAAGGATGGGAGTTTAATTTAGGTTATCGCGATCAGAAAGGCGATTGGGGATATAGTGCTTCCATCAATGGCGGGTATGCTAAAAATAAAATTGTATTCTGGGATGAAGCTGCTGGAGCACCATCTTGGCAGCAGACAACTGGTAGAGTGATCAATTCCGGGTTGTATTATCAATATGATGGTGTATTTAAAAGTCAGGAAGAGATCAACTCTAATACCTTGGATTACTCGGCAATTACGAATAATCTAAGACCTGGTGATATGAAGTATAAAGATTATGATGGAGACGGAAAGATTACGCCGGATGATCGTGTGCGGACAAATAAGAATACGAATCCAACTTTTCAAGGTGGTTTGAATCTGGGATTACGGTATAAGAATTTTGATCTATCCATCTTATTTCAAGGGGCTATGGGTGGTGAAGTTCGGATAGCGACAGATGAATCTGGTGCAATTGGTAATTACTTACATGAATTTTATGAAAATAGATGGACGATCGATAATCCTAGTTCTGAACATCCGCGTATCACCGATCGTTCTGATCAGTATTATTCCAAAGACAATACCTATTGGTTGCATTCAAACAATTACCTGCGTCTAAAAAATGTGGAAATAGGATATAATCTAAGTGCGAAACTTGTGGAACGCTTAGGTATTTCAAGTTTTAGAGTTTATGCGAGCGGTATGAACTTAGTTACTTGGTCCAAATTGAAAATGTATGATCCTGAATCGACTAATACTTTAGGACATTACTATCCTCAAGCTCGATTAATCAACACCGGGATACTTTTATCTTTTTAATTCGCTATCATTATGAAAACAATAAAATTATTTTATATACCGATTTCTGCATTATTATTTACAGGATTATTTGCCAGCTGTAATGATGATTTTGTCAATACCAAACCATTGGCAGAGGTTCCAAAGGAGCTTGTATGGACAGATGCAGGACTCGCTCAGGCATTTGTAAATGATCTATATAATGGATTTGGACAGGGAGGTTTTAACGAACAGATGTTAGCCTCGTTGACAGACGAGTCCATGTTTACCCATCCGGGTAGAGGAATCAATACCATTACGGAGAGTAGGTCCAATCCAGCGGATCAGGGCTGGATTGTTGATTCATATGAGTATGGGAATATGTATAAGCGTATCCGCGCGACTAATATTGCGATCGAAAATCTTATTACGCCAAAATTCAATAATGAAGCGCTAGCGAAACAGATGTTGGGAGAGGCTTATTTCTTAAGAGCCTATTACTATCAGCAACTTTTGCGTTTCTATGGTGCAATTCCATTGATTACCAAGATTTATACGCTTGAAGATACGGATTATACTGCTGCTCGAAATACGTATGAAGAGTGCGTCAATTTCATTGTTAAAGATTGCGAACAGGCAGCTACTTTATTGAGTGGGGTGGCAAAAGTAGATGGTCGTACCAATGAGGCTGCAGCTTTAGCTCTAAAAGCTCGTGTGTTACTTTATGCGGCTTCCGATTTGCATGATGTACCAACGGCAAAGACCAAATCTTCAACTATATCAGCATATGCTAACCCAGAACTGCTAGGTTATGTATCTGGAAATCGTACAGAGAGATGGCAAAAAGCTAAAGCAGCAGCAAAGGCGGTGCTGGATAAATCTGAACTGGCATATAAACTAAACTTATCAGAACCGGTTTCCCCTTTAGAAGGGAGAGCAAATTATATCGCGTTAGCGATGGGGGGTAATTCAAAAATTGCCGATGCTGATGCAAAACGGGATTTAATTTTAGGAAGATTCTTTAATGACTTGAAAGATGAAGGTGGGGCTTATGTAGGGCGTAACAATGGACCTAATGGCTATCATAACTGGGCAGGGAATAGTCCTACGCAATTGCTGGTTGATGATTATGAAACTTTGTCCGGTGAAAAATTTAATTGGAATAATTCTGTTCACGCAACAAACATATATACCAATCGTGATCCTCGCCTTGGAGCTTCTATATTATATGACGGTGCTACTTGGAAACCAAGAACAGATGATGTTAAGAAGAGAGATCCTGCGAATCAAATCCAAACAGGTCAATATGAGGTAATCAATGATAAGGGAACGAAAGTCATCCAGTATGGGTTGGATACGCGTAATTCTCCGGTTGAAGATTGGAATGGTAGTTATACGGGATATTATATGCGTAAGTTTGTTGATGCGGATCCTGCGATTGTTGATCAAAATACCAGACAACGTGTGCCGTGGCCAGTACTTCGTTATACGGAGGCCGTACTGAATTATGCAGAAGCTTGTCTTGAATTGGGAGAGGATGCTGAAGCACGTACATGGCTCAATAAAATTCGGTTCAGATCCGGAATGCCTGCAATTGATAACGATGAATCTGGACAAAAATTAAAAGATCGGTACCGTAATGAAAGACGTGTTGAATTGGCTTATGAGGAACACCGCTTCTTTGATACACGCCGTTGGATGAATGCCAAGGAAACGATAGGGAGACAAGTTACTTTAATTAATATTTTTGGGACTTTAAAAGCGGGTAAGCTTGTGAGTCTTTACCAATATAATACAGACAATTATAGCTACTCTTATAAAGTGAATACAATTGCACCTGGGATAGAAAATAGAAATTGGTTGGATAAAATGTACTTCATATCCATTCACCGAGATGAAATGAATAGAAATACCAAGTTGATTCAAAACCCGGGTTACTAGTTTTAATTACCTAATTAATAAAATGGGGTTATCTTGAGTAAGTCATGACTTTAATTATAAAAGTTTCATCGTGCTTATTTGAGATAACCTTTTTCTGTCTTAAAATAAATGAATGCGAACCAATTGTTCCCATTCGTCATCAAGTGAGCCTATAAATTCCGATTTCTTCGCACGGTTATACCAGTAGCGAGCATTCCAAAGATCTTTTTCTTTGCGGTGTAGGTAAGCATGCACATGTGCCGATTTGGAATCTTGTAGATGATCGATTAAATCATGGGCTTTTTGCCAATCACCTTTTTTATCCCACCAAAGTGATTCGAGCCATATAGAAAGTTCAGACGGAGGAACTGCCAATACGGTGGAAGATGAAAATTTTTCAAATGTTAACATCCTTCTAAAATAGCGAATAATGTCAACATAAAAGGGTGATTTTATTAAAATCACCCTTTTATGTTATTTAAATCTGCTTGCTAATGCGGCTAATTTTGAAGCCATATCAGTCTCAGGTTCTTTTTCTTTTCGCTCTTTGTTGTGAAAACTTTTTGGCTCACGCTTCTGTTTTGGTGATGAGGTTGCTTCATTTGTTTTCATAGAAAGGCCGATACGATTTCTTTTCTCATCAATTTCGGTTACTGTAACCTCTACATGTTGTTGTACTTTTACGACTTCGTGCGGATCAGAAATAAAACGGTTCGACAGTTGGCTCAAATGTACCAGTCCATCTTGGTGAACGCCAATATCAACGAAAGCACCAAAATTAGTAATATTCGTTATGATACCTGGTAATTTCATTCCTACCCTTAAATCCGATACTGCATTTACACCATCAGTAAAAGCGAAAGCTTCGAATTTTTCACGTGGATCCAGTCCTGGTTTTGCCAATTCGGCGATGATATCATTCAGTGTCGGTAGACCAACTTCATCAGAGATATAATTTTTCAATGGTATTGTTTTCCTTAGTTCGGCATTACTCAACAGCTCATGAACACTTGTTTTAAGATCTTTAGCCATTTGCTCGACTAATTTATAGCGTTCAGGATGTACTGCTGATGCATCTAAAGGATTTTCAGCATTGCGGATGCGTAAAAATCCGGCGGCCTGTTCAAAAGCTTTATCTCCCAACCTAGGTACTTTCTTCAATTCACGACGTGATTTGAAAGGTCCGTTTTCTTTTCTGTAATTGATGATTGATTGAGCCAAAGCAGGACCTAAACCAGATACGTAAGCTAGAATTTGTTTTGATGCGGTATTTAATTCAACACCTACATTGTTCACACAGCTCATAACTGTATCGTCTAGTGAGCTCTGTAATTTGTTTTGATCAACGTCATGTTGATATTGTCCTACACCGATCGATTTTGGATCGATTTTCACCAACTCTGCTAGCGGATCCATCAACCTGCGACCAATAGAGACAGCGCCACGCACCGTGATATCCTGATCTGGGAATTCATCTCGTGCAGTTTCTGATGCAGAATAAATAGAAGCGCCACTTTCATTAACCATCACAATAGTAACTTCATCTAGATTCAGTTTACGAATGAAATCTTCTGTTTCCCGACCTGCTGTACCATTGCCGATAGCAATGGCTTCAATATCATATTTTTTTACTAAGTAAGGTATAGTACGCGTTGCTTCTGCCAGACCTCCGGCACCACTATGTGGAAATATAGCCGTATTTTCTAGTAAAGCACCTTGCTGATCCAACACGACAGTTTTACAACCCGTTCTAAATCCAGGATCGATTGCTAAAATTCTTTTCTGTCCCAATGGGGCCGCCAAAAGTAGTTGACGTACATTATCTGCAAATACTTTGATTGCTTCTTCATCCGCTTTCTGACGTGTCAAAACTCGAATTTCAGTTTCCATAGAAGGTTTTAATAGTCTTTTAAAGCTATCTGTTAAGGCTAAGCGAACTTGCGCAGCCGCTTCATTATTCGCTTTGATATAAATGTGGTCAATTGCAGGAATAACTTCTTCTTCAGCAACTTCGATATCCAAATAAAGAAGTTCCTCTTTCTCACCACGTCGCATGGCCAAAACACGATGTGAAGGTGCATTTTTTAATGATTCTGACCATTCGTAATAATCTTTATATTTTAATGCAGCTTCTTCTTTTCCTGGGACTACTCGAGATACAAATTGACCTTTGTCCACAAATATTTTACGCGCTTTATCTCTTACTTCAGCATTTTCAGCAATTGTCTCTGCAATAATATCGCGGGCACCCGATAGTGCCTCCTCGATCGAGTTGACACCTTTTTCTTCATCGATAAGTGATACTGCTAAATCGGTGAAATCTGTACGTTCCTGCGCTAATAGCAGGTCAGCAAGCGGTTGCAATCCCTTTTCTCTGGCCATACTTGCACGTGTTTTACGTTTAGGCTTGTAGGGAAGGTAAATGTCTTCTAGATTTGCCATCGTCTCTACATGCTGGATTTTTAACGCTAGTTCTGGAGTTAATTTTCCTTGATCTGAAATTGATTTTAAGATGGCGTCCCTTCTTTTATCTAAGTCACGTAATTGTTGAATACGGTCACGGATGGTCGTAATTTGTACTTCATCTAGACTGCCCGTCATCTCTTTTCTATAACGTGAGATGAAAGGTACTGTAGCACCTTCATCTAATAATCCGATTGTTGTTTGTACTTGTTTTTCGCTAATCGCTAATTCCTTCGAAACTATAATTTCGTGTGTCATAAATAGGGAATGTAATATTTATTAAAATAGAAAGCTGCTGGAAATAATCCAACAGCTTTATTTGACGATATCTTATTGAAAATAATAGGCTTAAACTTATGCTTCTTTAGAAGGCTCTTCTGCTTTTTTAGCTGGATCAACTGCTGTTTTTTCAACAGATTCAGTTGGATTATCTTCAGTTGCCGCTGTTTGTCCGTTATCTGCAAAATGATCGTTGTAACCATATTGAAAATGGTTTGGTTCTTCACCATATTCAGGCTGACGACTATACTGCATAGTTCCTTCAGGTGCTGTAAACTGAGGCGTTTTCTTTTCGGACTCTTCTTTGTTCTCCGCTTCAGCCTCTTCTTTTACTTTTTGTTCTGCTGCTTGGGCTTCTGCCAAAGGATTTTCCTCTATTTTTAAATCAATGTCTTTTTCGAAATTATTAATTTGATCGGAAATTTCTCTTTTGATACCTTCTGAAGCATCTTTAAACTCTCTGATCCCACGCCCTAGACCTCTTGCCAATTCAGGAAGTTTTTTACCCCCAAATAATAAAAGAGCGATAACCAGAATCAACATCATTTCTGATGTTCCTATGTTAAGAAATGCAAATATTTGACTGTACATTTTACTATCGTTTTAATAAATTATAAATGCTAAGTTACAGCAATATTTTAAAAATGAAATAGTGTTTAAGGAAATATTAACATTTCAATTGTAAAAATTTAGTGTGCTAATTTGACATTTTCATTATGATTTATTGATAGATAAGAAATGTAGGATTGGGAAAAATCTCGTACTTTTGGAATCTTTTCAAATTAAGTAGCGGGAAAATATGTTGAAGCGATTAAAATCTTACAAGCCTTATTATTGGAGCACTTTTATACTGGCGGGACCAGTCGTGATCTCTCAACTTGGTCATACCATGGTACATATGGCAGACAGTGTTATTGTAGGGCATTTTGCAGGTACAGTTCCTTTGGCTGCGGTATCCTTGGTCAATGCAGTCTTTATGGTCGTTATGGTTATCGGTTTGGGTATTGCTTACGGAATTACCCCATTAATTGCTCAGGAAAACGGACGTGGCAATAAAGAAGAATGTGCCAAGTTGTTATCGAATAGTATTTGGATGAATGCCATAGCAGGGATACTTTTATTTTGCCTCGTATATTTTGGTTCTATGTTGGCTATTGATCATCTTGACCAAGATCCAGCGGTGGTAAAAGAGGCGAAACCTTATTTACTTATTCTGAGTCTATCAATTTTTCCTTTGATGATTTTTAGTGCATTTAAGCAATTTGCTGAAGGTTTAGGTTTTACTAAACAAGCCATGAATATCACCATATGGGGGAATGTTTTAAACATTATTTTAGCAGTTATTTTTGTTAAAGGTATGTTTGGTATCAAACCTATGGGCGTCAGCGGGGTAGGATACAGTACGTTGATCGACCGTATTATGATGATGATCGTCATGTTGTTCTATGTTATGAGATCTTCTTATTTTCAGCCCTACATCAGCAAATTTAAGCTATGGGCTGTTGATCTTATCCGGATTCGAAAAATTTTAAAAATAGGAGCACCTGTAGCCATGCAATATGTCTTTGAAATCGGTGCATTTGCAGGAGCCTCATTGATTGCAGGAACTATCGGTGCTGTTGAGCAAGCTTCACATCAGGTTGCTATTCAATTAGCTGCTATGACTTATATGATGGCAAGTGGAATTGCAGCGGCTGCAACTATTAAAACAGGGAATAGCTTTGGTAACAAAAACTTCTTTCGTTTACAACGTTTTGCAGTTTCCTCTTATCAATTGGTTTTAGTATTTATGACACTGACGGCTTCACTTTTTGCTATCTTTAATAACTACCTTCCTTTTATTTTCACACAGGACATGGCAGTAGTTACTATTGCAGCCCACTTATTAATTATAGCTGGATTGTTTCAGCTTTTTGATGGAACTCAGGTTGTAGGTTTGGGCATATTAAGAGGTATGGGCGATGTCAATATACCGACGTTAATTACTTTTATTGCCTACTGGATCATCGGATTGCCAAGTGGATATTTTATGGGAGTTCATTTAGGAATGGGCGTCGAAGGAATCTGGTATGGTTTGACTTTGGGCTTGCTCACATCGTCTGTTTTATTATACTGGCGTTACCGTATTGTAATTCATAAACATTTGAATGCTTAGCATAAAAAAAGGCTTCTTTTAATTTAAAAGAAGCCTTTTTTTAATATTATATAAACCGTTAGATTTCGCGATTAATATCCCAGTTCTCTAAGTAATCGGCCACTCTTTTCAAAAATGTTCCTCCCAATGCTCCATCTATGACACGATGATCATAAGATAGTGAAAGATACATCATCTGTCTGATACCAATTAGATCACCATGTTCTGTTTCAATAACAGCAGGTTTCTTTTTAATGGTACCAACGGCCAGAATAGCTGCTTGAGGCTGATTGATAATGGGGGTACCCATGATATTTCCAAAAGCACCAATATTAGTAAAGGTAAATGTCCCACCTTGGGTATCATCAGGTTTTAACTTGTTAGCACGTGAGCGATTAGCCAGATCATTGACAGATTTGCTAAGTCCCACTAAGCTTAATTGATCTGCATTTTTGATTACAGGAACAATTAGATTACCATTTGGAAGTGCGGCGGCCATTCCAATATTGATATTTTTCTTTTTGATAATATGATTCCCATCAACAGAAATATTGACCATAGGGAAGTCTTTTAGCGCTTTAGCGATTGCTTCAATAAAAATAGGAGTGAAGGTGATATTTTCGCCATCTCTCTTTTTATACACCTCTTTCGCCTTATTGCGCCAGTTTACCAAATTAGTAACATCTGCTTCCACAAAAGAGCATACATGTGGTGAAGTCTGTACACTTTTCACCATATGATCTGCGATGATCTTGCGCATACGGTCCATCTCGATGATTTCATCACCTCCTGAATTTATAGTATGAGCAGTTTCAACTGGAGTGGCAGCATACTGTTCTTTTTTCTCGGGAACAACAGTTGCTACTGGTTGAGGTGCACTTGTGCTAGTATAATGAGTACCAGTCTGCTCTCTTTTGCGTGTTACATATTTTAAAATATCTTCTTTGGTTACACGTCCCTCAGAACCTGTTCCAACAACCTGATCTAACTCTTGTTGACTTAAGCCTTCATGAGAAGCTATATTTTTGACTAAAGGAGAATAGAATCTAATTCCATTATGAATGCTGGACTGATGATTTTCAATAGCAGGTTGAATCTGATTTAATCCTGGTATTTCTATTTTTTTATCTTCAATCTGAATCGTAGTCGGAGTAACTTCTATTTTGTCTTGATTTTTCTCAAATGTTGATTGTGTATCTACTGTTGGAGATTCTATTCCATCTTGGTCACCTTCGATCTCAATAATGGCAATTATATCACCTACTTGTGCAACTTGATCAATTGAAAAAAGTTGTTCTTTTAATATTCCTTTTACTGGAGAAGGTACATCCGAATCGACTTTATCAGTTGCTATTTCTAAAATTGCTTCATCTTCACTAATGGTATCACCTGGTTGTTTTAACCATTTTGTTACAGTAGCTTCAGATACACTTTCCCCCATTTTAGGAAGTAATAATTTATATAATGCCATAATAATTCAACTGCAATCCTTTTAAATACTAAGTTAGTTATTTTAAGGTTTATATTTTACAAAGTAAAATATAATTTTTGATAAATCAATTTTTGCGGAATAATATTTTACAAATCAATGCCTATCTGATGTTCTTTGACAAGTAATTGCCAAAGCATGAAAAGCGCTAATTGTCTGGTTCGTTCGATATTTATTGTTCTGTCATTTTGAAATTGGAACTTTCTGGCAATGGTTTCTTTTTCACCGGCAATTGCGATCCAAACTGTACCTACCGGCTTTTCGGGAGTACCTCCTGTTGGCCCTGCAATTCCACTGGTTGCAACCGCGTAGTTTGTATCAAATTTATGTTTAGCACCTTGGGCAATTTCAATAACAGTCTGTTCACTTACTGCTCCGTATTGACTCAGTGTTTCTTCTTTAACATCCAAAAGCTGTTGCTTTAGCTTATTCGAATAAGGAACGGTACCACCCACATACATCGCACTACAGCCAGGCACCGCAGTGATTATAGCGGCAAGACTGCCTCCAGTACAGCTTTCTGCTGTTGTTAACGTTAACTGGAGACGAATAAATTTCTGAATTAAAAACTTTTCTATTGAGGTGTCATGATTTGCAATGACATGATCAGCAAGTCTGTCGATCAGCTTACGTGCGAATTCTTTTGTTTCTTTTGTAATGTCGTCTTTATGAGATCCAGTTCCCGATAGCCGTAACCTAACAAAGGCTAGGGTGGGCAAGTATGCGAGTTTAATATGTGCAGGTAATTCAGATTCTAGATCCGCTATTTTTTCAGCGAGATAAGATTCACCAATTCCTCCAACGATAATATTTTCCTGTGCCAGATAGGTTGTGTTATCTTGTTTGCATAGTATGGGTAATACTTGTGTATTCATGAGATGTTTCATTTCAAAAGGAACACCAGGCATAAAGATATAGCTGGTAGCACCTTTTTTTATGAGCATACCCGGAGCAGTACCGTATTGATTGAACAGGATAGTACATCCTTTTAACACATCCGCTTGCTGTCTGTTGATTTCCAGCATCTCTTTTCCACGAGCTTCAAAAAATTGCGTTACATGCTGTAAGACCTCTTCATCGCGTTGTAGGAAAGTATCAAAATACTTCGCCGCGGTTTGCTTGGTTATATCATCTTTCGTAGGACCTAATCCCCCTGTAATGAGTACAACATCCGCCTGATCCTGACTATTGGATAATGCATTGAAAATAGCTTCCTCTTTGTCCGAGATCGAAAGAATCTGTATTACGGAAATATTATTGTTTTGAAGCTGAGTCGCTATCCAGGCTGAATTGGTATCAATAATTTGACCGATCAGGATTTCATCCCCTATGGTTATAATTTGTGCTTTCATGGATATATAATAAAAGAAACGTACTGGTGTTGGGAGCAAAAGCTACGAAATTTCAACGTTGAATCTTTTAGGTCAATTAAAAATGTTAAAAAAAAGCAGTTATTAAAAATAACTGCCACCTGAACTATTCCTTTTCGAAAGTTTTAAATCTTGCAGGATTGAAGATTTAGCTCTTATCGTAATGTTATAACTTTGGTATCTTCCAAAAGGTGTCCATCCAATTGCCATATCCCAACAGTGAAGGTCTCTATAGATATTAAACTGTGTCAACGATATCTCTTTTGCTTTTAGATCGTAGCCTGAGTTAAAGGTTACTTTCCATTTTGGCGTTAAACTAAAATCACCATGAATATTTACCGTACTCGTGATGGTCGAAACATGACCTGGCTTTGAATATTGGAAACTAAATGATCCGGCTAAATTCCATGGTATATTGAAGTTTACAAAGGCATTCGGGTCCGCACTGATACGGGATAAGGCCTGTGCCTGTTCCGGGGTCATATTGGCTCCCATCTGATTACGCAAAGAATCGATATTATTGTTTCTGTTTTTTGACGCTTTAGGGTTGAAGCTATAATCAAATGAAAGACCGAAATTGGTCAAACGTGCAAGTTTACCGTCACTGAACATATATTTGTTATAGCGTTGTCCTGCTTGATCAATTGCATAGGGATCTAGTGTTCCGTTGAAGTTAATGTTAATTTTTTCACCAAATACAGCAGTTCTTCCTGAGAAAGAGATGGGTGATAATTTCATGGAATCGGCCACAAAATTATAGTTTCCACTAAATGATAAACCTTGTAGGATCGGAATTTTCTTAATTCCGCCATCTGTCGTATCCGATTTACTTTTTATTTTTGCTTCGATATTATTATCAACAGAGAAACCTATTCCCATGGATTTTCCCGCTGAAGGTGAGCCGTATACATTCTTATCAAAAATGGAATAACGGTTTATTATTCCGTACTGATCCACGTAATTTTTATAAAAACCATACATAGCATCAGAGAAATCAGGTCTATAATTTAAATTGACAGATGGAGTGATGACATGTCTTATAGCCTGTATTTTACCCATTTTTGGATAGCTACCATAGATTTTTGTTGATACCCCAGTTGATACAGAATAATCATAAGCTCTTCTGAAACCTTGGACTGTATCAAGGGCTTCAACATAACCTTCCTTGGTATTTTCCATTCGTTTACGGGTACTTTGTAAATACCATCTTTCCGTGTAATTTACACTTGTATTAAATTGGAAATGACTAGCATTTAGGGATAAACTGATCGGGATATTATGTTGAAAGCCGTTTGTAAACTCTTTTAATGTTTCTTTTCTAAAAATTCTAGATTCGTTCGTGTTCAGGGTGTTGGTTCCCTGTAAGCTATAGCCGACATTGATTCGTTGAAACCATTTTTGTTCTCCCACGCGTTCTTTTGAATCAAAAGGATTGAAAGAAGAAACGTTTAAACTGAAATTTGGAAGTTGCAACTGAATATCACCTTTATTCATGTCCTGACGATGACTTAAAGTCGAAGTAAAGTTGACTTTTCCATCGGCAAATACACGTCCATAGCTAATAGAAGAAGACATGTTGTTTTTGGTGATATCATTAAAATTATTGGTACCGTTAACACCCGTATTTTGAAAATATGATCCAGTTCCAAAATTTACATTCGCAGAAAAAGATGTTCCCGGATTTGCTTCCTGTCGCTGTGTATGGTTCCAGGTAACATTAAAATCTTTGTTAGTCCCATAATTATCTGTTCCTTCAACTCCAGCTTTGGTTGAGGCATAACGGATATTGAATCCACCATTGTATTTATAGTTGACCGTATATCTTGTATTGATCGATGCTTCCCATGATCCTTTCGAATATAAGCTTCCTCGAACTTCACTATCCCAATAATCATTGAAAGCTAAATACCAACCGATGTCACGCATAGCAAATCCACGGGTATAATCTTCTCCAAATGATGGAAATAAAAAACCTGAAGATCTTTTGTCCGGTTTAGGGAAAAAGGCAAACGGGAAACCGATAAATTTTAAAGGGATGTTCTGTAATACGAGATAGGATGGACCTGCAATAATTTGGTTTTTAGTCACAATACCTTTGCTAAGAAAAATCCCGAAGTGTGTGTGTGGTTCTGGAAGATTACAGGTGCTATACAGCCCATGATACAACGACATTTCATCGTAAATATTCTTACGAACTACCTTTGCCTGGATATAACCTCCTTCTACATCAGTCATGATTCCATAGGTATTACCTTCTTGTTTTTCGTAATCATATAGAAGGGAGTCGACCGTTTTAGGACTTTCAGCTCCAGTCATTACAATAGGACGCCCTATATACTTGCCATTATGGTCAATAATACCTGACGCAAATATTTGTTTTTTATTTCGGTCTAATCGAATATAATCGGCAGATAATTCAAAATCTTGATACTTAACTTTAGCACCTCTATATAAGTGACTTATATTTTTATCGACTTCCGTACGTTGTGAATCTCTGGCGATGATACTGACCTCCGCCTGCAATCCACCCTTATTTTTGGTACTGTCTTTGCCGATAATTGTAGAATCTCGTTTAACACGAACGGAATCAGTTGTTCCTTTGACCGAAACAGAGTCTTTTAGACTCTTTGACGTTGTCTTTACGGGGGTTTTTTCTTGCGAAAATGTTGCAGAAACACTTAGCGAAAGAATAAGAAATATTGTTAAAATGTGTGTTAACGACTTCAAAATTAAAGACAAATGTTATTTTTGTAAAAATATTTAAACTAAGCTTGACAAAATTAGTCAAAAACAAATAGAAAGTGATGTTTTTTAACGAGATTAACATTTCCTATTTTTGTACCACAATATTACTCATTACATTTTGTTATTAAATTACAGAAATCAAAAAAAATATACATGAAATTAGATTTGAATATTAGAAAGCGAAAACTTATATTTTTTTTAGCTCCAGCGATTTTTCTATTTATGGTTTTGACGAGTGCTACTCCTCCAAGCAATATTATTTCTAAAGCACATGTTACTCCTCCCCAGGATTATCAAATTAAAACAATTGTGATTGATGCCGGCCACGGTGGGAGGGATTCTGGAGCAAAAGGATCACGTTCTTTGGAAAAGAATATAGCTTTAGAGGTAGCTTTGAAATTAGGTAAAGAAATCGAAAGACAGTTGCCTGGAGTACGCGTAATGTTTACCCGTAGAACAGATGAATTTATTGATTTATATAAGCGTATTCGAATGGCTAATGCTGCGAAGGCTGATATTTTTATATCGATTCACTGTAATTCTGCACCAGGAAGATCGTCAAGAGGTACAGAAACAATTGTGTCAGGCTCACATCGCTTAGGCGAGCAAACTGCCGCAATTCGTGAAAATGCATCCCTGTTATTAGAGGAGAATTATAAAGAAAATTATCAGGGATTTGACCCAAAAGATCCAGAAAGTTATATCATCTTCTCTTTGATGAAAAATCAATACCGCGAGAAAAGTGTCAAATTAGCAAATCTGATGCAACAGGAATATGTCAAATCAGGAAGAGTAAGCCGGGGGATTCTGGAGCAGGGATTGGCAGTATTAGCAGAAGCAGGAATGCCAGCGGTTTTGACCGAAATTGGTTTTGTAAATAATCGTGCAGAAGAAGATTATATGCTATCGGATGAAGGACAAAGTGAGATCGTACAAAACTTAGTCTCAGCAATCAGCACATTCAAAAAAAGCGTAGAAAGATAAACTTATTTGCCATTGTCTTGTTTAAATGATAAATTGAGTTCAATAAAAACACCTTAAGGAAATATTATTTTGAAAATATCAAACGAGACTAAAGTCGGAATTTTAGCTGTAATAGCAGTAACATTATTATTTATAGGATATAGCTTTTTAAAAGGCAATGATGTATTTAGCAGTGATAATACCTATTATACATCTTATCAGGCAGTGGATGGTCTTACTGCCTCTAAGCCTGTATTAGTGAACGGATATCAGATTGGCCGTGTTTCTAAGATGACATTGCAACCAAATGGAAGCATTCTGACAGAATTTAAAATTAAAGCCGAATACAAAGTTCCGAAAAATACCGTTGCACGTATAGCAAGTACAGATCTCCTGGGTGGAAAAGCAATTGTATTTGATATGGGCAACAGTACAGAAATGGCTAAAGATGGTGAAATATTAGCTTCAGGTATTCAGGCGAATATAATGGACAAAGTAGAGCCTATTCAAAAAAGAGTTGAAACCATCACCATAAAATTAGATTCTGTACTAACAGTTGTCAATTCTGTTTTGGACGATCAATTTCAAGAAGACTTTAAGCAAAGTGTTCATAGTATTTCAACATCTTTAAAAAATGTGGAGCTAATTACGAAAGATGTAGAAGGCCTGGTTGGTTCCGAACGTAAAAGATTAACCACGATTATCTCTAATCTTGAAGTTATTACCAATACATTTAAAAATAATAGCGGTCAGATCACGGCTATCATGTCCAATTTGAATACTGTAACAGATAAAGCAGCTAAATTAGATTTCCAACAAACTATGGATAAAGCTAATATGGCTATGACTGACTTCCAAACTATAGTAGATAAGATCAACAAAGGGCAGGGTTCAATTGGACTACTGATCAATGATAATAAGCTTTATGATAATTTGAATAATGCTTCCGAAAGCCTTGATCACCTTATGAAAGATATTAAAGAGAAGCCGGGAAAATACATTAAGCTTTCCATCTTTGGTAAAAAGGGAGAGCAGGAGAAATAACATTAAAAAGGCTTGAAGTTTACCTTCAAGCCTTTTTAATTTATAAGGTTTCTTTCAGCCATCCGAAAAATTCTCTTTGCCATACCTGAGCATTATGCCCTGATAACACCCAGTGATTTTCGTCTGGTAAATAAACTAATCTACTTTTGATTTTCTTCAATTGAGCAGCCTGAAAAGCACCTAGTCCCTGGCCAATCGGCACGCGGTAGTCATGACCTCCTTGAAAGATTAATATTGGTGTATTCCACTTGTCAACATATTCAGAAGGGTTGAATTCGGTATATGATTTTACATTTGCTTTATCCCAATAAGGACCGCCTAGTTCATGGTTCGCGAAAAACAATTCTTCTGTCGTACCATACCAACTTCTCATATCGAATAAGCCGTTATGTGCAATTAATGTTTTAAATCTATTTTCATGTACTCCAGCTAGCATATATACTGAATAACCACCATAACTAGCACCGATAGCAGCACGACGTGTTGTATCTACATATTTCTCTTTAGAAATATCATCAATGGCAGATAAATAATCCCTTATAGGCTGTCCGCCCCAATCTTTGGATATTGCTTCATTCCATTTGACTCCCCAGCCAGGCATCCCGCGACGATTTGGAGCGATCACAATATAACCTTGAGAAGCGATAAGCTGTAGATTCCAACGGAATGAGTAAAACTGGGTCAGTGCAGACTGAGGTCCACCTTCGCAATATAAAATCGTTGGGTATTTTTTTGTTGGGTCAAAATCTGGCGGATAAATTACCCAAGAAAAAAGATCTTGGCCATCAGAAGCTTTTGTAATTCTGGATTCAATTTTATTATCACTGATATGAGCATACATTTTATCATTGACAGTCGTCAATGCCGTTAACGTTTTATTCGCTAAGTCATATTTGTAAATCTCTGTAGCTCTTGTGAATTTTGTTGATGTTACGATCAACTGATTGGCTACCTGTCCCACAATTCCTGTGATATCAAAATTTCCTTCAGAGATTTGTTTAATCGATGCTAAAGATTTGTTTTTTAAATTAGTAGGAACAGTCAGTTCGAAAAGTTGTACGGTACCTCTGGATGGTGCTACAAAATAAATCTTGCGATTGTCCTTGCTCCATATGAAAGAGTTTACTGTGCCGTCCCAATGTGCAGTAAGATTTAAACGCTGAGATGATGCTTTATCGAAAATAATGATATCATTTTTATCGGCTTCGTAACCATCTTTTTTCATACTTAGCCAAGTTAACTTAGTTCCATCTGGACTGTAAGTCGGGTTGGTATCATAGCCATTCATACCCTCAGTCAGATTTGTTGTTTGCTTAGAAGTAAGATCATAGCGGTAGATATCCGTATTTGTACTCACGGCATACTCTGTTCCAAACCTTTTTTTACTGACATATAGCACAGCTTTACTATCTGGTGTCCATTCAAAATCTTCAGAACCGCCAAATGGCATTTGAGGGCTATAGAAAGGCTCATCCTGCAATAAATCAATTGCTTCGCCAATCTTACCGTTGTTATAGCTGGCTACAAATGGATGATTGAATTTTCCATTATTGAACGTGTCCCAATGACGGTAGTCAAGATTGTCAAAAACATAAGCGTCAGATTTTGGTAAATCAGGATATTTGTCGGTACTGTGATATTTTTTGATTAAAACTGCTTTGCTAAATAAAATATATTGACCATTTGGAGATAGTATTACATTTTCTAGATCAGTTTCGCTTTGTGTCAATTGTATAGCTTCACCTTTATATCTATTCTTTTTCCAAAGTTGCCCTTTGAACAAGTAAATGATATCGCCATTTTCTGTAATCTGTACGACAGACTCACCGCCCTTTTCACTTGTTAGAGGAGCTGTGTTACCTGTTTCTAGGGATAATGTGTAAAGGTTTTTTTCCGAACTGTTTGTTTCTATAGCATAATTAGAGACACCATATACTAAAGTTTTTCCATCTGTTGAAATTCCTTCTCCAGAAACACGGCCTAATTTCCAAAGTGTCTGCGGATCTAATGGTGCTTTTGCGGTGTTTTCCATATTAAGAACCATTTTGGTTTCTTTGTTTTCCTGAGCTATTGATGCCGAAGCGCATAATAAAATGGAAAGCGTTATTAAAGATTTTTTTTTCATAAAGAATACGAATATGAACAGGCAAGATACAAAATCTAAGATCATTTAACATATTAAATAAAGTATTGGAGAAAGAAAACAAGGTGAAGCAATTGTTCAGAATGACGCGATATCACTTTGTGTTAAACTATTGAAGGGAATTGGAGAAATTATAAAATACTATCTTAACGCATTAAAAAAAGCATAGCATTGATATTAGTGACTGAAAATTATATAGAATTAGTTGGATAAAAAAAGCTTCACTCAGTGCTCAAAAAGGAAGGGCTATTTAACCTTTTTAGCGCTGAGTGAATACGCAATTTTAAAGCTGTCTTTGCTCTTATTGGAGAATCGGGATAAGCGTATTTTCCTCTAATCTTACTGCGACATACTTTACGGAAGTAAAACCATCTTCTCTAGAAATGATGTTGGAAAGATCTAGCCCTCTTTTAGAAAAAGTACTTATGAGCGCAGTGCGGAATGTAGATTTGGAAGAACCCCAACCTTTTTCCGATACCGTATCATTGTTGAGCTGTATCAGTTCGTTGATTGAATAATAACTGAATTTTTCCAGTAAATGTTGATAAAGATTTGGTGTTGACATACAATTTAAAAATTTAAAGGATTAAACCATAAACTGTATCCAGATATTTTTGGTCGAAACCCATATTAATTTACCACCGCGGTTATGTAACTCGGTTGGTATTGCAACGTGCAATTCTGAATACTCTACAAAGTTAGTAGATTTTATTTTGTTTCAAAATTTATTTTAAAATAATTAATTCATGATGAGAATTTTATGAATGATGTCGATCCGATTATTATTTCTTTATGGCAGCAATTATAATAAATATTGGCCTTCTCATCTCGTCTTTCATTTCCGGATAAATTTTTAAAACTTCCTCTGAAGGTTTGGGTTCCGATATTTGTTGAATATCAAAATTAGATTTAATAACTGTGTTGATGATAGTTTCTAAATTTCGATGGTATTTAGTTACCTCGTGTCCAAGAAATCGAGTGTTTCTTTGACCTTCTTCCTGATAATTGTCCATCGGCCAATGCAGACGATTTCCATTTTCATCCTTAAACCAATCCTGTTCAGCTCTTGAAGTAAAAGCAGGGTGCTCCATTGAAAAGACAAAACTTCCTCCTTTTTTAAGAATTTGATTTATTTTCATAAAAACACTTCTTAAATCTTTTAGGTAATGGAATGCAAGTGAACTAATAACGACGTCAAATTCTTCATGGTCAAAATTAATATCCTCGATGGCCATTTTTTTATATTCAATTTCAAAGTTTTTGGAATGCTCTTTTGCTTTATCAATCATTTTTTGAGATAAGTCAATTCCAATTACATTTTTAGCCCCTTTTTGCTTAGCATAAATGCAGTGCAATCCATATCCGCAACCTAGATCAAGCACTTTCTTATTTTGGAAATCGGGTAACATTTTCTGTAAAACATGCCATTCTCCAGCAGCATTTAAACCATCTATAGAACGTTGCATCTTTCCATAGCTTTCAAAGAAGCTAGGATCATCATATTTGTTTTGTTTCATTTTATTATTCGCCGTTTCAAGATAATTTCAAATTTACTGCCAATATTATTTTTATCAAAACTTAGTTGGATGAACGAGACATAAAAGCATACTTGACGATCCAACCATCAAAAAGGGTGGATAAACCTTTAGTAAGTTACACTGTTATTAATATATTATCTCTTCATTAGGAAAATTAAATTTGATATTGAATTAATTTTTGGTTATTTTTAAATTGTAAAATATATTTTACATAAATGTTTTAATATTTTAATGAAACTAATATTGATTTAATGAAGAAATATCTGCTTTTATTGCTATTTTTTTGCGCACTGCTTATTGTTAGTTGCAAGAAATCAGAAGAAATTGATCCCCTATCAAACATGAGTATCGTCTTCTCTGACAATAATCATCCTGTCAGAGGAAAAGTGAAGTACGACTATAATTTGGACAATTGTGGACAGATCAATCTTATTACGAGCGTAAAGGAGTCTGATGGTACTTATTCACAATTGAAATTAACTTTACTTTCTAATGGAGCATTAGCCAAGGTTCAGTATTTCAAACAAAATTCTTCAGCTGATGGTAACTATTTTGCTCCACATCTTCAGCCAGAGAAATCTTTTCAAATCGCGGATTTTAAATATGAAAAAGCAGGCGGTCGATTATCTTTTTCTTTTAGTGGAAAAGTTTATAAAAACAATGAGCAAGAACGAGGACTGACTGGTAAAGTAGATCTGCACGCCATTGAATATGCACCGTGCGAAGCATTGATCCTTGATGTAATGACAGTGAAACCTGCTTTTAATTTTTTCTCTATGTACTCATCTTCTACTAAATCAACTGTTAATCCAGGTAGATCGGACCAGTACAACTACTATACATATGTTGCTCACTCCAATTCTGGTCAATTTATAAATTTGAAGCTGGAAAGCGATATTTCAAAATTGGTAGGCCAGGAGATTGACTTTGATGACACTAATCCATTATACAGTGTTAAGTACTGGGAATATACCGGACTGTTTATGTTGGAGGAATCTTATGGATCCCTTGATCAAAACTGGAAGCGTTTTCAAACGAGGGGTAAATTTACCAGTATCCAAAAAGTATCGGATGAAAGATACAATAAACCGTATTACAAAGGTATAATCGTTATGGATATACTTGATGAAGGCCGTTTAGTTAATGAAAGTGTCGAATTACCTTTTTATATGTCGTCAATGGACTGAGTAGCTCAATGAAATGTAGCATAGGCCACCTTAATAAATGTGTCTTTTATAATTACAATGCGTCTGATATTAATCCAGTGCATTTGTGAGGTCCTTTGGATCAAAGTTTAAAGTGTACTAGTTTTTCATTTGATATATGGGCATGTAGTGGAAATGCTTTACCTTAATATGGAGTGAAGCTGAAGGTAAAATATACCGTAGTAAAACTTCTGTAGGTTAATAACTTATATTAATGTATAAATGATATTTAAGAGTTTATAGAGGTATTTTAGAGTTTAAGCCGCGGTAATACAACCTCTCTTTTACCAAGTTATAATTGCGAGATAGTTACTTATATAAACGCATATTTTGTTGTAGCCAATTTTCAAATAAATAAACCATTATGGCAATTTTAAAAGGTGGGATAAATGGACCCTTTTCTGGTAAAGTCGGAAGCATTGTAGGTTATGAATTAAACGGTCAGGCTATTATTCGCTCTCTTCCGCAAGTTGTGAAAAGGGCTCCTAGCGAATTGACGCTTATTAATCGGATGCGTATGAAGGTAGTATCCCAGTTTCTGAGACACCTTAAAGCTCCGATCGCATTTGGCTATAAAAACGTTGCCCCCAAAGGCAGTCGTATCGGAACTTTTCAATCGGCCCAATCTTATTTATTCCACAATGCAATTGATTATGACACCGAAAATGTGCCCTATGTTAATCCGGAGAAAGTGTTGGTATTTCGAGGTGATATGGTCCCTCCACAGCTCATTAATGTGGAACGTAGGGACAATAAGTTGTATGTCGAATGGAATACAGATGCCTGTAAGGGTTATCCTGCTGCAGTCATTGTACTCGCTTATGTAATTGAAAAGTCCTGCGTTTGGAATGAAGGAGCAGCAATCTCTACGGATGGAAAAATGTTGTGGGAACACACACAATTTTCTATTAAAGAAGATCAGGTCCACATCTATGTCGGTTTTTACGATATGCTACATGATAAATTCTCAGATTCTGTATATGGAGGATGCGTATAAGAAGTTTTTTTATGCTGCCTGATCAAAGTATAACTAACATTTTCTGTCCAATACTTTTTAGCTACAATAGCATATCATGGACAGAAAGTGTTAATAAAGTTATTACTACACGCTTCTATCGTATTGCCTCATCTGGCCCAATAGTTTTCTTTGAATGTGATGGTGGTCTTATAAACATCTATTGTTGTCTCCAATTCACGGGAGTCATAACACCTTTTTTTATTTTTGTATCGTGGTTAAATTCATTTGCAAAAAATACAATAGCTCATTATTGTGTTTTACCCAAATACGAGGTTTTTCTCATTCTAGATCTTGTAAGCCATTTTATAGTATAAGTTATGTCATAGAAACGGTCAAGGTAATAGACCATTAACCACTTTATATATAGAGAGATCTATTTCAAAAATGAAGCAACCTACTCTTCGATAACAAGCATCAATATATTTTTGTGACTTAGCAAGCCAAAACAGATTTTGTAAGCACCTATTATGGAGTGAAGGATGAGCCAATAAGCGAATAACATTGACTATACAATCGCCCAAGTGGCACACAACAAATAGCCTGCATGCACACAAGAACGACACTAGGATGAGCCTAGAATCACACAAGGTGGAGTATACTTCCATGCTACATGTGCACAATGATGCGCCTTCCTATGGCCTCGCTATGCACATGTTATAGACAGTAAATGAGCAATTAGGCTTATCCGACTGCTATAGATGGAAATAGAAACAATAATCCATTTCATTATATTGCTTTTCTTTTAAGGAGTATCAAGATATATGTTAAATATATCTTGATACCTTCTGTTGCCAATCTCATCGTTTATCGTATTGATACCAATTGATCTTTGTGGATACGCGCATTAAAATTGCCAATATGATAAATATACCTATTGTACCCACTATGAGTGAATAATCACGTAATTGCATTAAGATAAATATGAAACTATAGAAAATGGAAAGTATTCCAGAAAAGATAAGTGCAGACCTGCTATCATTGGTAATGGACTTAATGAATGAAGCGATAAGAATAATAGTAGCTAATGCGGCTAGTAGGTAAGCGAGGTTGAAACCCAGATGCTCACTAATAGAAAGAAGCAGGGAGTAGAAGAGTACCATAGCAAAACCAATCAACATATACTGTATAAGATGTATGCGTTGTTTTTTTATAATTTCAGTGAAGAACAGTGCCGCAAATGTTAGAATAATAATCAATATTCCATATTTGGCTACACGGGTAGTTTTTTGATAATTATTGACTTCCTCTAAGAAGTTGATTTGAATCATATCTTTTTCTGTCGCTATACTGCTCTCAGTAGTAGCGGTAGGTTCGGCAGTACTGCTATATCCTTCACTGATGGCATTACTGATTTCATAATTGTTTTTAATTTCATACAGTTTCTCTGCTTCACCGACCCATTGTTGAGAAAATTTACGGTTGAAACTTGGAATATTCCAGGTTGCCTCAAAATTGTTCCCTGTTATATTTCGGTTATCGGCTAAAACGGCACCGTTGAAACTTGGATTAGCCCAATTTCCCTGGGTATGGATCTTAGTCTGTTTTGCCAATGGAAGGAAGTTAATGGATTGTGAACCTCTTACATTAAATTTAATCTGAAAATTACCTAAGGTGGTTTTTGTTTGAGAAAGATCGATGGCCGCAATCATATTATTCTCAAAAGGACTTAGAGCAGACATATTAGGTTCGAAGTCAATTTTCGTTTGATTGAAAACCAGACTTGGAGATGCTCCAAGACCTTTAAGATCACTTAAACCAATCAGTATTTTGGCATTTTTCCATTCTAGTTCCTGACCGCTCAAGTCTATTTTGTTAAAATCGATCGCATCAAAAGAACCTTTTAAATCAAGTTGAGCATTGTAGACGACGCTTTTATAAATACCTCTTTTAAGCGATTCTGGTGAAATCATACTATTAATGTCCAATGATTTTGGCATTAGGTAAACGTATTGCGTTATGTAGGTATTCTTAGTGGAGATGATGTTCTTATCCGTAGTGACAATTTCTTTTACAACCTGATAGGGGATGGCAATAATAGGGCCTGATATCACCTGTTGACCAGCCCATTTAAATGCAATTTCACTGCTTACTTCTGACTGTCTATTTTTTCTTTCTTCAATAAGATCCTTCACCCAGAATAATGGGATTAGCAGTAATAGAATCAGTACAACAATGGTACTAAGTTTGGCGAAAATAGATGAACCAATACGTTCTAAGAGGGGTGTTTTATTTGTTTCCATGATTTTTAAATTTATAATGCTGTTAAATTATGATGGTTAAGGTGTGTTTTTAGATTAAAAGATAAGCTGTTTTTGATTTCAGCTAAAGGAATTTTCAATAATGCCTCAAAATCCAGGTGATAGAATTTTTGCATTGAATTTCCTTTTGCTAATGCTCTGAAATACATTTTTAGATATTCGGGATATATACATGTCCCTATTCCAATCATGGCAAATTGGTATAAACTTATCTTTCCATTGCCAAGTAATAGATACTGCATAGCAACTTCGTCCTGTATTTCTGTACCAGACTCTGTGATGACATGAAACACATCGTGATTTTCGAGTTTTGGGATAACATCAAAACCTTTCTCTTGATAGAATATACCCATATGATACCCCAAAGAGTCTTTCGGGAATTTTAGGAAATCTTCTTTACTGATTTTCCAAGCTGATTTATTTTGCTTAAATAGCTCTGTGTAAATCTTTTGACTGGAGTTGTACAAAGCGAGCATTATGGTTAATCGTATCTTCATATTTTTTATTTTAAAAGTACTTTGAAATTCAAAGTAAATAGATGAAAAAATTATTTGTATTGTTGTTTGATCAATTTTTCAAGAGCCTTTAAATGTTCTTCGAAAGCCCTTTCACCTTCGGTTGTTCTTCTATATCGTGTATTTGGCTTTCTATCGACAAAGGTTTTAAAAACTTCGATGTACTTTTCCTTTTCCAATGTTTTCAAATTAGAAGCCAGATTTCCATCAGTAACATCCAGTATGGATTTTAATGAATTAAAATCGTATTCGTCATTAGCCATCAATACGCTCATGATCTGTAAGCGGACTTTATTTTCAAATACTTTATTATACTGTGTTAAGTCTAAATTCACTATTCGTATTTTTTATGAACGATTACTCCATATATGATATGTAGAACTCCAAATCCCAATGCCCAAAAAATAATACCATTGCCTGGAAAAAGCAAAGCTAATAGTCCTAGGACAATTTCTAAAATTCCAAGACCTTTTATTTCACTAAATGTATAATGACTACCGGCTGTAAGTGCCAGACCGTAAAAAATCAATAGGATAGAGGATACTACCGCATAGTTTTCTTTAAAGATAGCTATGATCGCAAATAGGCCACCAGTACAAAGCGGAACTGCCATTGCAAACAACAAAGCCCGGCTTGTGGTATTCCATATATTTTGGCGGTTAGCTTTAGCTTTTTTTATGGCCATGAAGACTCCTGTAAAGATAGAGGCTATCAAAACGAGTATAGCTGTCGTTAGAAGTTTCATGATAATCAATGGTTCATTGACATAATGATCCCGATAACCCATTTGACTATCAAAGCCATAAACTTCATAGTAAGCATATGCTGCTCCTAATAGTGCATATGTACCAATAAGAACACTTGAAATCCCGCTAATGGAAATAAATTTGCTAGATTTTTCCATTAAATTCCGAATACTTGCTATTTCTTTTACTAAATCTTCTTGTTTCATAAAAGTACTTTGTTTTTCAAAGTAAATGAATAAGAATGAATTATGCAAATTTATTTTTTACCATAAAATATAAATTAGAAAATAATGAAAATTTATTGAGAAAAGACTTGCATCATATACGTTTCGTTTCTATCTTTGTGCCAACAAGAAATCCTAATGCGGAAGTGGCGTAATTGGTAGCCGCACCAGACTTAGGATCTGGCGTCGCAAGACGTGGGGGTTCGAGTCCCTTCTTCCGCACTTGAATGTCCTCCCGAAATTAAATCATCGGGAGGATTTTTTTTTATCAAAATAATGCGTAACGGTTTAGAAAGAGTATGAACATTTCACACGAAAAAGTTGACGCGATCAACGCAGTAATTACAGTTGATTTAGCGCCAGAAGATTATAACCCACAAGTAGACAAAGAAATCAAGGATCAAGCTAAAAAAGCTAAATTACCTGGATTCCGCCCTGGTTTAGTGCCTGCAGCACATATTAGACGTACTTATGGTAAATCAATTTTGTTGGATACAGTAAACAAAATTGTTAATGATAAAATTACAGCGTACATCGGCGAGAATAAATTAGAAGTTTTAGGTCAACCTCTTCCTATTGAAGAAACGGCTACATATAACTGGGACTATAAAGATAACTTCCAATTTAAGTATGAAATTGGTTTAGCTCCAGAATTTGTAAATCCTTTCACAAAAGAAGCTGAATTTACAGAATATGACATTAAGGCTGATGATGAAACTTTAGAGTCCCGTATTAAAAATTTACGCCGTAGCTATGGTAAAATGACCAACCCTGAAGTTTCTGAAGAAGGTGATGTTTTATACGCTACGTTGAAACAAGATAAAGAAGATGGTATTGAGAAAACAACTTCGGTACGTACTGATATTATCGAAGATGCAAAAATTAAAAAATCTTTAGTAGGTCTTAAACAAGATGATACGGTTAAGATTGATATTAAAAAAGCATTCAATGCTGAAGATATCTCCCGTATTTTAGGAATCACTCCTGAGGAGGTTGAAGCTTTGGACGTTACTAAATTCGAGTTAACGGTAAAAAATATCAACCGTTTAGAAGAGTCTGATTTAAATCAGGAGTTCTTCAATAAATTGTTTGCTGAAGGCGAAGTTACTGAAGAAGCTGAATTCAGAACAAAAGTAAAAGAAGAAGTTGAAAACTTATTCAAACAAAATTCTGACCAACGTTTACGTAATGATATGTATACTTTCGGTATGGAAAAAGTTGATGTAGCTTTTCCAGAAGAGTTTTTGAAAAGATGGTTAAAAGCAACGAACCCAAGTATCTCTGAAGAAGAGTTGAACGAAGGTTTTGCTGATTTCTTGAATAACTTGAAATGGACGATCATTGAGAACCGTGTTGTTACTGAAAATGGTCTTGAAGTTAAATATGATGAAGTAATCAATTTGGCAAAAGAGCGTATTTATGCGCAGATCAAAATGTACAACATCAATGAGGAGCCAAGTGATGAGCAATTATCGCAATATGCAATTCAAATGTTGCAAGATAGAGAGCAAGGAAACCGTTTGTTCGAAGAAGCAAAAGCACTTAAAGTGTTCGAATTCTTAAAAGAGCAAATTAAAATCAATAAAGAAGAGATCGAATATAGTGCATTCGAAAAATTAGCGTAAGCTATTCAACTTCTAATCATATAAAAGCCTTTCCATATTTTGGAAAGGCTTTTTTAGTTGCAATTAATGGTTTCTAAGCTTGATATATTATCAAGTGAGCCTTTGACAAGAAAGTTTTAGTATGATTACACGAGCTTTTATATGACCTTCATGTTGTTTGCACCAAAATGGTCTATTTGTTTTTAATTGAATAAATTATTAAGATGTTGAAGGGCTATTGCTATTTCGCTTTTTTCTTTTTTCCAAATGGAAACATCCGCGATAGAAATTCTGAAAAGGAATTGAACTCCTGACGGTATACTAAACCCACGGCACTCACATATTCCTCACCATTAGGATTGATCAGGAAATTCCGTGTATTTAGACGGTTAGACCCTCTTAGAAGTAAACGACCATCTTTACGAAGATAAAACAGGGCTTCTGCATCCGTAGTTACACGGTCCGAGAATACATTTAAATCCGTCAGCTGGTTGCTCCTGTTATCTGTGATTCCACCCGTCAAGATTAAACGATCATTAAAAAGTCTCAGGGATGCTGAAGCATCATTTAAACTTTTAATATTGATGTCGAAAAAATTGATATTTAGAGATTCTGCAATGATATTATTTAATTGATTGAATGCAATTTCAGTTCCGGCAGATAATAAGGTATTGTTGACTTCTTTACCGAAGTCAGTCTGTGATCCTGGCGTAAAGCTTCTGCGAACGATTAAACTGAGGGCTTGCTGATTGATGTTGTTAACATCTGAAAGATAACCTTGAAGTTCATCTTTGACATATGGATCCTGAGGAAAGTTGAGATCAAAATTTATTTCGGGCTGACTCAATAAACCTTTTAGATTCATATCCGCCTGGGCAAGAATTCGTTGCGGATTGTCTGTTTGTCCTGCCGCATTATAAAGAGGGGACAGGGAAGTTCTTTGTTGGTAGATCGCAGTCAAATTAATGTTGGCTTCAGCGGGTTTACCAGCCCAGCGAATAGTTCCTCCTTCTTTAAGATCGAAGATCTTATTCAGATAATCCTGTGCTTTAAAATTGAATTTACCCGAACTGATGATGTAATCGCCGAACATTCCAAAGTCACCTAGAGAGCTGATATTCATTGTAATATTTCCTGTTCCACGTCCAGAAACACCACCTAAAGTAGTATATAAATTCATTTCTGCATTTGGACTTAAAGAAAGATCCATATTCATCGTGATACCGTTGAAACTTTTTCTTTTTATCTGTTCGGAGGTAATTGCGCTATCTGGAGAAACGAAATAGATAAAATCGTTATCACTGATTGTCATCGAACTATTGAAGGGAATGTTAATAACTGTATTGTCTTCCGACTTAGCTTTGATATCGATATTGATAGCTGAAGTTAGACCTTTGAAGTTGAAATCACCACTGGCATATGCTGTTCCATAATAAAGATTGTTGTCCTTAAGCGTAGTGTTGAGCGTTAAAAAATTATTCGCTCTTACCTTAATATCAATAGTCGGATCGGAAAGCTTATTTAGATCGACCATACCATTGACGAGGGCTTCACTGTTTTTAGGATCAAGAATTTTAAAATTGTTGAGGAAAATACCATTTGATACTATAATGGCTTTATCAGTAAGATGGTAGGGAGTCCTTAAATAATTGATGATAAATGATGCATCGGTGAAATTAGCATTTCCACTTATTTTTGGCTTGTCGATATTTCCTTTGATATCAAGCTCACCATGGACTCTTCCTTGGAGATTTGAAACTAATGATTTCAAAAAGGGTTGGAAAAGGATAAGATCAGTATTCTTTAGGGAAGCCTTGAGATTTATTTTATCCTCCTCCTCTTTGATATTATAGGTGCCGGCAAGTGTAATGCTTTTGTTCCCATCATCGATTTTACTGTCTAAATGGACAATATTGGCATTTTGGTCGTAATTTGCCTTTAAGCTAAGCTGACCAATCGGAAGTTGATTATAAAGGATCGGATTTGTCTGTAGGTTAGCAATAAAATATGGGGACTTAAAAAGAGAATTGATTTCAAGATTACCATTCATTGCGCCTGACATAGTAATGCCAAGTGGTTTTGTAATACCATTTAAAGAACTTAGATTAAAATCTTTGAATAAGATATTCAATTGGTCGCTTTCAGCATTAGACAATATCCCATTGAGCAGTACTTTTTGTTCGTCATGCTGTAACGTCAAATCTTGCAAGAACCATTTCCCTTTGGAAACTTTAAGTTCTGAACCCTGGGTAAGTGACCATTGGTTTTTATTAATAATAATAGTTGATGGATCAAAACTGATAAATGCAGGCTTCTGGTGAGCAAAACGAATAACACCATTAAGATCAAGGTTATTACTAGCATCTAGTTCGGATAGTTTTATATTGAAACGTAAACTATCATTGGAAAGAATGTTAGCAATATTTACATTTTTAATATAGGTGCTATCCGTGAGATTTATACGGTCTGCTGAAGCTGATACAGACATGGATTCTGTATTGGAGATCTGATCTACAATAAGGTTAGAAATCTTTATGCCACTATATTTGAAAATGGGACTATATAAATTGAATTGTGCAGCGTTTTCCTCGCTTGAAAATTTAGCGTGCATAGTTGCTCCGCTATCGAGGCTGATTTCCTTTTTAAAGAAGGTCGCGATGGGTTCAAATGATTTGATTTGAAGATCCAGTTCAAAGTTTTGATTATTGTACAGCTCTGTTTCAAAACCAATTGCAGGTGCATAGCGCATGGCAAGCATTTTAAAATAAGGAACAATTGTTTTTAGATCAATCTGTCCAATAAGCGAGGCGACAACAACATCGGAAGATACCGTCAGTAATCGGTTGATTTCATCTCCGGACGCTTGGAATACAACTTCTTTGATATCAAATGTACCTTTTTTTGTACTGAAATTGATGTTGTTTGCTTTCAGATTGCCGACAAGATTATTGATGTTTGATCCTTTTAAATTAGTTTCTATCGTTGTGTTGTGAACAATTATACTATCTTGCTGTGAAAGATGAAGTGCATATAAATTGGTTTCATGAATACCTGCTACTAGATTGTATAGAACGGGGACATCTGACCAGTCCACATCTGTTTGAAAGTCTATACTTGCATTTGGGTCTTTAATGGAACCAGATCCTTTAAATTTTTCTTCAGCTATAATTCCCGATATTGGAATCTGTTGATAGGTATAATTTCTGAAATTAAAATTTTCTAAATTACCATCTAGATCTATTGAAAGTGTTTTTGATGAACTTCCTTTACCTTTTAAATTGAGGTTAAACCCTGTTGTTTTTAAAAGACTATTGTTCAAAAATCTTCCTATATCAAAAGATTTCGATTCGTAAAGACCAGAAAATTGTGTTTCATTTTGAAAGTTTAAAGATGACTTGGTACTAAGCGCTCCTAACTCTGTTTTTAATTCTCCATCAATATGAAAATTATTATAAAGCCCATGTAAATCTCCCTGGTACGAAACTGTATTTAATATTTTTACAATTTCTGGCAGTTTAAAATTCTTGTTATTGCTCAGTTTTGGAAGAATAACCTGCAGGTCAGCGTAGGTTGATTGTAATGATAGGTCTGTTAGTTTAAAATCTGTCTGATCAATATCCGGTAGACCAATGATCTTAACGTTGCCCTTTAATTTAGTTGCTTTTTCTGTCTCAATTTGTATATTCTTTGCATCAATATGATTTACGCGACCTTGAGCTGTGGCCTGCTTTATTTTTAAATCAAACTTGACCCGGTGCATTGATGAAGAAAAGAAGGCTATATCTTCTGAATTTAAAATAGAATTTTTGATTCTTAGGCTTACATTAACCCGATTGTTAAAATCAGAAAAGTCATCAAAACTATTAAATTCTAATTTGACAAAGTCTTTTATCGTTGATTTATTCGTGATCAATAAAAGCTTATCCAATTGAATTCTCTTGTTGCTCACAAATGCTTTTGCAACTAATCCTTTAACCTCCAATCCTTTTTTTTCCCGAAGATTTAATTGCTTAATGTCAACTTGTATGGATTTGTCCGTAAGTTTTATATTTCGAAAGTCGGCATTTAATTGTTTAATGTCTAGATCGCCAAAATCCACAACTTTCGCATAATGTTTCTTGGTATGATCAAGATAGCGAAACTGATTATTTATTAATTCCAGTTGTTTTAAATCGAAATTTAAATTTTTACTGACTTTCTTTTCCTTTTTCTTTGGTGGAGTAAAGTACTGTAATAAAAACTGAATGTTTGAGCTGTCTTTATAAGCCTGATAATAAGCTGTGGTATTTTCTAGTGTAAGTTTATTGATAACAATCTTTTTGTCATCCCAGTATTGATTTAAATCTACCGATGCATTTAGCTTTTCAGCAATCAAAATCGTATCACCATGTGGACTGTATAATTCAAACCCTTCTAGAACCAAAGAACGAAAGGGTTTAAAATATATTTTTTTAAGAGCGATTTTTGTATTTAATTCTTTGGAGAGATAAGAAACAGCTCGCTTGGCAATAAAATTCTGAACGGGCTCTAATTGTAACGATAGTAGCAATACCCCTAACAAAACGAGTATGCTAGCCAGTGTAATCAGTGCTATTTTAATTATTTTTTTGATACTTTTGTACAATTATTAATTACCCCAAAGCTATGGCTGTTATTTTAGGTATTGAATCATCTTGCGATGAAACATCTGCTTCAATTTGTATCGACGGTGAAATATTTTCTAATGTTATTGCTACTCAGGCGATTCATGCTAAGTATGGGGGCGTTGTTCCCGAATTAGCATCGCGTGCGCATCAACAAAATATTATTCCTACAGTAGAAGAAGCCATTCGCACTGCAAAAATACATAAAAATCAAATAGATGCAGTAGCTTTTACACGTGGTCCTGGATTATTAGGCGCATTGTTGGTTGGAACTTCATTTGCAAAGTCTTTTGCTCTTGCTCGTAATATCCCCTTGATAGATGTCAATCACATGCAAGCTCATATATTAGCGCATTTTATTGAAGATCCTAAACCTACTTTCCCATTTTTATGCCTTACTGTATCGGGAGGACACACACAAATTGTGCTGGTGAAAGATTATTTCGAAATGGAGATTTTAGGGCAGACGTTAGATGATGCCGCCGGCGAGGCGTTTGACAAAACAGCAAAAATTCTAAATTTACCATACCCGGGAGGACCGCTAATCGATAAACATGCACAAAACGGTAACCCAGATGCCTATCAACTTCCTGAACCTCAAATACAGGGTTTAGATTTTAGTTTTTCGGGACTGAAGACTGCGATTCTTTATATGGTGCAAAAGGAGGAAAAAGCTGACCCCGATTTTCTGAAAAATCATATGGATGATGTGTGTGCTTCAGTTCAATCGCGTATTGTATCCATATTGCTTAATAAACTGAAAAAGGCAGCCAAAGAAACTGGAGTGAAAGATATTGCGATTGCTGGTGGCGTTTCGGCAAACTCTGGTTTAAGAAGAGAGTTGCTAGCAATGGGTGAACGGTATAAATGGAATGTGTTTATACCTAAGTTTGAGTACTGTACTGATAATGCAGCTATGATTGCAATTGCAGGATATCAAAAATATTTAATTAACGATTTTGTTGGACAAGATGTCGGCCCATTGGCGCGTATGCCTATGTAGCACACGGATCCCGATCATAAAAAAAGACTAGTTGTTTAACTAGTCTTTTTTTGTTTTTATAATGGGGCACTATAACCGTATGCTTCAGCAATGTTTTTAAAAACTCCATCTACTGATTCGTAAAAGTTGAGATTATAACCCTCTGCTCCCCAAAATACGGTTGCTATTTTGATGGATTTATCGGATTGAAAAATTGATAATAATTGTAGATTTTCAAAGTCAAATACGCCACCATCATCTACGCGCCAAGTACTCATTTCATCATATTTTGCAGGAAAATCTAACGTGATTAACTGATCATTATGCAGATAAGTCAGTACAGCAAGTGCTGAATCATTTTTAACCTCAAATAATGTTATATTTATCTGAGCTTTATTATTGAGTTCTGCTAGGGTTGAACTTTGTGATATCTTTCGATTATACTGCTTCGCTATTTTTAACTTTATTTGTTCATTTGTCTCTTTGTTAATCTTCTTGAATGGTAGAATTTGATTTTGATCAATGAATTTTTGATTCACTATTAAAGCAAAATCACCCTCTTTTATTTGCTCCTTTAAACTGAAAAAAGTACCACCATTATTCGAGAAATTGTGGCTTGTTTGTCGACCATTAGAGGATTCACTTTCAGGTTTAGTAACTGAAAAATCAATGGGAGTGATTTTGTTTTCAATAATAGCATGTGTTGCCGCCTCAGGTTTAATTTTTTCGTCTTCAACAGCCAAACTAACTAAAGAATCTTTTTTTTCATTTAAAAAAGCAAAACCTACAAAGGCTTCAACTTTGTCTGTTTTGAGATTGCTTTCTTTTATTTCTTGTTTGATTTTTTTTGGTTCTTCATTCATGCAACTTATTGATAATGAAGAAGATATGATGATCGATAGGAATGTTGTAAAGTTTTTAACCATTTTCTATTTTGCGGATTGATTTGTTCTCTATGGTTTAAAAATACGGTAAATTTTATAAATGAAAAATTTTCTTTTATGGAATTTTAATTACTGTGCATCATATGTTAAAATGTAAACTTAATTTTTAAAGCTATGCTAAACTCCAAATTGAATATTTACAAATCGGAATGGTTAGAGGTTGTTTTTGCAGGACGTAACCAATCTTATGGCGCTTTTGAATTGCGTAATTTATCGAATAAGGCAACGAACTGGTCGGTCGTAATTGTTTTAAGTGCAGTTGCTTTAATCGTGCTAAGTAGTAGCATATACAAAACATATTTCAAATCAGAAGCGCCAATTATAAAAGAACGAATAACAGTTGTCGATTTACCTCCCCAGGTTGAGCAGAAGGAAAAAAAGGAGGAAGACAAAATTGTAGAACCTATCCCTATTGAAAAAGAAGCACCACAACAAGTTGCTATAGATTTACCAAAGCAGGAAGTAATTCGTTTCGTTGAACCTAAAGTTGCTCCTCAAAGTATGGTAAAAGAAGATGTGGTGACGCAAGATGAACTAAACAAAACCAATAAATTGGCGGGACGCTTGAGTTTGAAGGCAAATCCTAATGGAACATCTATTGCAAGAGGTGAGTTTGGTACAGTAAAACGGGATGGTGGAATAACCGGCACTAACAAAGATGGTGCATTACATGGAGATCCAGATGCTATTGTTGGGTTTGAGCATATAGAAATTCAGCCAAGACCGCAGGGTGGGATGGAAGCTTTTATGAAATGGGTAGGCGAAAATTATCAGTATCCTGAAGCCGCTTTACAACAAGGTGTCAGTGGAATTGTTGAGGTTTCATTTGTAATTGAGAAAGACGGTACATTAACAGATATCCATGTAAAGCGTGATGTTTCCCATGGAACAGGGAAAGCTGCTGTTGAATTGCTTGTCAAAGCAAAAAAATGGAAACCAGGAGTTCAAAACGGTCGTCCGGTTCGGGTAGCCTATACATTGCCTATTCGGTTAAATACAGTCTCTCAATAAATAAATTACTATTAGAGTTTAACTTTATTTAACAGTGGACGATTTAAACTTTAGGTAGTTTTCAACATCTTATTAACAAATGTCTGTAAACTCATCAATTAAAAACGGAGTAGACAAAGTTGTTAATAGTATTAAATAGAAAATATCATGAAAAAGTTAATGTTAAGTTTGTTGCTATCTGGAGCAATGTTTGCGGGTTTTGCACAAGAAAAAGCTAATATTAAAGAAAACGTAAACCATGATGGTCACCGTTCTGGAAAACGAGAATTTAAGTTAGATAAAAAATCAGCAGAAGAAATTGCGCAATTGCGTACGGATCGTATGGATCAGAAATTAAAATTTACGGATAAGCAGCGTAAGGAAATCTATGCATTGCAATTGGATCAAGCGAAAAAGGATAAAAAGAACTTTGCGGATCGTAAAGCTGCCATGGAACAGATGAAGAAGGATCGCATGGCTCAACGTGAAAAGTTGATGAAAAATCTAAATCCTGATCAACAAAAACTGTATAAAGAGTCATTTGCTGAAAATCATAAACAGCACCGCATGCGTAAATCTGAAGATCGTCCAATGCGTCGTGATCGTTTGGACAGAAATGATAAAGGTGAAAAAAATAGTATAGAGGTTAAAAAAGATATAACCGAAAAAAATAGTTAGTCTGTTTTAATGGTTTGGTTTTAATTGGTTTTTGGTAAAAAAGGTCCGTTCGTAAGAGCGGACCTTTTTTTATTTAACAAATCTTCTTGTTATGGAATTGGTGTCAAATAGCTTAGTCACTAGGTAACTTAAGACAAAACTAATTACGGCGATGAGAATTATTTTTAGACCAGCAGGTAGATATGGAATTTTGAAAAATAAGTCGGATATACCCTGTACAATTATAAAGTGCGAAAGGAATATCCCAAATGTTGCAAGAGACCAATCTTTTAATGCTTTTGATTCACGCACCTTCAATCTTTGAAATATAATAAATACTGAAAAAGTCATCATCGCGACGTTTATGGAGCAGAAATACCACACGATCTCTAAATTAGCATAGTTGGCAGGAAAATATTTTTGTGTAATTAGGAAACCTGAAAAAGTAATAACAAATCCGATCAAAAAGATCGGAACAGCGATTGATAATGTTTTGTTCCAAGACCAATTTAAAGGGAATTTTACTAAATAATAGGCGAGAACGATGTAGCCGATAAAACCAGAAAAATAATAAAAAGTTCCAAACTCATTCCAGGTACAGACTCCCCAAATACCCGTATTGCCGTAGTTGCCGTTGTAACCTAATAGTGGAGCAGCCATTTTAATGTAGGGCAAAACTAAGGTTACAATCCAAAAGCCTAAAAAGATCTGTATGTCTTTTTTCGAAGCGCGATCTAACCATGAACCAAATATGGGTATGATTAAATAAATGCCAATGAGCATGTAAATGTACCAAAGGGGTGTTGTATCGTAATTGAAATTAAAAATTGAGGTAATTATTTTCGTCATAGTTCCTTCTACAGTATATTTTTCAATTGAAATCAACCCATTTGGGCTTTTTTGAATAAAATAGGCGTATAATGCAAATGCTATTGGAAGTGCAATGGACCAAAATAATAATGGAATAATGATGCGCCCGATACGTTTTTTATAAAATGTAGCGAGGTCGGTCTTAATCGGAAATAATAAAATACCGGACATCATGGCAAATAAAGGAACGCATGGTCGCACAAGACTTCCTATGAACACTGCTGTATGAAAAGAAAAGCTATTATCAAAAGAAGCGACAAATGCATCGCAGCTATGGCAGAGTACGACTAAAAAGCAAGCGAAGATTCTTAAAAAATCAATCCAGGGAATGTAAGTTCTTTTTGTTTGTAAATCCATAAATAAATTAGGTTTTTATTGATGGAGCTAAGCTAGGAAAAAAAATAGCAATTGATTTCAAATAAATTGCTACAATCTTGTTAATCTTTATTTTTTTGTTGCTCTTTCCACTGTTTGGAAAATGATTTGTCTGCGATTTTTGGTAATTGTCGATTATTTCCCCATGTTTTTTTGAAAAATTTACTAATAAAGAAGTTCTTGATCTTTCCGCCGAATAAATCGATCAGCTTTCTCCTTTGTATTAAGTAAGTAAATCCTTTCCATGCTTTTTTCTCGATTGCTGGTGATAGATCCTCTGCTACGGAATCTCTACGGTTTAGCAACAGCATACGTTGAATATCGATACCAACCGGACATACTTCTGTACATTTACCGCAAAGCGATGAAGCATAGCTTAAGTGTTTAAACTCTTTCATGCCACTGAGGTGTGGAGATATGAGTGAACCGATTGGACCTTGATAAGTCGTTTCATAAGTGTGTCCACCAATATTTTGATAAATAGGGCATACATTCAGACATGCTCCGCATCGGATACAATAAAGGCCCTGACGTTGGTCTTTTTGCGCTAATAGATTGGTTCGTCCATTATCCAGTAAAACGACATACATCTCTTCTGGTCCATCAGATTCATAAGCTTGTCTTGGACCGCTCAGTAGTGTGTTATAAACTGTTAAATTTTGACCTGTTCCATGAGTGGCAAGCAAAGGCCAGAATAAATCAAGGTCATTGATCGATGGTAATATTTTTTCAATACCTACAATAGCAATGTGAATTTTTGGGAAAGCTGTTGTTAAGCGGGCATTTCCTTCATTTTCTGTAATGGCAATACTACCGGTGTCTGCTATTAAAAAGTTTGCTCCGGAAATACCGATATCAGCAGTTTTATATTTTTCACGTAAGAGTTCACGTGCTTTCATCGTCAATTCTTCAGCTGTTGCTTCGAGTGGAGTGCCAAATCTTTCGTTGAATAATTGCGCTATATCTGCAAGACTTAAATGCATCGCCGGTGTAACGATGTGGTAAGGTTTTTGATCCAATAATTGAATTATAAATTCACCGAGATCACTTTCTAATGCCTCTATTCCTTTATTTTCTAGAAAATGATTGAGTTCAATCTCTTCAGAAGCCATGGATTTGGATTTGATAACACTTTTTGCATTATTTCGTTCCATGATCTTCCAGATTTCCTGACGCGCTTCTTCTGCGTTATTGGCCCAGATTACTTTACCTCCTCGTGCTATAAATTTGCTTTCAAATTCGAGTAGATATTTATCTAAATTTTCAATAGCTCTCCATTTTGTTAGATTGGCTTCTAAACGGGAGTTCTCCAGATTTACAAATTTACTCTTCCCTTTTTCGAAAGCAATAGTATACTTGTCGATATTATAGTTAATAATATCGCGATGTTTACTGTCGAAAGATTTTGTCGCACTTTCTTTTAAAAATTTATCTGCAGAGCTTACTGACATCTAATTCTTTTAATTTTACAAAAAAAGTTGGTAATAAATTACCAACTTTTAAAGATAACGCTTATAAATTATTTATCGCATGATGCGATCAAATTATTTAAGTTTTAAATTCAAATTTAAGCTCAATTCTTTCAATTGATCCTGATGGATAGTAGAAGGAGCATCGATCATCACATCTCTTCCTGAATTGTTTTTAGGGAAAGCAATGACGTCACGAATAGAGTCTATTCCAGCTAATAATGCAACTAAACGATCAAATCCAAATGCTAATCCACCATGCGGAGGAGCACCGTAAGTAAATGCTTCCATTAAGAAACCAAATTGTTTTTGTGCCTCTTCGGGTGTGAACCCTAAATGTTTGAACATCAAAGATTGCAATTCACGATCGTGTATACGAATCGAACCACCACCTACTTCAGTACCGTTGAGTACAAAATCGTACGCATTTGCCCTAACTTCACCAGGATTAGTATCCAATAATGCAATATCCTCCGGTTTTGGAGAAGTAAAAGGATGGTGCATCGCATGGTAACGTTCAGACTCTTCATCCCACTCTAATAGCGGAAAATCAAGTACCCAAAGTGGTGCAAATTTGTTTTTATCACGAAGACCCAATTGATTGGCCACTTCAAGACGAAGTTCATTTAATTGTTTACGTACTTTATCCTTTGGACCGGCCATGATTAGGAATAAGTCACCAGTTTTAGCATTAAATAATTTTGCAAATTCTAATAATTGCTCAGGTGTATAAAACTTATCAACGGAAGATTTTACCGTACCGTCTTCATTGTAGCGCGCATATACAAGACCTGTTGCACCGACTTGAGGACGTTTTACAAAATCGGTCAATGCATCGAGCTGTTTACGAGTATAGTATGCACAATTTTCTGCGTTAATACCAACTACTAATTCAGCTGCATCAAACACAGGGAAGCCTTTGTCTTTTGCAACTTCATTTAATTCTACGAATTGCATACCGAATCGGATATCTGGTTTATCAGAACCGTATAAACGCATCGCATCGGCGTACGTCATACGAGGTACTTCTCCCAAATCAATATTCTTGATTTTTTTGAAAATATGCTTTGCTAAACCTTCAAATATATTTAAAACATCTTCTTGCTCTACGAATGACATTTCGCAGTCAATCTGTGTAAATTCGGGTTGACGGTCTGCACGTAGATCCTCGTCGCGGAAACATTTTACTATTTGAAAATACCGGTCGAAACCAGATACCATCAATAATTGCTTGAATGTTTGTGGCGATTGTGGTAAGGCATAGAATTCTCCTGCATTCATACGAGAGGGAACAACAAAATCACGAGCACCTTCCGGTGTTGATTTGATCAAGACAGGGGTTTCAACTTCTAAAAAGTTTTGCTCGTCAAGAAAACGACGAACTTCCTGAGCTGTTTTGTGACGTAAAATTAAGTTTTCACGAACTGGGTTACGACGTAAGTCTAAGTATCTGAATTTCATTCTGATGTCTTCCCCGCCGTCGGTTTCATCCTCGATGGTAAATGGTGGCGTTTTCGCCGAATTTAATATTTCTAAAGAAGAAACTTTGATTTCAATTTCTCCAGTTGGAATTTTTAGATTTTTACTCGAACGTTCGATAACTGTTCCAGTTACTTTAATCACATATTCACGGCCTAGTTCACGTGCGCTAGCGCGTAAAGAATCGTCGTCATCCGAATTAAAAGTTAATTGTGTAATGCCATAGCGATCTCTTACATCTATGAAAGTCATTCCGCCTAAATCGCGAGATTTTTGAACCCAACCGCTAAGTGTTACTGTTTTACCTAAGTCAGCTATTGTTAATTCTCCGCACGTGTTTGTTCTATGCATACGCTAAATTTTAATTTTACTACAAAATTATCTGTTTTTAGGGAGAATAACGAATGGCAATTTTGTTTTTTGAAAGAAACTCCATTACACTTTTGGAAGCTGCTATTATTTCTATGGTAAATTAAATTTTTCATTCTTATAATTGGTGAATTTTGAAACTAGTTGGTGTATTTTAAGGATGAATTTTAATGTTTTTATATATCTGTTTTTTTATCCCACATTCTCCCATTTTTGAGTCATTTTTTGTAAAAAATATGTTTTTTGACGTAGTTTCAGTCCAGTTTGACGAAAATAAAAGTGATTTTTGAGGTCTTTTTTTTCGTGTTATACCGTTTTTTGAAACGGTATGAAAACTGTATTTATGCGCTGATATTTAGCTTTTTGCCTGCTTTTTCCTCAAGTAATTTTCAAGTAAATGTAGCGGTCGGGCTATGTGGAAAACTTTTTTGTGGGTAAAAGTGGGTAAAAGTGGGTGAAAGTGTATACTTTTACATTGAATTTGAAACCAATGTGTACAAAATGAGTTTTTTAATTGGCGAATATGAATGCAAGTTGGACACCAAAGGAAGAATGGTGTTGCCCGCTGCGCTCAAAAGGCAATTGCCTGATGTTGAGCGTGAGGGACTTGTGATCAATCGTGGATTTGAAAAACATTTGGTGATCTATACGCGCGAGGAGTGGAATGCGATTACAGCTCGGTTAGCTCAGTTGAATCAGTACGTTGAAAAAAATAGGATGTTTATCCGAAATTTTACACGTGGTGCAACGGAGCTAAGTTTGGATGCTGCTGGTCGTGTTTTGTTGCCAAAGGGTTTGCTAGATTATTCAGGTATCACAGGTGAAGTTGTTTTGGCTTGCCAGGTTAATAAAATTGAAGTTTGGTCCAAAGACGGATATGAAGAGTTTATGAATGGAGATCTTGGAGAGGATTTTTCAGCTTTGGCCGAGCAGGTTATGGGAGGTTTTGATTTAGGAGGATTAGCGAATGGATAATGTTTATCACGTACCAGTAATGTTAAAAGAGTGCATGGATGCTTTGGCGATTAAGCCAAATGGTATTTATGTGGATGTTACTTTTGGTGGCGGAGGGCACTCAAGAGAAATTTTGAAACACTTGGGACCTGAGGGCAGGTTATTTGCTTTTGATCAGGATCCAGATGCATTAAATAATGTGATTGATGATGCTAGATTTACCTTGATCCATCAAAATTTCCGTTTCTTAAAAAACAATCTTCGTTTGAACGGTGTGAAGCAGGTGGATGGTATTTTAGCTGATTTGGGAGTTTCGTCTCATCAGTTTGATGCCGCTGACCGTGGCTTCTCTATTCGTTTTGATGCGGATCTGGATATGCGTATGGATCAGATTTCTGATGTTGACGCTCGTACAGTATTAGCGACTTACGCTGAGGAGGATCTTCATCGTATTTTCGGAATGTACGGGGAGATCGTTAATGCAAAAACATTGGCAAAGACAATTGTGACAGCTCGTTTGACTGCTCCTATTAATACGGTTGCGGAATTAAAGGAAGCGATCAAGAAGTTAGTGCCTAGAGGGAAAGAGCATAAATATCATGCGCAGGTTTTTCAGGCTTTGCGTATTGAAGTTAATAAAGAGTTAGAAGCTCTGCAGGAGTTTTTATTACAGACGGTCGATGTTTTAAAATCAGAAGGACGTCTTGTGGTCATGTCTTATCATTCTTTAGAAGATCGCTTGGTTAAGAATTTTATGGCTAAGGGCAAGTTTAGAGGTGATGTAGAGAAGGACTTTTTTGGGAATGAAATAAAACCATTTCATGTTATCAGTCGTAAAGCAATTACGGCTAATGATACAGAACTGGTTGAAAATAATAGATCGCGTAGTGCGAAACTGCGTATTGCTGAAAAGTTGGAGATAGCTTAATGCTTTAATAAAGTGTCGAGATGGGCAAGAATACAATAAAACAGCAGGGATTAAGCGAGGAGCTTCAAGAGGAACTACAGGAAGCAGTTGAGGAAAAAGCCGAGGAGACCCAGAAGTTTCTGCGGACGCTACTTACTGCTGGTAATTTGTCTATATATTCCATCGTCAATTATCTGCCATTTATTGGGTTTGTAACACTGCTTATGTTGCTTTATATTACAAATAGGCATTTTGCGGAGCGTACGATTCGTAATATCGATAAGCTGGGGAAGGAAGTTAAAGAGTTAAGCTGGGATCATAAATCACTTTCGGCAGAACTCATGAAAATGTCCACTCAAACTGAAATTGCGAAACGTGTGGATTCTTTAGGTTTGAAAGAGCGGGTAGAGCCACCGATCAAGATCGAAATTGTAAAAGAAAAAAAGAAGTAGGAGACGTTTATGAATATCAGAACTACCATTCTATTTCGTGTTTATATCGCATTCGGTTTAATCGTCCTTGTGGCGATTGCTGTGTTTACGAAGCTTTTTCATTTACAGTATATTGACGGTGATAAATGGCGGGAGTTGTCAGATAGTTTATCCATTCAAGAGCGTGAAGTAGAGGCTGCTCGTGGAAATATCTACTCTAATGATGGAAGCTTACTGGCGACATCTGTACCTGAATACGAATTGCGCTTTGATGCTATGGCTATTCCGGAAGAGGAAAACGATTATTTCAATCTGAAAGTTGATTCTTTGGCGATTAAACTGTCGGGATTTTTTAAAGATAAATCTTCTAGACAGTATTTGACATTATTAAAACAGGCAAGAAATAAAAAGCAACGTTATGTCTTGATTAAGCGAGCTGTTTCGCATCAAGACCTGAAAGTTATTAGGAATTTTCCGTTGCTTAAAGCTGTTCGTGTTGGTAAAGAACGATATCCTGGTGGTTTGATTACAGAGCGTCAGAATAAGCGTATTCTTCCGTTTGTTAATTTGGCTGCGCGGACAATAGGCTATAAAAATGTCAAAGAAAATATTCATGTTGGACTTGAAGGTGCCTATGGTGAATATATTGACGGAAAAAGTGGAAAACGCCTGATGCAAAGAATTGCAGGGGGTGTATGGATTCCAGTTAATCGAGATATTGAAGTGGCTCCTGTAGATGGGGCGGATATTATCTCAACCATTGATATCAATATGCAGGATATGGCACAAAGGGCCTTGGAGAAGCAGATGATAGCAAGTAATGCTGATGAAGGTTGTGTTGTGATGATGGAGGTTAAAACGGGAGAAGTTCGTGCTGTTGCAAATTTTACGAAAGACAAAGATGGTGTCTACCGTGAAAAAATGAATATTGCGATTGCACAGAGTGCTGAACCAGGATCTACATTTAAACTAGCATCTTATCTGGCTGCTATTGATGATGGGTTGATCGATTCGAGTACTCATGTGAATGTTGGAAACGGAAACTGGCCGATCTACCGTCACACGATTAAAGATTCACATGCGCCTAAAAAATCAATAATGAGTGCGCAGGAAGCTTTTGAACAATCGTCAAACGTAGGTATTACGAAATTGATTTATGAGCATTATAAAGATAATCCAGGGAAATTTTCAGCTAAGCTGCATTCTTTTGGATTAGATCAGAAATTAAAATTACAAATAACGGGAGAAGGAGCTCCCTTGATAAAAACTCCAAAAAGTAAGAGTTGGAGTGGTCTGTCACTTGTACAAATGGCTTATGGCTACGAGTTAAAAGTGACACCATTACAGATGTTGACATTGTATAATGCCGTAGCGAATAATGGAAGAATGATTTCTCCGCTTTTTGTAAAAGAAATCAGACACCTAGGTAATACGGTTGAAAAATTTGAAGCAAGGGTTATTAATGAGAAGATTGCTTCTGATAAAGCCTTGGGACAAATTAGGGGAATGCTGGAAGGTACGATGAAAGATGGAACAGGGAAAACCTTGAGAAATCCATTGTATAGCTCCGGTGGTAAAACAGGAACGGCTCAAATGGCAGACGGTGCGATGGGATATCGTAATCGTAAATATCAATCTTCTTTTGCAGGATATTTTCCTGCTGAAGATCCAAAGTATTCGATCATCGTGGTGATTAGAAATCCGAGAAACGGATATTATGGTGCGTCAACAGCGGGACCGGTTTTTAAAGAGCTAGCTGATATGGTGTATGCAAATGATTTGGATATGCACAGTGCTTTTAATAGAAAAAAACTAAATACGTCGGCCTTGAATACAAAGGCTTTAACATTAAAGGGATCGCGCGAAGCGACTCAGAAGGTGTACGAGCAGTTAGGTTTAAAAATTGTGAATTGGAATTCAATTGCACAGAATGATTCAACAAGTTCAACGCTTGGAGTTCCATTTGTGGAGTATCAAATAAAAGAGGGTGTAGTGCCAAATGTTATGGGAATGGGGTTGATTGATGCTTTATTTGCTCTGGAGAATTCTGGATTTAAAACAAGCGTGATTGGAAAAGGAAAAGTGATTAAGCAATCTTTGATTGCAAGTCAGAAATTACCAATTGGTACAGGTGTAACAATAGAACTGAAGTAGAATGAAGAATTTAAAATCAATATTACATGCTATTCCTGTACAGGAGGTAGTCGGTCAACTAGATGTTGAGGTAGTATCGCTTTGCTTTGATTCGCGTCAGGTCGTGTTCGGAAGTTTGTTTATTGCCGTTAGAGGTGTACATACTGATGGGCATTTATTTATTGAAAAAGCAATTGCATTTGGAGCAAGAGCAGTAATTGTAGAAGAGTTGCCGACAGAGACGTTGGATTCTGTTGTTTATATTGTTGTAGCCGATTCAGCATTAGCTTTGGGTATTGTTGCATCTAACTTTTATGATAATCCGTCAAAGAAATTGAAATTGGTTGGCGTGACGGGAACGAATGGTAAAACAACTGTTGCAACGTTGTTGTTTCAGCTGTTTTCAGAATTGGGTTATCATGTTGGGCTTTTGTCAACTGTACAGAATCAGATCGGTGATCGTATTATACCTGCAACACATACAACTCCTGATCCTATTCAATTAAATCACTTATTGAGTGAAATGGTTGAAGAGGGATGTGATTACTGTTTTATGGAGGTAAGTTCGCATGCAGTAGTGCAACAACGGATTGCAGGTTTGAAATTTACAGGCGCTATTTTTACGAACATTACCCATGATCATCTGGATTTTCATAAAACTTTCAGTAGTTACATTAAGGCAAAGAAAAAGTTTTTTGATGATTTAGATACAGCAGCTTTTGCACTGACGAATGAAGATGATCGTAATGGACAGGTGATGTTGCAAAACACATTTGCTTATAAAAAGACATATGGCTTGCATTCTGGTGCTGATTTTAGTGCTAGAATTGTGGAAAGTCATTTCGATGGGATGTTGATGAATATCGATGGTCATGATGTTTGGGTGAAATTGGTTGGAGGCTTTAATGCTTATAATGTATTGGCAGTTTATGGAGCTGCTATTTTGCTGGAGCAAGAAACTGTTCGTGTATTGACTGCAATGAGTGTCTTGACTGGTGCAGAAGGGCGTTTTGAAACCATGAAAGCACCGAATGGCGTCTTCGGAATTGTTGATTATGCACATACACCTGATGCTGTTGAGAATGTATTGCAGACCATTGAAAAATTACGTAATGAGAGTCAGCAGATTATTACGGTACTGGGATGTGGTGGTGATCGTGATAAAACAAAAAGACCCGAGATGTCACAGTCGGCATTACGTTATAGTGATCGTCTGATTATTACATCAGATAATCCGAGAACGGAAGATCCGCTTGTTATTATCAAAGAGATGGAAGCGGGTGTTGCTCCTGAGCAAAAGAGTAAAGTTTTGTCTATTGCCGATCGTAAAGAGGCTATCCGAGTAGCATATCAATTGGCTAAGCCAGGTGATATTATTGTGGTAGCTGGAAAAGGACATGAAAAGTATCAAGAAGTGAATGGTGTACGCCATCATTTTGATGATAAAGAAATTTTAGAATTAACATTTAACGAAGAATAAGAATATGTTGTACCATTTATTCACATGGTTAAACGAATACGTGCACATTCCAGGAGCTGGACTGTTTCAGTATATTTCTTTCAGAACATCGATGGCGGTGATTGCATCATTGATCATCACGACTGTCTTTGGAGGAAAACTGATTCAGGTACTTCAGAATAAGCAAGTGGGAGAGACCATCCGTGATTTAGGATTAGAGGGGGAGAAAAAGAAACAAGGTACACCAACTATGGGTGGTTTGATTATTATTGCAGGTATTCTAATTCCGACTTTATTGTTTGCGAAGCTGACGAATATTTATGTCATCATTATGATCGTTTCTACACTTTGGATGGGAGCTGTAGGATTTTTGGATGATTATATTAAAGTATTTCGTCATAATAAGGAAGGTCTGGCTGGCCGTTTTAAGGTAATCGGTCAAACTGGTTTAGGTATTTTCATTGCATGTACAATGTATTTTCATCCAGAAATTGTCGTACGTCAAAATGTTGCGTCACCTACTTCGACTAAACCTGTTGAGGTTGTGATCAATCAGAGTACCGGTGAGAAGACTTATGCAGAGAATGTGAAATCATCGAAAACAAATATTCCTTTTTATAAGAATAACGAATTTGACTATGCTAAAGTGTTTAAGGTATTTGGACTTAATAGTAATGTTTTAACGTTTATTGTATTCTTGGTCGTTGTAGTATTTATTGTGACAGCGGTATCTAATGGTGCAAATATAACAGATGGTATTGATGGTTTAGCCACGGGTACTTCTGCAATTATTGGTGTTACACTAGCCATTTTAGCTTATGTGTCCGGTAACGTTATTTTTTCAGACTACCTGAATATCATGTATATTCCTAATTCGGGAGAGCTTGTGATTTTTGCAGGTGCTTTTGTTGGGGCATGCGTTGGCTTTTTATGGTACAATACTTATCCTGCTCAGGTATTTATGGGAGATACGGGTAGTTTGGCTATTGGTGGTATTATTGCCGCTTTTGCGATTTTGATCCGTAAAGAACTGCTGATCCCGATATTGTGCGGTGTTTTCTTATTGGAACTGGTTTCTGTTATTTTGCAGGTTTCTTATTTTAAATACACAAAGAAAAAATATGGTGAGGGAAGACGTATTTTCTTAATGTCTCCTTTGCATCATCATTTTCAAAAGAAAGGTTATCATGAAGCTAAGATTGTAACCCGGTTTGTGATTGTTGGAATTATTTTGGCCATTTTGACCATCGTAACATTAAAAATTAGATAACAGTATGGCGAACATTTCATCAACATATTATCCACAGTCGGGAAAACTAATCGTTCTTGGAGCAGGTGAGAGTGGTGTAGGTACTGCTATACTGGCAAAACAGAAAGGTTTTGATGTTTTTGTTTCTGATATGGGAATGATTGCATCGCACTATAAAGTGCAGCTGGATGAAGAACAGATTGCTTATGAGGAGGGCACTCATACCGAGAAACGTATTTTATTGGCGGATCTTGTTGTGAAAAGTCCCGGTATTCCGGAACATGCTCCTTTAGTCATTGCGTTGAAAGCTAAACATATTCCTGTTATTGCAGAAATAGAATTTGCTGCACAATATACCGACGCTAAATTGATCTGTATTACGGGATCAAATGGGAAATCGACCACTACCATGTTGACCTATGAGATGCTGAAGCATGCAGGTAAACATGTAGGATTAGCAGGAAATATCGGTAAAAGCTTTGCGCTGCAAGTCGCACGTGAGCAATTTGATGTTTATGTATTGGAAATTTCGAGCTTTATGCTGGATGATATGTACCAATTTAGAGCAGACATCGCTGTTATTTTGAATATTACCGCTGATCATCTGGATCGTTATGATTATAAGGTGGAGAATTACGTGGATTCTAAGTTTCGAATGATTCAAAATCAGACAAAAGACGATTACTTCATTTATTGTCTTGATGATCCACAAACAGCAGCAGGTTTAAAAAGACATCATACTGCAGCAATGCATTTACCTTTTACACAGGAACAAAAAGTAGAATTTGGAGCATATTTGACTTCAATTAAAGATATTATAATTAACATACCTAATAGCGATACATTTACTATGAGAACGGAAGAGTTGTCTTTGACAGGGAAACACAATGTGTACAACAATATGGCTTCTGGCCTTATTGCTAAGGTTCAAGAGTTGAGAAATCAAGCTATGAAGGAAAGTATGAGCTCATATGTTAATATTGCACATCGTTTGGAGCAAGTAGCTTGTATAGGTGGCGTTAATTATATTAATGATTCAAAAGCAACCAATGTTAACTCGGTTTGGTATGCTTTGGAAAGTGTATCCACACCTATCGTTTTGATGTTAGGTGGCGTGGATAAGGGCAATGATTATGAAATGTTGCGCGATTTAGTTAAAAATAAAGTACGTGCTATTGTTTGTATCGGCAAAGATAATACGGCTATTCACGCCGCATTTGAAGATGATACGGAATTGATCGTAAACAGTTCTTCTATGAAAGATGCGGTGCAATTAGCATCTCATTTGGCTCAAAAAGGAGATACGGTATTGTTGTCACCAGCGTGTGCAAGTTTTGACTGGTTTAAAAATTACGAAGATCGCGGTGATAAATTTAAAGCCGCAGTGATGGAGTTGTAGTGGATATAGGTTTTATAAATCTAAAGTAATTAAATATGGTAGAGCATCTACTTTCTAAATTAAAGGGCGACCGTTGGATATGGATTATTGTAATCCTGCTTTCGGGCTGGTCTTTGTTAGCGGTCTACAGTTCTGTAGGAACGTTGGCATATAAAGAAGGTAAGGGAACAGAATTATATCTGTTCAAGCACTTCTCTTTGATTGCTGTTGGTTTTGTGTTGATGTATTTATCGCATAAACTGGATTACCGTTATTATGCAGGTATTTCCAAATTGTTGATGGCGATAACGGTTCCATTGCTTTTATATACATTGATTTTTGGAAGTAAGGTGAATGATGCAAGTCGTTGGGTTACGATCCCTGTGATTAATCAGACTTTTCAAACTTCCGATTTGGCAAAGTTGGCATTGATTACGTTCTTAGCTCGTATGTTGTCCAGGAAGCAAGAGGAGATAAAAGATGTCAAGAAATCATTTATTCCGATCATGGGTGCTGTTTGTGGTGTCTTTGTTTTAATTGCTTGGGCGAATATGTCTACAGCAATTATGTTGTTTGGGGTATGTGTATTACTGCTCTTAATTGGGCGTATTAGTTTTAAGCAGATCGCTATTGTATCTGCCGGTGTGGTATTGCTCGGAATAATTGTTGTTTCGATCGGTCCAAGACGAGCAACTTATTACAGTCGTGTCAAGTCTTTTATCGGGGTTGAAAAAGATAAACAGGAAGGTATGCCTGTTTCATTTCAGGATGATAAAAACTATCAGGCTAATAATGCGAAGATTGCAATAGCGACGGGAGGTGTTTTTGGTAAAGGACCAGGTAATAGTATTCAGAGAAATGTATTGCCACACCCTTATTCGGATTTTATATTTGCCATCATCATTGAAGAATATGGAACAATAGGCGGTGTCGTCTTAATTTTTCTATATCTCGCTTTGATGTATAGATGTATTCGTATTGTGACATTAAGCCCTAAAGCATTTGGTGCTTTTTTGGCCGCAGGGCTAGGCTTTAGTTTGACTATTCAAGCATTTGCGAATATGGCAGTAGCAGTAGGTTTGGGTCCGGTGACCGGTGTTCCGCTTCCCTTAGTGAGTATGGGAGGAACATCAATTCTATTTACCAGTATTGCATTAGGAATTATCTTAAGTGTAAGTAGAAATATTGAAGAGTTAAAAGGTAAACAGGAATTGGATGAACGACCAAAGGAAAAAAGAGTGGTCGTTGGTACGATTCCAGTATAAAAGATATAAAGAATGGCTATACGTGTGATCATAAGTGGTGGTGGTACTGGCGGACATATTTTTCCGGCAGTAGCAATTGCTAATGCACTAAAAGCATTGGATCCGCAAAATGAAATTCTTTTTGTTGGAGCTAACGGCCGTATGGAAATGGAGAAAGTTCCAGCAGCAGGTTATAAAATTGCGGGATTAGATATTCAAGGGATCAATAGACAACAGTTTTGGAAAAATATATTTTTACCGTTCAAGCTGTTTAAAAGCATGAACAAAGCACGTAAAATTGTCCGTGAGTTTAAACCTGATGTAGCTGTTGGTGTTGGTGGTTTTGCTTCTGGCCCCTTATTGATGGTAGCAAATCGATTGCATATACCAACACTCGTACAAGAACAAAATTCTTATGCGGGAGTTACCAATAAGCGCTTAGGAAATAAGGCAGCTAAGATTTGTGTTGCTTATGAAGGTATGGAACAATTTTTTCCAGCAGAGAGATTATTGTTAACGGGTAATCCGATTCGCCGTGCTTCTATTGAGATTGAAGGTAAGCGTGAAGAAGCGTTGGCCTTTTTTGGATTAGATGCTGATAAAAAGACAATTTTAGTCACGGGTGGCAGTCTAGGAGCACGTACTTTGAATGAAAGTGTAATGGCTTCTCTCGGGAAGTTTGATGATGCAAATATACAAGTGATATGGCAGTGTGGAAGTTACTATTTCGATCAATTAAGTCAAGAATTGAAAGATAAACTTTCTGGTCGTGTTCATATGCTTGCTTTCTTGCAACGTATGGATTACGCTTATGCAGCGGCTGATATGATTATTGGCCGTGCAGGTGCTGGAACGATCTCAGAACTATGTGTGGTTGGTAAGCCGGTAATATTGGTTCCTTCGCCCAATGTCGCGGAAGATCATCAAACAAAAAATGCGATGGCTTTGGTGAATAAACATGCGGCGGTATTAGTTAAGGATAACGAGGCAAAAGCAACATTATTTGACACAGCTATTGCTTTGCTCGGTAATGAATCTGAATCGAAAGCTTTGGCTCAAAATATAAAGAAATTAGCGCTTCTTGATGCGGACGTAGTCATTGCAAAAGAAGTTATAAAATTGGCAAATAAAAGGTAGAAATAATGAAAATTGACGCAATCAAACAAGTATATCTTATTGGGATAGGTGGAATTGGAATGAGTGGACTTGCTCGTTATTTTGCTCACTTAGGATGCGTAGTGAAGGGATATGATCGTACGGAAACGGAATTGACTAAAACATTAGTGTCCGAAGGAATTGAAATTTCGTATGTTGATGATGTCAATACGATAGATCCGATATTTAATATTTCTAATGAAGAAACATTAATCATTTTTACTCCTGCTATTCCTAAAGACTCTAAAATTAAACATCATCTGGAAGAAGTAGGGCATACGCTACATAAGAGATCTGAAGTTTTAGGCATCATTAGTGAAAGTCGTTTTACAATTGGTGTGGCGGGTACACATGGTAAAACGACAACTTCTACCATGGTGGCCCACATATTAAAGGATAGTGGTTTTGACTGCTCTGCTTTTCTAGGCGGTATCAGTTCCAATTACGATACAAATGTTTTGTATGGTAATAATGATGTGGTCGTCGTAGAAGCGGATGAATATGATCGCTCATTCTTAACTTTACATCCTAATATAGCTATTGTGACTTCAGCTGATGCTGATCATTTGGATATTTATGGTGATGCAAGCCAACTTTTGACGACTTTTCAAATGTATTTGGATCGAGTTGTTGAAGGTGGTACGCGTATTGTTAAGAAGGGTTTACCTTTTGAAAGTCAAATCTCGTATTCTGGACATGATGTTGCAGATGTTTATGCTTCTAATGTACATGTTAAAGATGGAGAATTTTATTTTGATTACATTTCAGGAGATGCAAAGATTGAAGATATTCATTTGGGAATACCGGGCACGCATAATGTTGAAAATGCTGTAGCGGCAATAACTGTTGCCCGTATTTTGGGTATTGCAGATGATAAAATAAAAGTTGCACTAACGAATTTTAGAGGTGTTAAAAGACGTTTTGAATATATCGTAAGAAGTCCGTCTGCTATTTATGTAGATGATTATGCACATCATCCGGAAGAGTTGCGTGCATTTTTGAGCTCGATGCGTAAGCTATATCCGAATAAGAAGTTGACAGTTGTATTTCAGCCACATCTCTTTACGAGAACCCGTGATTTTATAGAAGGATTTGCAGAAGTGCTTTCTATGGCAGATCGTGTACTACTTATGGAAATCTATCCTGCTCGTGAATTACCTATCGAAGGTGTAAATTCATCTTGGTTGTTGAGTAAAATCACGGCACCGGAAAAAGCTGTTGTTACAGCCGAGGAAGTATTGGCAATTGCTCAGCGTGAAAAACTGGAATTGTTGGTGACAGTTGGAGCTGGTGATATTGATAAATTAGTAAAACCATTGAAGGAAATTTTAGCACATGCTTAAATATTTACACAACATACGATGGAATCGCGTATTATATTTATCACTCTTTTTTTTAGGTGTGATAGCTGTAATCATTGTGATGTCCTTGGTCAATCGCAAAGATGACCTTCAAGTATGTCGTGAGGTAAATATTTTTATTGAAGGAAAAGAAGCTTTTATTGATCAAGGAGATATCTCTGCGCTTATCAGTAAAAGTTATGGCAATATAATTGGTAAGCCATTACTTGATATTCCTTTAGAAAAGATCGAAAAAACGTTGAAAAAGTTGCCTTACGTATCTAAGGCAACGGTTCATTTGGATATGGATGGTATTCTAGCCATTAATATCGCGCAACGGGAAGTCGTTATGCGTGTCATTAATAAGAATGGTCGGGAATATTATATCGATTTAAATGGATTGAAGGTACCAACTACATTGAAATATGTACCTCATGTCATGATTGCAACAGGTAATATTGAAGAGGGGTATAAGAATCCTTTGGATTCGATTAACTCTACACTGGTAAAAGATTTATTACGAGTGACACAGTTTATCGAAAATGATGAGCTGTGGAGCAATCAAGTTGTACAGGTATTTGTTAACAATGATAAAGATATTGAATTGGTACCTCGGGTCGGAAATCAGCAGCTTGTTATCGGCACTGCCGATTCTTTAGACCAAAAGTTTAGTTTGTTGCAGACATTTTATAAAGAAATAATCCCTAAAGTCGGGGTTGACGCTTACAATAAAGTGAATGTAAAATATGCAGGTCAAATTATTTGTGAAAAACGTGGTGTTTGGACATTTGATGATCTGCATAACCCGGAGAAGAAAGTAAAGAATAACACATTATAGTATACAGCATCAATACAGAATATTATGAATCCAAAATCAGCAGAAATCGAAAGAGAGAACCCAATTATTGTGGGACTCGATATTGGTACAACCAAGATTTGCGTTACAGTTGGAAGACGTAGTGGCGGAAATAAAATAGAGCTTTTAGGCGTTGGTAAAGCAGATTCGGCAGGAGTAAGCCGAGGTGTGGTCGCGAACATTCAAAAAACGGTGAGCAGCATTCTTGAAGCGGTTGAAATAGCCGAAAATCAATCAAATGTTGATATCAAAGTGGTGAATGTTGGTATTGCTGGCCAACATATCAAAAGTATTCAACATCGTGGTATTTTTACCAAGACTGATAGCGATGATGAAGTTACAAGAAAAGATATTGAACGTCTTATTTCGGATATGTATAAATTAGTGTTGCCTCCTGGAGAAGAAATTATCCATGTGTTGCCGCAGGAATTTACGATCGATAATGAGCCGGGTATTCGAGAACCGATCGGTATGGCAGGACGTCGCATTGAAGCGAATTTCCATATTATTTCGGGACGTGTTACGGATATTCGAAATATTAAAAGATGTATTGATAATTCAAATTTAGAGGTTTCAGAATTAATTCTTGAACCTTTGGCATCATCTGAAGCTGTATTGGATGATGACGAAAAAAATGCTGGTGTTGTTTTAGTTGATATTGGAGGAGGTACTACAGACGTAGCGATTTTCCATGAAGGAATCATTCGTCACACTGCTGTAATTCCTTTAGGAGGGAATATCGTGACGGAAGATATTCGTCAAGGTTGTTCTGTATTGAGAAGTCAAGCTGAGTTGTTAAAAACACGATTCGGATCTGCATTAGCTGATGAAAATAAGGAAAACGAAGTAATTTGTGTTCCCGGATTAAAAGGTCGTGAACCTAAAGAGATTTCAGTAAAAAATCTTGCATACATTATTCAAGCACGTATGGAGGAGATTATTGAACATGTGTACTATGAGATCAAATCTTCTGGTTATGAAAATAAACTGATCGGTGGAATCGTTATTACTGGAGGTGGTGCCCAATTGAAACATTTGGTACAACTTGTTGAATATATCACTGGCATTGATTGCCGTATCGGTTTTCCTAATGAATACTTGGCAAAAAATGAAGTTTTGCCAAAGGCTTTGTATGAAGAATTGAAAAGTCCATTATATGCTACCAGCATAGGTTTGTTGATGAAGGGTATTCAGGCGCACGAGGATGAAGTAGAGACCAGAAGAGCGCCTAAAGTTGTAAAGAAGGATGTTGAGTCTGTGAAAGAGGTCGGCGAGCAACAACAGAAGGAGCATGGTTTGCTAACATGGTTCAAAAAATTAATGAAGGATGGCAATGAAATTGATGATGCCACTTTCTTGGATAAAAAATAGTTTTCAACACTTTATGTTTTTTTCCACATTTTAAACATTTGTGGAAAAAAATTGTTGAAAATATGTTATTATTACATTACGAATATTGAGTTTAGGTGAAGTTTGTACTGAAGTCATTATGAGTTAAATAGGGATAAGTTATGTCAATACAGTTTGAAATGTTAAAAGAACAATCATCAATAATTAAGGTTATTGGGGTTGGTGGTGGTGGCGGTAATGCCGTTAACCACATGTATAAACAAGGAATTAGTGGGGTAGATTTCATCGTGTGTAATACCGATGCTCAAGCTTTGGAGTTAAGTCCAATACCTAATAAAGTACAATTGGGTATGAGTTTGACAGAAGGTATGGGTGCTGGTGCAGATCCTGATGTAGGTGAAAATTCAGCTATCGAAAGTATTGACGATATCAAACGTATGTTAGGTACTAATACCAAAATGCTGTTTATTACTGCAGGAATGGGTGGTGGTACTGGTACTGGAGCTAGTCCTGTATTGGCAAAAGCAGCTAAGGAATTAGGTATTTTGACTGTTGCGATTATTACAACTCCCTTTACTTTCGAAGGTAAACGTCGCCGTTCGCAAGCCGAAGAAGGTTTATCTGAATTGCGTAAATATGTAGATTCGTATTTAGTGATCTCTAACGATCGTTTGAGAGAGATTTTTGGGAATCTTACCATGACAGCAGCTTTTGCAAAAGCTGATGATATTTTAACAACTGCCGCAAAAGGTATCGCTGAGATCATTACTATCCCTGGTTATGTAAACGTCGATTTTAAAGATGTGCGCACAGTGATGAATGATAGTGGTGTTGCCATTATGGGTAATGCTGTTGCTGAAGGTGAAGACCGAGCTATTAAAGCAGTTGAAGGAGCTCTTGCTTCTCCGCTATTAAAAGATAATGAAATTGAAGGTGCCCGTTATATCTTACTGAATATTACTTCTGGTTTAAAGGAAGTAACTATGGATGAGGTTGCTATTATTACTGATTATATTCAAGAGAAAGCTGGTCTTTCTGCAGATTTAATCTGGGGTAATTGTATTGATGAAAACTTTGGCGAGGAACTATCTGTAACAATTATTGCGACAGGATTCCAGACTTCTGAGGAAAGAGATATTGAACGCGAAAATACGAAAGTTACGATGCCTTTAACGGCTGCAGAACAAGTAGCATCTTTTGTTAAACCGGTTAATCAATTTGTACAGAAGGAAGTTACGAATACACCTCTTGTTAATCCTGTGCAAACAAATCCAGAAAACGTTTCAGCTCCTATCCCGACTAACGATTTGTTTTCTGCACCTAAAAATGCTGTTCAACAACAGGTGGCTGTTGAAGGGAATTCGATTATTCGTCATGAATTAAATTTTGAAGAAGTGGTCGAAGAAGAGGCTTCGTCAGCAAATCAGGGAAATGATTTCCAATTAAAAACTTCTCCTTCTGTATTTCAATTTCAGATGCCTACGGTATTTGACGATTATACTGCTGGATCTGTTTCTCCGCAAGAGGAGCAGGCAAATAATTTCTCTGCTTCTGTTAATAATAAAGCTGAGATAGAACAGGTGGAAGAGGAGCAAGTTTCTTTTGAAGATCAATTGGTACGTACAAAAGAACGTATTTTGAGATTGAAGGAGTTGAGTATGAAATTAAAATCTTCAAATGGTCTTCAGGAATTGGAAAATGAGCCAGCTTACAAAAGAAAGCAAATGTCATTAGATGATACGCCGCATTCTTCACAATCTCAGGTTTCCAGATTTACACTGTCTTTTGAAGATGGAAATACAGAAATTAGACCCAATAATTCTTTTTTACATGACAATGTAGATTAGTTTAATTTTGCATAAATAATATGAAAGCTATCTCGTGTGAGATAGCTTTTTTTTGTATCTTTAATTTTTACCATTTATATAGAAATACATTATATTTATGAAATAGCAATGTTGTAAAAACTCTAAAAAAGAGCATATACATGGTTATTTCATAGAACCGATAAAAACAAGTAGTATAGATATGAATCGCAAATTGAATAATCCAATATGGGTGATGAGTTCAGCATTTGACAAGCTGGATTTACCTGAATTAATAGATAAAACAAAAGAAGTCGGAGCTTCAGGTATTGATTTATGTGTGTTTAGAAAAGATGGCACACGTCAGGATCATACGGCAACACATCTTAATTATGAAGGTTTTACAGCGGAGGATGCAAAACGCACAATAGAAGTTTTCAATCAGGCCGCTTTACATCTGTCTTTGGGGGCTTTTGAGAATATGATCGGTGGAGAAGAAGGTGAACGGGTTAAAAATCAGAATCATTTATTAAAACTTATTCGGATTGCGCATTTACTCGGAGGAGATGCCAATAATGTAAAAGTGGGGACTTTTGTTGGTTATAATCACGATCTTGGTAATCAGATAGATGGCTTTCAGAAAAATCTAGATGAGTACAAACGTGTTTTTGCACCAATTATTAAATATGCTGAAGATTTAGGAGTAACGGTATTGTATGAAAACTGTCCTATGGAGGGCTGGAGATCGTCGCGTTATAGCAGTACTTATAATAATTTGCCAGCAGTATTGGCCGCACGAAAATTGATGTATGAAATGATACCAAGTAAAGCACATGGTGAAATCTATGATCCATCACATGATGTCTGGCAAAATACAGATCCAGTATCTGTTATCAATGCTATGGATATTGAGCGGTTACACCGTATTCATATCAAGACTACACGCAATTTAAGTACACAAGCGCGCACGGACTGGGGCGGTATGTATCCAATGCAGCATGTTGATGCTGACCTTGCTAAGGCTGCTAATATTGCAATTCCAGCACATGATTGGGATAGACATCATTACGAAGCCATGCTTCCTGGATTTGGAGGGTCAGATAGCATGGACTGGAGAGCATTTGTTGATACTTTGCAAAACCGCGCTTTTACCGGAGTTTTTGAAATAGAAAACGAAGCTAAAAATTCAAAAGATACAGGGGTTATGTCTGCTATTTTACAGGGCTTTAGTACCTGTGTTAATTTCTTTGCACCAATGCTATGGGAACTGGATGAGAAGAGCGGGTATTCATATAAAAATGAACGTGACTTACAGATCGTACACGGAAAAGATATTCCTGTTGTAACAATTGATCAGTTGTCTTAAAAAAAAATAGAATTCACTCTGCAAACTAGTTTGCAGAGTGAATTCTAAATATTTCAATGAGCTCTGGAATATTAGAGACATTTAATTTTTCAAATATTCTGCTTTTGTAAGTACTTACAGTTGACGGGCTAAGATCTAAGCTCGTAGAGACTTCAATGATACCCAATCCCTGCATTAAATACTTTGCAACATCTACTTCTCTGTTTGAAAGTCGGGAAAGCGGATTCATCGTGTTTATCTTAGCTTTGGTTTGAGTTAGCTTCTTAACATAAAGGTCTTTTACTTCATCCGACATGTATTTTCCTCTTTCTTTTATTGTTAATATTGCATTACTAAGCTCTGCCATAGCCGTGCTTTTATTGACAAATCCGGCAGCGCCAGCTTCAATATATCTTAAAGCATAAAGAGATTCATCATAAGAAGAGAATACCAGTATTTTGATGGACGGTTGTATTTCTAGAATTTCTTTTACTACTCTAATATTATTTCCTCCAGGCATATTGATATCGAGTAAAAGTAGATCAAAATCTTCTTTTTCCAACAATGTTAGAACCTCACTATAATCCTGAGCCTGTGTAATGATACAGGATGGCATAGTTTCTTTTATAATGACAGATGCTCCTAATCGAACAATACTATGGTCGTCGGCAATTAATATTTTTTTCATGAGCGATATTTAGGAAATATTATTTTGCGAATTGTGTTGTTTAAAAATAAACAAAAATACTGAATTCGAAATAATAAATGCGTGTAAATATAGTCAAAGATTAGTTCTTTTCTGTTTATTTTATTTCTCGCTACTTTGTGTTGTAAATTGGCTAACGATATTTTACCGTAAATATTAATATTTTTGTGTCAGTTTTATTGAAATAAGTTTATATTTAGGTAGAGAATTACAATAATTGCAATATTAAACATTTATTTTATGGGAATTTTGAAAGAGTTTAAAGAATTTGCTATGCGCGGTAGCGTAGTTGATTTAGCAGTCGGTGTTATTATCGGTGGTGCATTTGGAAAAATTGTAACGTCATTGGTAGATGATATCATCATGCCACCAATTGGTTATTTGACAGGAGGTGTTGATTTTTCAGAAATTAAATATGTACTTAAAGCTGCAGATGAGGTTGCAAAAAAGCCAGAAGTAGCGATTAATTTAGGAAACTTTATTAATGTCGTGATCCAATTTCTAATTGTTGCATTTTGTATTTTTATGGTGATTAAAGCCTTAAATTCGATGAAACGTAAGGAAGATAAAGCTCCTGAAGTGGCACCTGCTCCAACAAAAGAAGAAACACTTTTAACAGAAATCAGAGATTTACTGAAAAATAAGTAATCATATACTTTGGTAAAAAATTAGATGAAGAATAGGGTATTCTTCATCTGTTTTTTTATGGAATATTTCGATATTTTGGAGAAGTTGCATTTATTGTTTGTTATTCTCTAAAATATATTTTACTTTTGCATTCCTCTTTAGGGAGTTTTATTAATAGAATCAAAACATAATTTAGCATATTAAGCGTCATGAAAAGAACATTTCAGCCATCGCAAAGAAAAAGAAGAAACAAGCACGGATTCAGAGATCGCATGAGTTCTGCAAATGGTAGAAGAATTTTAGCTTCTCGTAGAGCAAAAGGTAGAAAACGCCTTACAGTTTCTGACGAAGGTCGTCACAAAGGTTAATATTTTTGCGTAGCTGGTGGCCAGGAGGCTCGTGTAATGACATGGCCGACTTTTCAGTCATCGATTATGATTAAAAATACATTTAAGAAAGAAGAACGTTTATGTAGTGTCAAGTTGATTGATACGCTGTTTCATAAAGGTTCTTCTTTTGTTTGTTATCCCTACCGTGTTGTCTTCTATGCTCCAAGAGAAGACGATCATCTCATCATGGAAAATTCTTCATCACAGGTCATATTAGCGGTTTCTAAACGCCGGTTCAAACGTGCTGTTGATCGTAATCTGATGAAGCGCCGTATGAGAGAATGTTTTCGTTTACAAAAAAATGAAGGCTTAACACCATTTTTAGAAGAACATCAATTACCTTTGTTATTCACAATACAATACGTAGGTAAAGGTCTGTTAGCATATGATTTTCTGTATAGTCATATGGAAAAAGCTTTGGTAAAATTAAAGAATGAATGTTCTAAACTATATTTGGCAAAAGATTATCAAGCGGATATTTAGTCTGTTATTTTTAGCTATTATCCGGTTTTATCAGATTTTTATTTCTCCCTTTTTGGGAGCTAACTGTCGTTATACACCAACCTGTTCACAGTATGGTTATCAAGCCATTCAAAAATATGGTCCCTTTAAAGGAGGATGGCTTGCTATAAAACGTATTTTAAGTTGTAATCCCTGGGGTGGCCATGGTCACGATCCTGTTCCTTAATATTTTTTATTTTTTTGTATGCATACTTATATTTTACAAATCGAGACTTCTACTTCTATGTGTTCAGTCGCTTTGGTTGAATCGGGAATTGTTCGTCAGCACGAAAGTGTCAATGAACCTAATGTTCACGCCTCACAGCTAACTTTGCTTATACAGGCTTTGTTGGATCAGGAGAATATAGGTTTTAAAGATTTGTCAGCAATTGCGGTGAGTATGGGGCCAGGTTCTTACACCGGCTTAAGGATCGGAGTTTCTACCGCTAAGGGTTTGTGCTATGCCCTGGATATACCTTTGATCGCTGTCAATACGCTAGATGCTATTTATTCGGGTTTTCGTGCGAATGAAGGGAAATCACTATCGTACGATCTTTATATCCCGATGTTAGACGCGAGAAGGATGGAGGTGTACTGTGCTTCATTTGATGATACAGGAAGATCGGTAGTAACTACTCAAGCTTTGATTATCGATGCCACAAGTTTTGATCAATTTATAGTACAATACGCTCGTATTTGTTTATTTGGTCCGGGAGCGGATAAATTAAAAGATGTATTTAGTACTGGACAAGGTGTAGATATTATTGAGGAAGTACAGACGAACGCGACTGATATGAGCAAAATTGCTTTCGATAAGTATCAAGCTAAAGATTTTGAAGATGTTGCTTACTTCGAACCCTATTATTTAAAAGATTTTGTTGCAACCACTGCAAAGAAAAGACTTGGTTTATAACCAGCCTTTTCTTTTGAACCAGTAATAGATTGCTAGCGATATTCCGAGCATAATAATAATTGCTACAGGATATCCATAGTACCATTCTAGTTCAGGCATGTTTTTGAAATTCATACCGTAAACGCCAGCGACAAAAGTAATCGGCATAAAAAACACGGAAAAAATGGTTAAAATACGCATGATTTCGTTCGTGTGATTGGAGGAAATATTAAAATAGATATTGAGGAGCTGACTTGTGTTCTCTGAAAGATTGTCGTACAGCGTATTGGCTCTCAAATATAGATCTTTTAAATCTCGGCTGTAGACATTGCGTTTTTGATTAGCATGAAAGTGCTCTACAATTTCTTTGTACAATATGATAACCTTCCTGACAACATCAATCTGTCTTTTAATAAAATAGACATGTTTGAGGACTAGCTTTTTTTGACGTGTCAGAAAAACGCTTTCTTCATATTCATCCAATTTAGTAGATATTTTGGGCAGTATTTTTTCAAAAGAGGCGAGCGCCGCCGTGCTCAGGTAATTAGCTAAATGTTTACTGTCTTTTAATTTTGGAGATCTAAAATCCAAAAGTTTCATTTTATGAATGAATTCTACATTTTTCTTATGAAGTGTAATGACGAAGTCTGCACCATAGAAAATAGTTAAACGGTCTGTTATTTCACCAATATTGTCGGAGTTATCCTTAAATGTTGCAGATACCATCCTTAGGATAATAAAAGTATAGTTGTCAAACTCTTCTATTTTTGGAAGATGTTCAGGTTCTAAAGAATCTTTAATAGATGCCTGATTGAGGTTATATTTTTCTTTCAAAATTTCGAGATCCGTTACACTTGGCTCGAATACATCGACCCATTCATAACTAGCTTGCTCTTTACTTACTATAGTGGATATCATAAATTAATCGGATTTTAGGTTAATATACCGAAGAGATTTTCAAAAAGCAAATTGTTGTTAAATAAGAAAGCCGCTCATGAGCGGCTTTCTTATTTAACTATTTTAGAAATGTTATTTCTTTTCTTTTTTATATTCTTCATTTAATTGTTTCACTACTTCATTCGTGATTTCCAATTTTGAATCAGCATATAATACAGTCGGATTTGATTTTGAATATGTCAGTACAAGAGTGTAACCATTATCACTTGCATGTTTCTTCAAAAATTCGGTAATTTTATTGTAGACATTGTTAAATTCAGCAGATTCGTCTTGTTGTATTGAAGCAGATGCATTTTGATCTAAACGGCTTAATTCGTCTTGTTTACGTGCTAATTTTTCTTCTGTTGCTTGTCTTTCTGCAGCACTTAAATTAGGTGCTTTTTGTTGGTATTCTGCAACTTCACGTTGAAAAGCTTGACTTTTTGCCTGAAGATCTGTTTGTGCTTTTTTAACTTTTGCTTCTAATTTACTTCTAATGTCCTTAAAGTACTCATATTTTTGAGATAAAGAATCTGAATTGATGTATACAATTTTCTCAACTTTTGTTGAAGAAGTGTTTGCTGAAGTAGAATCTTTGGAAGTTGTAGCACCAGTACTTTTTCCCTCTTGGTTACAAGAAATAGCGGCTACTGATATTGCTACGCCTAAAGTTACCTTTGATAATGTTGAAAATATATTACTCATTGTTTATTTGATTACACGTTTTAATAAGAACAAACCTACTATAAAAAAATTACATTTAGGATTTTCGACTGCTAAAATATAAAATAATTATGGAATAATAGCGCATTAAATTGCTTGTTATCACTTCTCGTTGACTTGTTAAAGTGGTTAAAATTTCGTATTTTTGATTACAAGTATTTAATTAGTTTCAATGAGCGAAGAAAACAAAAATGCATCATCCTATTCAGCCGATAATATCCAAGTTTTAGAGGGATTAGAGGCTGTACGTAAACGTCCTTCCATGTATATTGGAGACACAGGGGTTAAAGGTTTGCACCATTTGGTATATGAGGTCGTCGATAACTCTATCGATGAAGCCGTTGCAGGTTATTGTACAGATATTTTTGTCACTATCCATAAAGACAATTCTATTTCCGTAAAGGATAACGGACGTGGTATTCCAACAGGTATCAATAAAAAGGAGAATAAATCGGCACTGGAAATTGTAATGACTGTATTACATGCTGGTGGTAAATTTGATAAGGATACGTATAAGGTATCAGGTGGTCTTCACGGGGTGGGGGTTTCCTGTGTAAATGCTTTATCTATTCATTTGTCCGCAGTTGTTCACCGTGATGGTAAAGTTTTTCAGCAAGAGTATGAAAAGGGAAAACCTTTGTATACTGTGAAGGAAATTGGTGAATCTGATGCTACGGGTACTATTGTTACGTTTACTCCCGATAGTGAAATTTTCACAACGACTACGACTTATAACTATGATACATTAGCGAGTCGTCTTCGTGAGTTATCTTTCTTGAATAAAGGAATAACTTTATCTTTGACAGATGAGCGAGAAACTTTGGAAGATGGTAATTTACGTCAAGATGTGTTTTTATCTGAAGGTGGTTTACAAGAATTTGTTCAGTTTTTAGATAGTAACCGTCACCCGATCATACCACATCCGATTTATGTGGAGGGTATCAAACAAGGTATTCCAGTTGAATTGGCTTTACAGTATAACGAGACCTATACTGAAAATGTGCATTCATATGTCAATAACATTAATACCATTGAAGGTGGTTCACATGTTGCTGGTTTTCGTCGTGGTTTGACCCGTACATTAAAGGCATATGCTGATAGATCAGGTTTATTGAAAAATTTGAAGGTAGAAATTACTGGAGATGATTTTCGTGAAGGCTTAACTGCAGTTATTTCAGTGAAAGTTGCGGAGCCACAGTTTGAGGGACAGACAAAAACCAAACTGGGTAACTCCGAAGTAATGGGTGCTGTTGATGTTGCGGTAGGGGAGATTTTAAATATCTATTTAGAAGAGAATCCTCGCGAAGCAAAAGCAATCGTACAAAAGGTTGTTATCGCAGCTCAGGCTCGTGCCGCGGCTCGTAAAGCTCGTGATCTTGTACAAAGGAAAACTGTAATGGGTGGTTCTGGTTTACCTGGTAAGCTCGCAGATTGTCAAGATAATGATCCTACAAAATGTGAAATTTACTTTGTGGAGGGAGATTCGGCAGGTGGAACAGCAAAATCAGGACGTGATCGTAAATATCAAGCGATTATGCCACTTCGTGGTAAAATTCTAAACGTAGAAAAAGCAATGGAACATAAGATCTATGAAAATGAAGAGATCAAAAATATGTTTACTGCCCTAGGTGTTAGTTTAGGTACCCCAGATGATCCTAAAGCATTAAACTTAGATAAATTACGTTACCATCGTATCATTATCATGACCGATGCGGACGTCGATGGTTCTCACATCACAACTTTAATTCTAACGTTCTACTTTAGATACATGAAAGAATTGATTGAGAAGGGATACATTTACATCGCTACTCCACCATTATATTTGGTTAAAAAAGGTAAAGATCATCAATACGCTTGGACTGAAGATCAACGCTTAAATGCTATTCAGCAATTGAAAGGTGGAGGTAAAGAAGACAGCGTACATGTACAACGTTATAAAGGTCTTGGAGAAATGAACGCTGAACAACTATGGGATACAACAATGAATCCAGAGACGCGTACATTAAGACAAGTGAACATAGAAAATGCGGCTGAATGTGATCGTATATTCTCAATGTTAATGGGTGATGAGGTTGCACCCCGTCGTGAGTTTATTGAGCGCAATTCACGTTACGCTAAGATCGATATTTAATTATTTTAGATTTTAATCTTTGAAAGGTCTAACTACTCAGGTAGTTAGACCTTTTTTTTTTGAATTAGAAAAATCTATATTTTTTGTCTAATTAGGTTAATAACTGTAACTTATATATGGTATTGGTATTTTCGTTGTACTTAAATTAAGTTTTTTCGTCGATTTTAGGTTAACGATTAGCTCTCTGCTAAAGCGTGTTCTATGATCCGTTGATAATCTTCTTCAACCATATAATACGTATTAGTTTGCTGTAATTAAAGATTAATGATGCTGATTGATAAAAATTATGATTTACTGCGCCTATCTTATTTAGGTGATTATTTTTGCTTTTACCCTAAGTGAGAATGCGATAATGCTATAAAAAAACCTCTCCTGGTTTTTAATTGTAGCAACCGTTATAGCTTCTTTTAAAGAATTAATTGATGCATTCGTTACAATATTTCTTTAGGTAACATAATTATTACTTATTGTAATAGTCGTGTTCCGATATGTGAAATAATATGAAATTAAACTTTTTATTATCTATATATCAAATTTATGATTCTTATTTTTTTAAGTAATAAGTTTTTGAGACTTAAACTTTACCTATTAATTTGGATCTTGTTAGGTAGCGCTATTGCAACATATGGTCAAGAGTATAATGAATTGACTTTTGATCAGTTACTTGAACAACTATTGGAAGAATTAGAGGAGGATGTCGATGCGAGCGAAATTTCAGAGAGATGGTCATATTACCTGAAAAATCCGATTGATTTAAATAAAACAGACGGACGTGAATTAAACGATTTATTATTTTTAAGTGTTATTCAGATCGAAAGCCTGTTGGCACACAGAAAAGAATCCGGTGATTTTATTTCTAAACAGGAGTTACAAAGTATAATCGGGTTTGATTTGCGTACAGTTCAGTATTTACTTCCTTTTGTTACTGTTTCAGGTGATATGCATTACAGAGATTTTACAGTTAAGAATTTCTTAAAATCGAAGCAAGAAGTTATGTTACGATATGGACGTTTATTGCAACGTGCCAAAGGATATTCGATTACTGATACAGCCAGGTCGCGGTACATTGGGGATCCGAATCGATATACTGTACGTTATAGGCTCAATTATAATGATAAGATTCGGCTTGCTATTAATATGGATAAAGATGCCGGGGAGTTATTCTTCAGAGACAAGCAACAATATGGTTTTGATTTTTATGGTGCGAGTCTATCAATTAGAGATCTTGGGAAAGTAAAACATGTAGTCATTGGAGATTTTGCCTTACAAATTGGCCAAGGCTTAACCATGTGGAATGGATTGAGTTTCGGTAAAGGAAGCATGATCGAAAGTTCTGCTAGGCAGGGGATAGGTTTAAGACAGTACACATCTTTGAATGAAGCAAATTTTTTAAGAGGTGTAGCAGGTTCTTTGTCTTTAGGTAAATTTGAATTTACACCTTATATTTCTTATCGAAAGATTGATGGCAGTATGGAAAAGGTGAATGATGATTGGGTGATATCTACTTTGTCCACTTCAGGTCTTCATCGTACCCCAACAGAACAGCGATATCGTAATGCGATCGGACAACTGGTTTATGGAGGTAACTTACTTTACAGCAAAAATAGATTTAAGATAGGTGGAAATTTTGTTGCTACCCATCTAGAAGGTGTTAAACTTTTGGGCAAAGCTCTTGAAAATAAATATGATTTTGAGGGTAATTTACTTCGAAATGCTAGCCTTTATTATAATTACACTTATCGTAATTCTTATTTTTTTGGAGAGATTGCTACGAGTTTTGATGAAGGATATGCTTGGTTAACGGGAATTATGACCAGTATAACTCCAAAGTTTTCCACAGTTCTTTTATATCGTGATTATCAAAAGAACTATCATAGTTTCTTTGCCCAGTCAATGGGAGAAAATAGCAGTACTAAGAATGAAAAAGGACTCTATACAGGTCTTGTTTTTCATCCCTCTCGAAAAATTCAATGGACCGCTTATCTGGATGTTTTTAAGTTCCCTTGGTTGCGATACCGCGTATTGGCACCTTCTTCAGGGTATGATATTATGTCCCAATTCTCTTATATCTGGTATAAGAAGGGCCAGATATCAGTGCGCTTCCGATACCGTGTGAAAGAAGAAAATACTTCAGCTTCAAAAAATGAAAAGGTTTTCTTGGCAACAGTTAATAAATACCAACTGAGATTTGAATACAAATATAAATTAAGTAATATCTGGAGCATTCGTAGTAGGCTCGAAGGTATTCAATATCTGAAAGAGTCCGAACAAAAAGAATTTGGGTGGATGGCCTATCAGGATCTGTTTTTTAACCCCAAAAGTAGTAAAATAGCAACAAATATACGTTTAGCTTATTTTCATACTGATAGTTATAATACCCGGATTTATGCTTTTGAAAATGATGTCCTATATGCTTCTTCCTTTCCACTGTATTATCAAAAAGGTTGGCGAATGTATAATAATATACGTTACAGAATATATCGAAATATTGATTTGTGGACTAAAATATCAGCTTTCTATTATCCTGAACTTGAAAAAATAGGTTCGGGTTTAGATGAAATTCAGGGAAATATCAAATCAGAAGTTAAAGTACAGCTAAGACTCCAATTTTAATGAAGACGAATTTTGAAGAACAGTTGAAAAAGCTTCCATTTCTTAAAATTGTCTTGTTTTATGGTATTGGAATAGTTATTGCCAATTTTTTTGAGCCTAGCAAAAGCATGTTTAATTTGATACAAATACTGCTTGTTTTTAGCTTTTTATCGCATCTCGTATTTTTCTTTTATACTCCCCGTTTAGGAATTTTATCTATTGTAAATAGCTACATTATTTTGATTTTTTTCGGAATTTGGAATATCTGGAGAACGCATGTTCAGGTGGATATTAACCATTTTCTCATTGGTTCGAGTGATCAATATATTGCGATGGTGGATGAAGAACCGTTTTTTTACAATAATTCAGTCCGATTTTCTGTAACCCTATTAGCAAAACGTATCGATTCAACATTTCAAAAGGCGACAGGTCGGCTCATGGTGACGTTGCCTTTTGATCAAAATGATTCTCCTATAAAATATGGTGATGAGATGGTTTTAAAAAATAAGGTGAAACCCATCCCAAAGCCACTTAATCCATTGGAGTTCAATTATAGAGATTATTTAAAAAATCAAGGTATCGATGGCCAGATTTATTTGAAGTCAAAGGAGTATAAAATCATTCGTCATCATCAAGGTTTTGGTATTAAAGCCCAAGCTTTAAAATTAAGGAAGGAGCTAGTCAGTAAATTTAGAAAATATCTGAAAGATGAGGATTCTTTTCAAATTGCAGTGGCATTGATTGTTGGTTATAGAGCAGTGATGTCACAAGATATCGTGCAGACTTTTAGTAATACAGGTACTATTCATGTGCTGAGTGTTTCAGGTATGCATGTTGGAATAGTCTTTATTGTTTTGATGTGGTTGCTAGCCAGGGTAAGTGGTAATCATACTCTAAATCTTTTAAGAATTGTTATGTTGCTTTGTGCGATCTGGAGTTATACCATCTTAACGGGAATGGCACCTTCCATATTACGCGCAGCGATCATGTTGAGTTTTTTTCTTATTGCTAGATCAATGCAGCGGGAAGGCAATATGCTCAATACAATGGCATCTTCTGCATTCCTACTTTTATTATTGCAGCCCAATATATTATTTGATATTGGGTTTCAGTTGTCTTACTTTGCTGTTTTAGGAATTGTTTTATTTTTTCCACTGTTTAAACGTCTATCTATTTTTGAAAGTAATCGCTTCAGTCGCATCATATGGGATAGCGTCGCTATTTCTTTGAGTGCTCAAATTATGACAGCACCGTTTTCATTGTTTTATTTTGGACAGTTCCCAAATTATTTTTTAATTGCGAACTTACTTGTTGTTTTACCTGTTACGCTCATTATGTATATCGGGATGGCGATGATGTTCATGCCTGTTGATGTTATCAATGTTTGGTTAGGGTATGCTATGGATTGGCTTATTCAGAAAATGTTTTTCACATTGGAGTTTTTGGATCAATTACCTTTTGCAACATGGACTGGAATTGTCCTTTCTCCAACTTTAGTTTTGATCAGTTTAGTTTTCTTGTTCAGTTGTAGTTACGCATTTTATTGGAAAAATAAGTTTGCTCTATACATGAGTGTATGTTTTCTATTGATTGGCCTTAGCACTTTCAGCTATTTACAGTATTTGCAGTTTAATTATACAGGATTTCGCATTTACAGTACCAGAAAAGAGATTGCACTTGCTTTTATACAAAAGAATAACATCACCATGGTTAGTTCTTTCAATTCTTTAGATGCCAGAAATTTGGTTTATAGTGTAAAAAGGGATTTGTCACGTTTCTCTAATTGGGAAGATATTAATTTTCTTCCATTGATATCATATGATTCTGTAAGGACAAATTACCTTATTCAGAAACCCAATTTAACAATCCAAATTATGGAGCATTCTTTACTAAGTCATCGCTCTACAGATATTTTACTTGTCAGAAAAAATAGTAAATGGAATTTTATCGAAAATGTAAGAATTATAAAACCTAAGCTTGTGCTGTTTGATGGAACGAATAGCGATTTCAATATTCAGATGTGGAGACAGCAACTTGATGATATGGGGGTGGCGCATTATACCATAAAAAATAATTTTGCGTATGTTTGGGACAAGGAGTTATTATGAGTGTAGATAGCATCAGCATATTAAAACAGTATTGGGGACATGATGAGTTTCGACCTCTTCAGGAGGAAATCATCCAATCTGTACTGGATAAGAAAGATACCCTAGCTTTATTGCCTACAGGTGGCGGTAAATCAATCTGTTTCCAGGTTCCGGCAATGATACTTCCGGGTATCTGTATTGTCGTGACGCCTTTAATCGCTTTGATGAAAGATCAGGTAAAACATCTCAAGGATATCGGTATCGAAGCTGTTGCTATTTATTCGGGTCTTAAACCACGAGAAGTCGATATTATATTGGACAATTGTATTTTTGGCCATATAAAATTTCTTTATTTATCTCCCGAACGTTTGTATAGTGAATTGGTACAGGAACGTATCAAACATATGCCTGTCAATCTCTATGCAATCGATGAGGCCCATTGTATTTCACAATGGGGTTATGATTTTCGACCTTCTTACCTTCAGTTGTCTAAACTGAGGGAGATACATCCAGATATTCCTTTTCTTGCTTTAACTGCAACAGCTACCACGTCTGTAATTGCAGATATTCAGGATAAATTAGCCTTTAAAAAGAAGAACGTATTTGTTAAAAGTTTCTTGCGTGATAATCTCGGATATATGGCGCTGGAAGAAGAAAATAAATCGGGACGGATGCTTCGTGTCATTCAAAAGCTGGGAGGCTCAGGTGTCGTCTATGTGCGAAATAGAAGAGAGACTCAAGAGATTGCACGTTTCTTAGTAAACAATGGGATCTCCGCGGATTTTTATCATGCTGGTTTGATAGGAAAAGACCGTGATGATAAGCAAGAAGCTTGGATGCAAAATAGAACACGCGTTATTGTTGCGACCAATGCCTTTGGGATGGGAATTGACAAATCGGATGTCCGGTTTGTTATTCACTTGGATATCCCTGAATCTTTAGAAGCTTATTATCAAGAAGCAGGAAGAGCGGGCAGGGATGGAAAAAAGGCTTATCCTGTTATGTTATATCAGCAGGAAGATAAGAATCGTCTTTTAAAAAATTTAGAACTGAGTTTTCCAACCGTCGCCTTCATTCAACAAGTCTATCATTACCTATGTAATCACTTTCAAATTCCTTATGGTGCAGGGGAGGGAGTTGTATTTGATTTTGATGTAGTCTCCTTTATAAAAAAATATAAACTTGAAACAATTCCTACTTTAAGTGCCCTCAAGTTTTTAGAAAAGGATGGCTGGTTGACGCTTTCTGAAGCTGTCTTTATTCCTTCTCGATTTAAATTTGAAGTGAACCATCAAGAGCTCTACAAAATTCAAGTTCAATATGAGCGTTATGATAAACTTATAAAGGCTATATTACGATCGTATGGAGGAGTATTTGATGATTATATTTCCATAAATGAATATGAGTTTGCAAAAAAGTTAGGTGTTTCTTATGAGCAAATTGTAAGTTTGATCAACGCCTTGGTTAAAATGGAAATTGCGAGTTATATTCCTCCAACAGATAGTCCACAGCTATCTTTTCTGCAGGACCGTGTTGATTATAAGAATCTGTATGTAGACCATGTTTTCATTAGAGAAAGACAACGTGTAAAGACTGTCCAGATCGAGGCGATGCTCAATTATATTGAGCATTCACAATGTCGTAGTCAGTCACTACTCCATTATTTTGGTGAACAGAATACACTATTTTGTCAGGTATGTGATCTGTGCCTAATTCGTAATCATCGTGTGAAATTGCATCATAATATAAAATTGGAGATAGAACGCATTTTATTGAACGAAGCTCAAACGATACATGATCTTATTGAAAGGATCTCTCTTGGTGATGATGAAATAAAATTGGAAGTAGTGAGAAATTTAATAGATCATCATAAGATTATGGTCGTAGATGATCGGTATATCTGGAATACCAATATCTAGTTTAAAATTCAAATTTATTTACTTTTTCACTGGCTTCTAAATATAATGGTAGCGCCGCAGATCCGTACCATAACGTGATTTCGGAGATTAATAAACCAGCTTTAATGGCAGGATCAGTAGCCAATAGTGCTTCTGCTTCTTTGATAGTTTTAACATTTAATATAAAGATACCGCGATAATCTCTTTCATTTTTCCCAAATGGACCAGCTACAATTAGTTTTTTCTCTTTTGCAAGGCGTTGAATATTTTTCATATGTCCATCAAAAAGTCGATTGACAGAATCTTTATCGGTTATTTTTGTCGCGCCCGTTTTTAGAAGCACGAAACTATAATACTTCATTCCATAATTGTCAGCTCCTAATGAATCTGCTAATAAATGGTCATATTTAGCATTAGTCTTTTGTGCATAAGAACGAGATAGCGTACCTAATATCAATAATCCAAGGTAAAGTATATTTTTCATCTATTTTTTATATTTATCATATAAACCTTTTCCACTTAATATAATAGGTTTAATTTTTTCTAGACGGTTTACTTTTGTTTTATCTTGTTTTGCTTCATGAATATACTCATAATATTCATTCTTTTTTGCAGCACTGAGATTCTCAAAATTCCTTTTTAATTGCGGGTCGTTCTTTAATGCTTCTTCAAATAATGCGGGAATGGATAAATATTCTTTTTTCCCTGGAATGAGTTTTAATCCCTTTTCTTCAATATTAATGGCCTGCTGTATATATTGTCTGAGTAGAGATTTATCAATTTGACTTTGATCTGTAAATTTCCATTGACGCAGGTTTTTCGTTTTTTCTCCCTGTGTTGCTGTTAAAACTGCTGCCGGATCTACCAGGTGCGATCCGTTAAAAAACCAAAGTGCAAAATGATCTTTAAATCCAGCAAATGAAATAACATTTTTTTGTTGGTACGTGAATACGGGACCACCCCATTTTGTTGTTTCTTCAAGTGGGAACTTTTCAATTATGCTGCGTAGGATTAATAATTCTTCCCGCCATTTGCTTTGCTTATCCATAAATTTGTAATAACTAGTTGGAAATAGGTAAATTGAGTCCTTCCTGTCCCCACTCGGACCAAGAACCGTCATATACTTTGATGTTTTTATTACCAAGCAAATGACTGGCAAAAGCTAGGATCGATGCTGTAATACCTGATCCACAGGTGAAGATCTGTTCATTGCTGTTATTAAATGATTTAAACAATTTTTGCAATTCTTCTTTTGAATCGTAGCTGTTTCCTTCGAGAACAAGATCAAATGGAAGATTATGAGAATTGGGAATATGCCCTCCTCTTAATCCTGCTCTGGGTTCTGGAGCTGAGGCAATAAATCTTCCTTGACTACGAGCATCAATAATGCTTGTTTCACTATTATCATAATGAGCTAAAACGTAATCTTTATCTGCATACCATTTTGAATTAAAATGAGCTTTGGCATTACCTCTTTGTTGTGATTTTATGTGATGGTTTACTAAGGGAAGATGTTGTTCTTTCCATGCTGGAATTCCACCTTCAAGTATATAAACTTGATCAAATCCCATAACCTTAAACATCCACCAAGCTCTAGGACTTGAATATATACCCCAACGGTCATATAGTATAATGATGCTATCTTGATTGATACCAAGTTCCTGAATTCCATTTGTGAAGGTTTCCTGGGAAACAAGTGTGTGTGGTAGCGAGTTGTTTTTATCTGAAAAGGTATTTTCGATATCAAAAAAGAGCGAGTTGCCTATTACTTCTAAGTTCGTACCCTTTAGCGATTGACCTACTTTGTCAATTGTACAATCTAATAATACAATTTTGGAATTGTTTAATTCACTACTAAGCTGTGCAGGAGTGATTAGTGAAGAGGGAAAGTACATGGGTTATTTCATTTACGTTATGTAAATTTAATCATGTTTTTGTTATAAACAAAAAAAGCCCTAGCTAAATGCTAGGGCTTAATATGATCGAGTTGATGTTAAAAACTATTTAGCGTTTTTCTCATCACCTTCCATTTGCTCTTTCAATTGTGCAAGAACGTCTAAGTCACCTAATGTAGATTTCTCAACTGAATCTTTTACTTTTTTAACAGCATTGTTTGCTACTTTAGCTTCTTTTTTACGAGCATTGAATTCTTCAACACGTGCTTCAGCTCTTTCATCTTCCCAGATACGAGAGTGAGAAATTACTAGACGTTTGTTTTCTTTGTTGAATTCAATGATTTTGAATGAAGCAACTTCGTCAACTTTAAGTGCAGAGTTATCTTCTTTTACAGAGTGTTTAGATGGACAGAATCCTTCAACACCATATTGTAAAGCAACGATATCACCTTTGTCACCAACTTTCAACACAGTACCTTCATGAACTGAATCAATTGTGAAGATTGTCTCGAAAGTATCCCAAGGGTTTTCTTCTAATTGTTTGTGACCTAAAGATAATTTTCTGTTTTCTTCATCTAATTCTAAAACAACAACGTCTAATTTTTCACCAACTTTAGTGAACTCGTTAGGGTGGTTGATTTTTTTAGACCAAGATAGATCAGAAATATGGATTAAACCGTCGATACCTTCTTCTAATTCTACGAACACACCGAAGTTAGTCATGTTTTTAACTACTGCAGTTTGTTTAGAACCAACTGGGTAACGCTCAACAATGTTTTTCCAAGGATCTGGAGTTAATTGTTTGATACCTAGGCTCATTTTACGCTCTTCGCGATCTAAAGTTAAGATCTCAGCTTCGATTTCATCGCTTACTTTTAAGAACTCTTGTGGAGAACGTAAGTTTTGAGACCAAGACATTTCAGAAACGTGAATTAAACCTTCAACACCCGGGATGATTTCTAGGAAAGCACCGTAATCAGCAACTGTTACGATTTTACCTTTTACTTTAGAACCAACAGCTAAGTCTTTATCTAAAGATTCCCAAGGATGCTCAGAAAGTTGTTTCAAGCCTAAAGCGATACGTTTTTTCTCATCATCAAAATCTAAAACAACTACGTTAATAGTTTGATCTAATGATAATACCTCTTTTGGATGCTCGATACGACCCCATGAAATATCAGTAATGTGAAGTAAACCATCAACACCACCTAAATCGATGAACACACCGAAGTCTGTGATATTTTTAACAGTACCTTCTAATACTTGACCTTTTTCTAATTTAGATACGATTTCAGATTTTTGGTTCTCTAAATCGTTTTCAATTAATACTTTGTGTGATACGACAACGTTTTTAAATTCGTGGTTGATTTTAACAACTTTGAATTCCATTGTTTTACCTACGTAGATATCGTAATCACGGATAGGTTTAATATCGATTTGAGATCCAGGTAAGAATGCTTCAACACCTTTGATATCAACGATAAGACCACCTTTAGTACGACTTTTAACAAAACCGTTAATGATAGCATCATTTTCCAATGCTTCATTGATAGCTTCCCAAGATTTTTGAGTTTTAGCACGTTTGCGAGATAATACTAATTGTCCATTAGCATCTTCTTGCGACTCTACGAAAACGTCAACTACGTCACCAACTGCCAATTCTGGTAAGTCACGGAATTCAGATAATGAAACCAAACCATCAGATTTGAAACCAACATTCAAGACAACGTCTTTATTGTTGATAGAAACAACAGTACCTTCGATAATTTCACCTTGATTGATTTGGTTGAAAGTACCTGCGTATTGTTCTTCTAATTTAGCGCGCTCAGCATCGCTGTAATTTCCGAAACCTTTATCACTAGCATCCCAGTCGAATTCGCCTTCTGGAGTGATCCATGTGTTAGATTTGATTTCTTCGATTAGTTTTGAATCAGCCTCTGATTCAATTTTTTCTGTGTCTTTCACCACTCTGGTGTCAGCGCCTTGTAGCTCCGCGTTTTTCGCTGCTAACTCTTTTTCTACTTCTTGTTTTTTTGCCATTAATTATTTTTTCTCCTTTTCCCCACATTGTAGGGACTGCAAAAATACGAAAAACTTTTATTAACAAGTATTTATATCTATTTTTTTTTAAATTGTTATCCACATTTATTCAATTACTAGCAGTTTTGAACAAAATTGACTGTTAAAACATAATTGGATTACGACTCTTCCACATGGAATTGGGGCATATGTTCCTAATAATTGTTCTAATCTGGCAGTGGTTGTAGGGCGTAAATTACTTCGATTTGGTTGTACAGGTACATTTGAGAAATTATTGAGCAGTATGATCGAATTGTAACGTAAAAAATAGGGGCTATGAATTTTATTGATTTTGAGGGAGATAGGGATTGTGCTTTTTTTTCTGGTAGCCGATATTTAAAAGCAGAATTAATAAGAAGATTGGACAGCTGTTCCGATTTACAGTGTAATAAACTAATTTTAAAAAAATAGACGATTTCTCAAGCCGAACTATAAATTTTCGTTATTTGCTCTGAATGAATTGTAGGATTTTGGCCTTACGATTTTAATACTTTGTTTGGACAGAGCAATGGCCGCATTTAGTTCGTAACCTATTAGTAATATTAATGTATTGAGATACATCCAGATCATGATGACAATTAAAGTTCCAATAGATCCATATAGCTTATTGTACGTGCCAAAATGGTTGATATAGAATGCGAATCCGGAGAAAGTTAGAATAGCTAAAATAGTAGCTAAAGTTGCTCCAGGGCTAAATATTTTCCAGCGACGGGAAGAGGTTGGTGCAAATTTATAAAGGCAGCTTACAGTAAAGAAATATATACCGAATATTACGAACCAACGAGCTGCCTTTATGACAAAGGCCCAGAAACTATTGGTTATAGCAATACTATCTTTTAGATAATTAACAACAATGCCAGCATAAGTAAATATAGTCATTCCTATGGTTAAAGCTGTTATGATCAAAAAAGCGAGTCCAAGCGCAATCATTCTACGTTTTACCCACGTACGTTTTTCAGCAATAAGAGAGGCTTTATTGAAAGCTCGCATCATGGAGGCCATTCCATTGGTAGCAAAGTAAGCTGCCAATATAAAACCGAAAGATAAAAGTCCTCCATTCTGATTTTTAATAATGTCTTCTAATGTAGTCTCCACTACTTCATAAGCATTATGTGGAATGACTACTTCCAAAAAATCTAAAAGTTGTTCTTGAAAATTGTCTATTGGTATATAAGGGATCAATGTAAATAGAAAGATGATCCCCGGAAAAATAGCCAGCATGAAACTATAAGAAAGTGATGATGCTTTGCTTAAAATAGAGTCACGAGATATTTCTTGAAAAAAGAATATGGCTACAGTATAGAGCGGCAAGGATCCAAATCCAGGTAAAATCACTCCTTTACTCCATTCAATAACTTGATTGTAAGGTTTTAATTTCAATAAGTATTGATGAATATTGGACATGTTTATTCAAAGTATTGCGCCATTTTTTCAAGAAAAATGGCGGGTGGCATTGTGGGTTTGTTCTTACTGATATCAACAAATACAAGTGTTGTTTCACCTGTATTTAGGAGCTCTTCTTTTTCATTGAACAGTTCATATTCAAAAACTATTCTTACTGCAGGTTTTTTTCTGATTGTGGTTTTAATCGTTATTAAATCATCGTACCGTGCAGGTTTAATGTATTTACATTTCATCTCCATAACCGGTAGCATAACACCCATCACCTCCAGTTCACGGTATGATATTCCAGTGCTTCGTAGCATTTCGGTTCGAGCTATTTCGTAGAATGCAGCATAGTTTCCATAGTACACATAACCCATTTGATCGGTTTCTGCATACCGTACACGTGTTTGATATTCGAATTGAAACATACTATTTTTTGATATTTCGTTCGTCTAATGCTTTTTGAAATTTGCGGGCGTTTATTTGATGTTCAGCGACATTAGTAGCAAAAGCATGGTATCCAGAAAAGTCTTCTTTAGCACACATATAAATATAGTCGTGATGCTTATAATTTAATACAGCATCTATGGCAACAATACTAGGCATCATAATAGGACCTGGAGGAAGACCTTTATAGATATAGGTGTTATATGGATTATCGGTTCTTAAATGTTTATTCAATACACGTCGGATAGTAAAATCTTGAGTGGCAAAAATCACTGTCGGATCAGCCTGTAAAAGCATTCCTTTTTTTAATCTGTTGAGATATAACCCAGCGATAGCGGGCATCTCGTCTTTGTGAAGTGCTTCACCTTTAACGATGGCAGCAAGGGAACTAACTTCTTGTGGTGTCAGGTTGATTGCTTTTGCTTTTGCTAAGCGATCTTTTGTCCAGAATTTTTCCCATTCATCATGAAAACGTGCAAATAATTTTTCGGGCGCAGTATTCCAATAAAGTTCATATGTATTTGGAATAAACATTGCAATGAAATTATCTTTAGTAAAACCGTATGACTTTGCTAGATTCTCATCATTTAATAGTTTTAAGAACGTGATAGAGTCAGCCTCGAAATTTTCTGCAAGTTTACCTGCAAAGTTTTCCTTTAAGCGGATATTTTCGAATCTAAATTTAACAGCATCTTGATAGCCTCCTCTCAAATTACCGATAAATCTTCTGTTGTTCATACCTGGAGTCAAAGCATAACGACCAGGCTTAACACTCTCTGTATAATTCTGATATTTGGCAGCGCGATCAAAACTATTTGGATCTTCCAATATTTTTTGATCTTTTATTTTTTGTAATACTTGTGGATAAGTATCACCTGTATTGATATACAGGTATTTTTGATTATCTGTAACATTTGATGCTAGGAAAGTGGTGTAAGCTGTCCAGCCGAAATATCCTCCAATAATAAAGATTAGGAGTGCAATGATTTTTAACCAATTTGGTATTCTCTTTTTATTTTCCATATTTATGGATTTGTTTTTTGTTTTTGCGTTGAAGAAGGAGCTGTTACTGGTGGAGTAGCAGGGACAGTATTGGACAACGTAAGATCCACTTTAGATCCTATGCTAGTGATCCCGGTCTCTAAGCCAGGAAACTGTGTGATAACACGGGCTGTACTGGTGTCTGAAACACCAATGTCGTAAGTCACCGTACCCAGAGCTAATCCTATACCCTGTAGTGCAAATTTTGCCTCCGTAACTGTTAATCCCGATAAATCCGGTATTTGAACTTCATTTGCGCCCTGACCATTACCCAATATTAAATCAATTTTAGATCCTTTTGGAATCATTCTTCCATCACGGATAGATTGCCCTGCAAATTGGGCATCTAAAACAATATCTCTTGCTATGTCTGCAATATAAGTTGTATCACCTATACGTAAATTATGATTTTTTAGTATAGAAGATGCTTCAATTAATGTTTTATCCTTGATTTTTGGAAACGCAATTTCTGGTGCTACCTGTGTAATAATAGTTAAGTAGATGGTACGTCCGCTTTTTACATGAAATTTAGCTTCGGGATCTTGTTCAATCACTAGACCTGGTTTAGCATCCATTTGATAAACGGAATCAATTTGATATTCCAAGTTCGCATTTTCTAATGCTGAGATAGCAGCATTAATATGTAAGCCTTTTACTTGTGGAACTTCTATCGATTCATCGTGTTTGGTATATACTTTTAAACCAAGATAGATGAATAGGAAAATTGCTAAAACAAATCCAATAGCGATTAGAATGTTGTTTCTAAACGTATTCGTTTTTAAATACTGTAATATTTTTGACATTTATATTTCTTTAAAAAATCATTTTATCGTATATTTTCTAAGCAAGATTAAAGCCACTATTTTTGTTCAATATCTGCCCTTTTAAATATTGAACAAAAATATTCGTTTTTCTGTGTATAGCAAATTATATTTGTTAGAAGAATCACGATAATTTTATGAAAACAAAAATAGCATTAATAACTGGAGGTTATACAGGTGAAGCGGAAGTTTCTTTTAAAAGTTCTGCATTTGTATACTCACAGCTTGATCACAATAAGTACGATATCTATCAAATTACGATTACCAAAGATGCATGGTTTTATGTTAGTGATTCAGGAATAAAGCATGCAATCAATAAAGAAGATTTTACTTTAGTGCTTGATGATAGTATTGTTCAGTTTGAATTGGCTTTTATAATGGTTCATGGTTCACCCGGTGAAGATGGGCGATTACAGAGCTATTTTGACTTAGTTGGCATACCTTATACATCATGTGATGCTTTGACTTCGGCGCTAACAATGAATAAGGGATATACAAAAGCGATTTTGGCAGATCTTAATGATTTGTTTTTAGCTAAATCTGTATTATTGTTTGAAAATCAGCGCGCTCAAGCTGTTGAGCTGGTAGAAGATAAATTATCCCTGCCTTATTTTGTAAAACCTAATGCTGGAGGTAGTAGTATAGGTATGACCAAAGTAAAAGTGGCAGATGAACTAAAAGTAGCCATTGATAAAGCTTTTGATGCTGAGAACACCGGTAGCCAGGTTATTGTTGAGGAGTTTGTAAACGGCCGTGAATTTTCGGAAGGTATTTATCGTAATGTCGACGGAGAATTGGTTGTTTTGCCGGCTACTGAAGTGAAAACAACACGTGAGTTTTTTGATTTTGAGGCAAAGTATATTCCTGGGCTTACAGAAGAAATTACACCAGCGGATCTGGATGTAAATCAGCAATTGCGTATAGGAAAGATTTTAAAAGAGATTTATGTGCGATTGAATTGTAAAGGAATGGTCCGTATTGATTTCTTTTTGGAAAACGATACGGATAAGTTTTATTTTATTGAAATCAATACCATTCCAGGGCAAACTCCCCAAAGTTTTATTCCTCAACAAGTTCGCGCCGCCGGATTGACGGAGCAAGAGTTTTACGGTAATTTAATCGAAGTGGCTCTAAAAAAATAACTTCAGTATGAGATTTTAAAAGTTACATTACAACTTCATGTAATGTAACTTTTTTTATTTTCTAAAGTCAAATTTCGTTAGATCAGGTCTAAATTCTTTCGTTCTTTTGAGCTCTTCCTGATAGATAATTTGGCCTATGTTTTTTAGAAATGGGTAGGTGACAGTTTCATATTCGTAGATTCCATCATTATAAATTCCATTTTCATTAGATTGGATTACTACAGCCAATAAGAACTCTATCCCTTTTTCAAAATCAACAATGTATGCGTTATCAATATTATAACCATATGAATCTCCATATTTATTGAAAATGCGAATATTTGGATTTATTGTTGCCTTTTTATCACGGCCATAAAAAAGCAATTTACTATATGTTGGCCAGAATTCAGTTGTGTCATATTTAGGGTAATCCGACTCAAACGGATAACGTGACATGTAGTCGTACAAAAATGAATAATCATCATTTGTTAATTTGAATCTTTTGCGAGCATCGAATGCTTCTGGGAAAAGTAATTTTTTCATGATCAGTTGCTGATCATCTAATGGGTAAACATTTAATCCTTCAAAACTCCATTGTTCATGAATAATCTCGTCTTTGTCATTCATGTAACCTTTTCCTTGACGGGTATTTTCTAGCTTAATAGGGTAGTCGTTTGGATCAAATTGGGCATCCTGTTTATAGAGGGTTTTATCTTCTAAGTAGAAAGTAATGGGATTGGTGTGTTTTGCCCAGACACCTTTGTCACCTATGGCCAGTCTATTGACAATGCGTGAGTTTTGTGCGCCATGCTTTTGTAATTTGCTATTCAATTCAGCGCGTCCGATAAATTCAAAAAGTCTGTTCTGTGCGTCATTGTCACTGGTCAAAAGGATTTTTTTAATATATTGACCAACTGACGGGAGACCGTTTTTAGCAGACTCGTCTTGTACAACAGCTGTTTGTTTCTCATAAGAAGAGTCGATTCTTAACGGTGTATCTTTTGATAATCCAGCAATCTTCAGCTCATTTATTTTTTCTAATGCTAGGATTGCCGTTGGAAGCTTTACCGTGCTGGCAGGATAGAAATACCAGTTTTGATTTAATCTATAACTGAATGATTTAAAATGTGGCACATTATTTTTATCCCGATCAATTTGCGTGTAGAGAATTTGAACTTCATTTTTACTCGGGTGATCTAAGATCTTTTGAAACAATTCGGGATGGCCTTGTAATAATTTTTCGAGGTAAATTGTATCCATTTTTTGAGCAAAGGAGCAAGGAATGATACTGATGAAAAAAAATGTTAGAAAGTTATGCATAATTGGATTTAGTATACTGATTTTCGAAAGGATGGTTTACAATAAAGGCTTCTTACAATTAGAGAAGCCTTTATCTTTATTTTCTGACGTATACCTGAAAGCTATAGTCAAAAGGATGTTTTTCATCTTTTTCATGCTTGTCTTCGCTTTCTAATATCCATTCATGTGCTGGTAATTCTGGAAAGTAAGCATCTCCATCAATAGTTGTATGCAACCTGGTCAATAATATTTTATCTGCGAATGGTAACGTTTGTTTAAATATTTCGCCACCACCAATAACAAAAATCTCTCTTTCATCCCTGCAATAATTTAATACTTCTTGAAAGCTATTGGCGATGTCCACATCATCAGATTTTGCGGTCATGTCTCTTGTCAAGATAATATTTCTGCGATCTGGTAATGGTTTACCAAGAGACTCAAAAGTTTTTCTCCCCATAACTACACTATGTTCAAGTGTATTTTTTTTGAAATATTTAAGATCATTTGGTAAATGCCAAGGCATTTTATTTCCTTTACCGATTACATTATTTTCAGTAGCGGCTACAATTAATGTTATTTTAAGTTTACTCATTTCTATATGTTACACATGTATATAAGGAAGATTCTTTTTAAACTGCTACAGGAGCTTTAATATGCGAATGGGATTCATAATTTAACAACTCGAAGTCTTCAAATTTAAAATCAAAGATATCTTTTACTTCGGGATTGATTTTTAATTGAGGTAAAGCCTTTGGTTCACGGCTCAATTGTAATTCTGTTTGTTCGAAGTGATTACTGTATATATGGGCATCTCCTAAGGTGTGAATAAATTCAGCGGCTTCCATATCACAAACCTGTGCTACCATCATGGTTAATAAAGCATAAGAGGCAATATTAAATGGTACACCTAGAAAGATATCTGCACTTCTTTGATATAGCTGACAAGACAACTGTGGTTTTAAGATTCCATTTTCAGGATCAGCAGGAGCAACATAGAATTGAAAAAATGCATGACAAGGAGGTAAAGCCATATTTTCAATTTCTGCAACATTCCAGGCAGACACAATGATTCTTCTTGAATCGGGTGAAGTCTTCAATTGCTTGATTATTTTTTCAATCTGATCGATATGGCCTCCATCAGGAGTTGGCCATGAACGCCATTGTGATCCATAAACAGGACCTAAATTACCATTTTCATCTGCCCACTCATCCCAGATACTGACACCATTATCTTTTAAATATTTGATGTTTGTTTCACCTTTCAAAAACCAGATCAACTCATGGATAATTGATCTTAAATGTAATTTTTTTGTCGTAACAAGTGGAAAGCCTTCCTTTAAATTGAAACGCATCTGATATCCAAATACACTTTTAGTTCCAGTTTCAGTACGGTCAGTTTTAATAACCCCGTTTGTATATACGTGCTTTAGTAAGTCAAGATATTGTTTCATTTTAAATATTTGCTTTTATTTATTTTTTGATTAACAAATAGCGTCTTTTTGGCTGTAATATACCAACAAAGATGCTCGCTGTATAACCATGTAATATTCTATACGAAGGTAAGATTTTTTGAAGTATTCTCACGAAAATTTATAAAAGTGTTCATACGATTTTCATATGTGGTTCACTATACATAGCAATGTAAAGAAAGACGGTAAAATAAAGAAATTAAAACTGATATTGCTGAATTTTGGATCATTAAAATCTCATAATTAATTGAAAAGCGGTTAAATCAGAATTAAGAATTTTCATTTGGAGCTTTTTGTTGTATTTTTGCAAAATCATTATGAGTAAAAAAGTAGCTTTCTATACCTTAGGATGTAAATTGAATTTTTCAGAAACATCCTCCATAGGTCGTGTCTTTCAAGATGCGGGTTATGAAACCACGCCATTCAATAGTGCGGCAGATGTTTATGTTATTAATACATGTTCAGTCACGGATCATGCAGATAAGAAATGTCGCAAGGTAGTAAAGGAAGCACTTAAATATTCACCTAATGCTTATATCACCATTGTCGGTTGTTATGCGCAGTTGAAACCAGCTGAGATTGCTGAAATCCCGGGAGTGGATATGGTTTTAGGTGCCGCAGAAAAGTTCAATATTATCGAACATATCAATGATCTGACAAAAAACGAGAAGGCTGTTGTCCATAATGCACCAATTGATGAAACCAATCAATTTGTATCTGCATATTCAATCGGTGACCGTACGCGTACATTCCTAAAAGTACAAGATGGATGTGATTATTCTTGTACTTTTTGTACAATTCCTCTTGCTCGTGGAGCAAGCCGTTCAGGGAAAATTGAGGATATCGTACGTCAAGCCGAGGAAATTGCGGCATCTGGCGTAAAAGAAATTGTGTTAACGGGTGTAAATATCGGTGATTTTGGTATTCGAGACGGTAAACGACAAGATAAATTCTTAGACCTTGTAAAGGCTTTGGACGAAGTGTCAGGAATAGACCGTATCCGTATTTCTTCGATAGAGCCAAATCTTTTGGCCAATGAGATTATTGAATTTGTAGCACAATCAAAACGTTTTGTTCCACATTTTCATATGCCTTTACAGTCTGGAAATAATAAAGTATTGAGTATGATGCGTCGGCGTTACAAGCGAGATCTGTATGCACAGCGTGTGGAGAAGATTAAGGAATTAATGCCGGATTGCTGTATTGGCGTTGATGTCATTGTAGGATTCCCTGGAGAGACTCGTGAAGACTTTATCGACACTTACAATTTTTTAAATGAGATGGACATTTCGTATTTGCATGTCTTTACTTATTCTGAACGTGAAAATACAATAGCTGCACAGATGGAAGGGGCTGTCCCTGGATCTCAGCGCAGTGACCGTAGTAAAATGCTGCACATTTTATCAGAGAAAAAACGTCGTGCTTTCTATGAGAAACAATTGGATAAAGTAGGCGAAGTACTTTTTGAGAGTGATGAGAAGGACGGATATATGCATGGTTTCTCCAAAAATTATGTGAAAGTTCGTACAGCCTACGATCCTTTGCTGGTCAACGAAGTTGCACATGTGAAATTCTTATCGATCACAGATGGTTGTGAAGTTGAAATAGAAGAGTTAAAAGAAATATTAGCACACTAATGCTAGATGATAAAAAAGATAAGGGCTCAATTCGATTAGAATTGAGCCCTTGTCGTTATGCAACTTTTTCCTTTTTAGCATTTAACCAAATGACAGTTGCTAATATCATGAATACACCTATCCATTGAATAGGACTTACAGCTTCTTTAAGTATGAAGTATGACATTGCAGTTGCTACTGGTAGTTCTGCAGAACTTAAAATACCACTTAGAGAATAACCGATTTTAGGAATTCCATAAGCAAATAATAATGGTGGAATAACAGTTCCGAAGAAAGAAAGAATAAGTCCGAAATGCCATATGCTGTCACCTAAAGCTCCCGATATTAAAAATGTTGGCGGAAAGATGGAACAGATCATGATGCAGGATCCAGTGACCATTAATGCACTTTTTTGAACTGGCGGATAGTCATTTCCAACTCGTCCGTTAACAATTAGAAATACTGCATAAGCAGTTGCTGCTAATACTCCGTAGGTAATGCCGGTCCAATTGAGTTTATCGATTCCTTGTTCAATAAGACCTGTTGCAAATACAGTTCCTATAAGTACAATTGCAATACCAATCAATTGACGATTAGTAGGTCTATTTTTGAATATAATATATTCAATTAACGTTCCTATCCAGATGTATTGCATTAATAGAACAATCGCCAATGAAGCAGGCACTAATTGAACGCATTTGTAATAAACTAAACTTACTAGACCTGTAGAAATACCACTGATAACAATTTTCCATTTATTAGATTTTTTAGAGAAACCATGATTTGCTTTTGGGTTTAGCAACTGAATCAGTAGATAAACTGCCCATAAGATAATCATTCCAAAAATAGCTTGTACTCCTGTTACTTGCCCTAAAGTGTAATCTTGCGCATATGCTTTTTTGACAAATGTTGACAACAGTCCAAAACTACTTGCACCGACAAATACAGCAATAGCACCTTTTAATTTTTCCATATTATATTTTACAAATTCCGACAAAATTACAATTTGAAAAGAGATATGAAGAAAGAAGGGCTTGTTTGCCAGTTAAATTTGGTTTTATTACATTTACCTAACATTTGATATTGATATGTCTATAAAACGTAATATATTATTTTTTTTCAGCCTGATACTTTTACTCAGTAGTTGTTCAGTTAATAAAAAGGTGAACAGTAACAGTGGCCACAGCAGTTCAGTTTTGACAGATGCCAGTGAAGCTAGAGGTAAGAATTATAGTACAAGCTCATTAGATAATTACGCAGATCTTTTGCAAGTAAAGAAAAAGGAACTCAATCCTACGCTTTATTCTTTTATTGACGAATGGATGGGTATACCACATCGAATGGGAGGTGCAACAAAAAGAGGGGTGGATTGTTCAGGTTTTGTTAATATATTATATCTTAAAGTATATAAAGAGAATTTACCTCGTTCATCTAGAGATATGGATGGTGCAATTAAGAGCAAGCGAAATTCCCAACTTAAAGAAGGTGATTTGGTATTTTTTTCGTTCGGGGGACGTAATGTGGATCATGTTGGCGTATATCTGCATAATAATAAATTTGTGCATGTATCGACAAAAAAAGGTGTTATTATTTCTGACTTAAAAGATTCGTGGTACGCCAAATATTTCACGAATGCTGGAACACCAAAATCCTGATAGGTAATACGAATTCCCTTTTTTATGTCAAATAATAGATAAAACTTTATAAAGCTATTTTAATCCTTATTTTTGTCAAAAACTAAAATAAAGATGAGTATCAAGGGTAAAAAGATTTTTTTGGGTTTATGTATTGTTGTACCATTTCTAATTTACTGTGTTTACTACTACAGTAATATGATTAGCAATGCGCCTTTCCGTTTCACAGATTTTCAGTCTGTGGTCTTTCGATACGGTGAGCCTAATCATATGGATAATCAGTATGATTCAAAAACTGGAATTTTTCAGTATGTGACCAAAACAAACGAGATAGAGCGTGATACCGTTCGCATGACTAAAGATGATTTGCTTTACTTACATCGAAAAGCTCAAGAATTAGGTTTTTGGAATTTGGATGATGACATGACGGGACCTGAAGCAAAAGTAAATCCTGAAACAGAAACGCCTCGATTTTATTTAGAGATGAATTATAAAGACAAATCAAAAAAAGTCACGATGGACGCTGATTTTGCGGGTAATGAAAAAATGCGGAATGCAGGAAAGTCTATGATCGATGAAGTCAACCGAATATTAGCCGCGGCTCAATCTAGATCGAACGTTAAGTAGATAAAATAAAATATTATATACAAAAAAGGGATAATCATATGATTATCCCTTTTTTGTATATAAATTAACAGTTTGTTAAACATCAGGTGACTATTGATTCATATTAGAGTATTAGCTTCGGCTTTAATTATGCTATATATTCAAATGAAAAATATTTTTGCTGTTGCAACAGCTTTATCTCTAAATTACACGGTTAGTGCTCAGGAAATTGCAAAAGGTGTTGTTTTTGATGATATCAATAAAAATGGAATTCTTGATAAAAAAGAACGGGGTATACCAAATGTCTCTGTGAGTAATGGGGTAGAGGTCGTTCAAACTGATGCTCAGGGTCAATATAAATTGCCTGTTGATGAAGACAATATTATTTTTGTTATTAAACCTGCTGATTATGCACTACCGCTTAGTACAGCAAATCAACCACAATTTTATTATATACATAAACCTCAGGGAAGTCCCGAATTGACCTATAAGGGAGTTTCACCTACTGGAAAATTACCTAAGGATATCAATTTTGGTTTGACAGCTCAATCTGAATCAAGAGATTTTTCTGCGTTTGTATTTGGAGATCCACAAGCTTATGATATGACCGAAATGGATTATTTTAAAAGAGGAATTATAGATCGTATATCCAATAAAAATGCTGCTGTGTTTGGGATCAGCTTAGGAGATCTAGTTGGTAATGATTTGTCATTGCATCCGGCATATAAAAGTACAATTTCATTAATGGGTTTACCCTGGTTTAATGTAATTGGTAATCATGATTTAAATTTTGATACAAAAGATGATAGCTATTCGGATGAAGCTTTTGAAGCTTCTTTTGGTCCCGCAACTTATTCTTTTAATTATGGAAATGCTCACTTTTTAGTTCTTGATGATATTATTTATCCTAATCCTGATACAGGAAAAGGATATAAAGGAGGTTTGCGTAAAGATCAATTGGAGTTTATTGCCAATGATCTGAAGTTTGTGCCAAAAGATAAGTTAATTGTATTGGCTTTTCACATCCCGCTTGAACATGAAAATTCTGAGGTTTTTCGTACTGAAGATCGTGATCGATTATTTGATATTTTAAGTGAATTTCCCCACACACTTTCTTTATCGGCTCATACACATTTCCAGCAACAAAATTTCTTTGGCGCTAAGGATGGCTGGAAGCAATCAAAACCGCACCATGAATATAATGTAGGAACAACTTCTGGCGATTGGTACTCTGGAGAACTGGATGAAAATGGAATACCTGTATCGACCATGCGAGATGGTACCCCAAAAGGTTACGCTATTTTAAATATTAAAAATAATCAATATACATTTGATTATAAGGTGGTAGGGAAAGATGAGGCTTATCAAATTGCACTATCTGGACCATCAATTGTAGATCAAAAATATGTACAACGATACCCAGTTTATGCAAATTTTTTTATTGGAAAAGAAGGTGATCAAGTATTATATCGTATAAATGATAGTCAATGGAAAGAAATGGATCAGGTCAAAGAAGTTGATCCATCCTTTGATGATGCGGTTAAGCAGTATGACCTAGCAACCGATTATAAAGAGGGAAGAAGGCCTTCTGATGGTACTAATAGTTCTCACTTATGGAGATTGAAATTGCCAAAGTTAAAGGCAGGAAAATATAAAATTGAAGTGAAAGCCACTGATTTATTTAACCGGATACATACAGCTGTAAAGGAAATTGAGGTTGTAAATAAAACAAAATAGTAAATAACCATATAAAACCGTGAAGCAACCTTTTTAAGGTTGCTTTTTTTATAAATAATGATGAAAGATTAAACTTTAGTTAAGGATTGCTTAATATGACAACTTTATATTTGTATCAGAGTAATTTTTGATTCATATAGTAAAGGGTTAATGTGGGGTCTGTTGGGAAACACACCCAGAAATTTAGTTTGTTTTTAAAAAGAAAGGTAATCTTGGAGAAGATTACCTTTTCTTATTGTAAATGTGTATGATTAATTTTTATACTTAAGTTACGCAGATCATCAGATGCAGGACTTTCAAAAACTTCTAGTTTGAAGTATGTAATGACAGCAAATAAATGGTCAAATAAATCAGATCGGATACCTTCATAGATCTCAAAGCGGGTGTCATTTGAAAATACGTATATTTCTAATGGTACTCCATGTTCTGTCGGATCCATTTGACGTACCATACTGATCATATCCTTGTTTATGTTTGGATTCTGTCTAATATATGCTGTCGCATAAGCTCTAAACAGACCGATATTTGTCATTTTGCGTCCATTTACAGGCATGGATTGATCGGCTTGACTTCTATTGTTGTATTCGCTAATTTCTAACCTGCGTTGTTCAATAAAAGGTTTAAGAATTTGAATTCTCTCTAAATCTTTGATTTCTTCCTCAGTCATAAACCGAATAGTGGAAATTTTAATATTTATTGCTCTTTTTATTCTTCGTCCCCCAGAGGTCTGCATACCTCTATAATTTTTAAAAGAATCAATCAGTAAAGTATGCGTGGGTATTGTGGTGATGGTTTTGTCAAAATTTTGCACTTTCACATTATTTAGGTTGATTTCGATAACTGTCCCATCGGCATTATGTTTTGGCATTTCAATCCAGTCACCCACCCGTATGGAGTCATTGGCAGAGACAGATATACTTGCGACAAAGCCAAGGATGGTGTCTTTGAATACCAGCATTAAAATGGCAGAGGCAGCTCCTAGCGAGACCAAAAATGATAACGGAGAAATACCTGTTAAGATAGAAAAAGTAATGGTTCCTCCAATGCAGATTAAGACAATCTGAGAAACCTGCAAATAACTTTCCAATGGTTTGTCAGCAAAGCTTTTTCTAGTTTTAAGTATATCACGTAGTGTTTTTAATGCAGAATGCACAATGAGCATAATGTTTAAAACTAGCAAGATCTCTATTCCTTTATTGATTGCTTCTAACCAATTTGGAAATCCTAGAAATATGATTGGACTGATCTGCTGGGCAATGAAAAGTGGAATGAAGTGACTGATGTATTTCAGCGTTTTATTTTTTATCAAATAATCATCTATTGAGTTTTTCGATTTTATTATAAAACGGGTTACAACAGAAAGGATTACCTTTCGGGCTATAAAGTCTATAATTAATAAAATTAGAATAACTAAAAATAATAGAACGATGGAATTGATTGTATGTGCCCATTCACTATTGAAACCTGCCTGTAAAAGTTTGTGATAGGACCAATCGTAAAATTTTGATTGAGATTGTTTATTTATTTCTTCTAAATAGTCTGTAGTAGATAGCTGCATCTACAAATATAAAAAAAAGCCATTCGACAGAATGGCTTTTTTATTATTTAGCGCCTAAAGGCATATTTTTATCGTGTTTATGTTTGAAAAGAATAGCAAAAAGAACTGCTAACACCAAAGTATAAAGCGAAAATGTTAACCAGATATGATGCCAGTCTTTAAGGATCAAATTTGTATTGAATAAACCATTTTCACTAATGGAGAGTCCTCGTTCTTTAACTAAATTGATTAACTTATTATTATTTACATCTGTATCTAAAAATGAAGCTAGCTGTTTCACATTAGTAAATGAAATGGAGAAATATTTGTCGATGATCCATCCTGAAACTAAACTGCCAAATACTGCACCAAAACCATTGGTCATCATCATAAATAGGCCCTGCGCAGAACTTCTTATTTGCGAACTAGTGGATGTTTCTACAAATAAGGAACCTGAAATATTAAAGAAATCAAAAGCCATACCATATACAATACATGATAATATGATCATCCATAAACCAGAAGATGGATCGCCATAAGCAAATAGACCAAAACGCAATACCCAAGCAAACATGGATATCAGCATAACCTTTTTAATTCCGAATCGTTTTAAGAAAAATGGTATGGCAAGAATAAATAGCGTCTCAGATATCTGTGAAATTGACATGATGATCGTTGAGTATTTGATTACAAACGAATTTGTATATTTAGGAAAGAATTTAAACTCATCTAAAAATACATCTCCATATGCATTTGTCAACTGAAGAGCAGCACCTAAAAACATGGAAAAGATAAAAAACAATGCCATCTTATAATTTCCAAATAATTTGAAAGCTTCCAGACCTAGTGTACGTACCAGAGATGATTGCTCGCTTTTGATATTTCTAGGTGGACATTTGGGAATAGAAAAAGAAAACAATCCTAAACCTACTGCGGAGGCTCCGGCAATATAAAATTGCATACCTGTTGCTTTACTGCCTGTCAAGTTAACAATCCACATGGCTGCAATAAAACCAATAGTTCCCCAAACACGGATTGGGGGGAATGCCTTTACCAAGTCATATTTCCCTTGAGTGAGCACAGTATATGCGATGGAATTTGATAGGGCAAGGGTTGGCATGTAGAAACACATGGCAAGGAGCATCGCATAGAAAAAAGTAACAGGATCATTTATTTGTGGTAGATAAAAGAGTACCGCCGCATATAAAAGATGTAATACCAAATACAGTTTTTCAGCGTTAACCCATCTGTCTGCGATAATTCCCATTAAAGTAGGCATAAACAAAGAGGCAAAACCCATTGTTGCAAATATAGCTCCAAACTGGGTACCGTCCCATTGCTTAGTACCAAACCAGTAATTTGCTATTGTAATTAACCAAGCTCCCCACACAAAAAATTGGAGGAAGTTCATAATGGTCAACCTTAATTTAATAGACATAAGTAATATAGAGTTGAGTTTGTTTTTTTGTCGATGATTGTGACCTTATTTTCTACGTGATATCTCATCACGGATTAATGCAGCCTGCTCATAGTTTTCATCATGAAGGGATTGTTCGAGAACCGTTTTTAATTGTTCATCTGTAAGGCTTGAGAAAGGATTTTGAATTTTTGATTTTTCTTCTTTGACATCATCTTCAACGATTTCAGCATTTACTGCATTTTCTAGATTTTCAAGAAAGGCAAACTCATTGCCTTCGATAACGATGCCGGCAGAAGATAAGATGAAGTCGTAAGCATAAATGGGTGTTCCAAAACGAACGGCTAGTGCAACAGCATCTGAAGTTCGGGCATCGATTTCTACAGTTTTTTCTCCATCTGAACAGATGATTTTGGAATAAAAAATGCCTTCTATTAAATTATATATAAGAACTTCCTGTATATTAATTTGAAAAGCTTTTGCAAAATTTTGAAATAAATCATGTGTTAGAGGACGACTGGGAACCATCTTTTCTATTCTAATCGCAATAGCTTGTGCTTCGTGACTTCCTATTATGATAGGAAGACGGCGATTACCTCCAGACTCGCCAAGCACTAATGCATATGCACCTGATTGCGTCTGACTGTAGGATAGTCCAATGATGTCTAACTTGATTTTCTTCATTATGATACCTTTACGGTTTACAAATTTAGATAAATTTGCTTAGATAAGCAATATAATCAAGGAGATATAAAGGTAATTTTATTCATTTATACCTATTTTAAGTGACTTACATAATTATACTCGGGTAATCATTATATGCTCTGTGATAGGCTGTTTAATAGTAGAAAATGAAAAAATAATTTGAAATAAAAAAACTCCATTAACAAATAAATTGCTAATGGAGTTTTTTATTCAGGAACTTTATATTCCTTTGTAAGCTTTTAAAGCTGTGATTAATTTAGGAATAACCTCAAATGCATCTCCAACAATTCCATAATCTGCTACTTTGAAAAAAGGAGCTTCAGGATCTTTGTTGATCACAACAATTGTTTTTGAAGCACTGACCCCTGCTAAATGTTGTATTGCTCCTGAGATACCAATTGCAATATATAAATTGGGACTTACCGCTATTCCCGTTTGTCCAACGTGCTCAGAATGTGGTCTCCATCCCGCGTCAGAGACCGGTTTTGAACATGCTGTAGCCGCACCAAGTACATTAGCAAGTTCTTCGATCATACCCCAGTTTTCTGGACCTTTCAATCCTCTACCTGCGGAAACAACAATTTCTGCCTCAGGTAATGAAATTTTATCTGTTGCTCTAATGATATCCTTAACAATCGTACTAAAATCTGACGCATCCAAACTCGGAGAATAGGTTTCAATAGTTGCTGTTCCTTCGGAATCTTTTGCTTCAAATGAATTGGGATTGACAGCAATTACTTTGACAGCCGAAGTTAACGCGACATAAGCAAAGGCCTTGCCTGAAAAAGCTCCAGTTTTGACTTGTAGCGTTTCTCCATTTATACTAGGTAATTCAATAGCTCCGTCGGCTAAACCAGCTTCTAATTTGGCAGCAACCCGCGGGGCTAACCCCTTTCCAGAAAAAGAATTTGACAATACAACTATTGATGCGCTTGATGATTTTGCTGCATCAACGATGATAGCGGCGTAAGCCTGGTTTACAAATGACTTTAATTGTTCTGTATTGACATTTAATACCTTACTTGCTCCATATTTACCCAAAATACTTAATTGCGATTCTTCAACATTACCGATTGATAATGCAGTAACTTGAGTTCCCGATTGTTCTGCAATAGCTTTAGCATAAGAAACAACCTCAAATGCTGATTTCTTGAACTTACCGTCTGTATTTTCTACATATACTAATATTGACATATTCTTTACGATTAGAGTTGATTAAATAACTTTTGCTTTTTCATGCAAAAGAGAAACTAATTTTTCGACATCTCCAGCATCAACCAAAGTGACAGCACCGCGTGGAGCCGGAGTTTCAAATTTGACAATATGCGACAGTTGAGCTACCTCAATAGGCTCAATCACATCTAATGGCTTCGTTCTAGCGGTCATAATACCTCTCATATTTGGTATTTTTGTTTCTGCGACCCCTTCAGCTGTACCAATGACAGCTGGTAGATTTAAAGTTAGAACTTCTTTTCCACCTTCGATTTCTCGTTCTACAGTTGCACTATTGCCGTCAATATCTAGTTTTTTACTGATAGAAACGGAAGGAATATTTAGGATCGTAGCTATGAGAGCTCCTACTTGAGTTCCATTATAATCAATCGATTCTCTACCGGTTAATATAAGATCAAAGCTGTTGTCTTTTGCATAATGAGCAATCTGATTGGCAACAAACCAAGCATCTCTTGGTAAGACATTTATTCGTATTGCATTATCTGCACCAGTCGCTAGAGCTTTTCGGATAGTAGCCTCAGTACTTGCGTCCCCAACTGTTATAACAGTTACGGTGCCTTTACCGCCTTCAGCCAAATCTATTGCTTTTGATAAAGCAATTTCATCGTAAGGATTCACTATGTATTGCACACCAGCATTATTAAAAGCGGTGTTGTCATTGGTGAATGTAATCTTGGAAGTAGTGTCAGGGACATTACTTATACACACTAATATTTTCATAATTTATTACCGTTTTATACAAACCTAATATAATTTACTTTAAATGTAAAGATAATTTGGGAGAGTACCATACTGCCTGCAATGGAATGTCGAGTTGTGTTTTTGTTAAAATAAAAGCTTGTAAATTATTTTATCGATAATTTAAGGTCTTTAAATATGGTTTTATTTATTAAATGTGTATTTTTTATTGTGGGTTGACTAAATTTTATACTGCTTATGATTCGTCAATGGTTTGTCATTTTTGTATGCTAGCATAGTAATTAGGTGTTGAATTGAGCTTTTAAGCTTCTTTGATTATTTGTAGCTTTACCGGTGTAAAATTAAAAGCTATACATCATGTCAGACCGTTTAGAACAATTGAAGGAGTTTTTGAAAGATTCTCCACAAGATCCTTTTTTGAAATATGCTTTGGCTACCGAATATTTAAAATTGGGAAATCAAGATGAGGCGCTTAAGGGGTATACTGATCTGATAAGTAATCATGCGGATTATGTTGGAACTTATTACCACTTAGGGAAACTTTATGAGAAAATGAATCGTGTAGAAGATGCACGAGATATTTATAAGAAAGGTATGGTCATAACACAACAAAAACGCAATATGCATGCGTTAAGTGAATTGCGCGGAGCATTAAGTTTATTGGACGGAGATGATGAAGATGAATATTAACATTTTTTTAACATTTTAATCTTGCTTTTTGGTACTTAATTTGTCTATATCTCTGTGGAGATTTGAGAAAGAGTTTTAAAGAAGATGAAAAGGCTATTTATTATATTATGCTGTATCTTATTTGTTTTTATTGCATGCGATAACCAACGTAAAGGTGCTGAGGCAGTTAAAGACAAACAAGATCACCAAAGCGCCACTCTACATGAATTGAGCGGAGCATACAGCGGAGTAATGCCTTGTGCAGATTGTGACGGGATCGAAACTGTTTTAAAGTTAAATCAAAATTTCTCCTATAGTTATACCTCAAAATATCTTAATAAAAGTGATGAAGTATTTGTCAAAGATGGAAAGTGGAAGTTTGAAAATAATGTGATCACGCTTGAAGGAGTGGATTATAAATTCAAATTGGGTGAAAAGGCAAAGCTTTGGCAATTGGATTTATCAGGTAATGAAATCGTCGGAGAATTGGCAGAGAATTATAAGTTAGAAAAACTAACACAATAATCATTTTAATAAAATCACATTAACAAAAAAAGACCTTCAAATTTTGAAGGTCTTTTTAGTTTCGTTCTATTTGCAGATCTCTTTGAGGTGATTAACAACAAAGTCTACTTCTTCTTTTGTATTGTTTCTACAGAAAGAAAAACGTACTGAAGGTCTTGTGCCGTCCGCCCTTATTGCTCCTAGTACATGCGATCCGATATCGGTTCCAGAACTACAGGCACTTCCACCCGAACAGGAAATACCAGCAATATCTAGATTGAATAATAACATATCTGCCATATCCGTACATGGAAATGATACATTTAAAACAGTGTATAGTGCTTTATTTGGCTCAGTGACACCATTAAATTTAATATCTGGAATTGCTGTCTGCAATTGTTCAATCATATAAGATTTTAACCCCTGTATGTAAGCACTATGTTCTTCCATATGTTCGTAGCTCAGTTCCAATGCTTTTGCTAGTCCTGCGATACCATATACATTTTCAGTTCCACCACGCATATTACGTTCTTGTGCACCACCATAAATCATGGGTTTGATTTTCGTATTGGCATTAATGTATAGAAAACCAACTCCTTTCGGTCCATGGAATTTATGTCCAGCTCCCGTAATAAAATCAATTTTTAGCTTGCTTAGATCATGTGGATAGTGACCCATAGTTTGGACAGTATCAGAATGAAAGATTGCTTTATACTTTTGACATATTTCTGATATTTTTTCAATATCATTTAAATTTCCAAGTTCATTGTTACCATGCATAATGGAAACGAAAGTTCTAGGATTTTTTGAGAGTAAGTCTTCTAATTGATTTAAATCAATATTACCATGAGAATCTACATGCAGTAAGTCGAGATGAACTTTTCCTGATTTTTCCAATTCTTCTAATGTATGAAGCACAGCATGGTGTTCTATTGGTGTAGTGATCGCATGTGTAATTCCAAAATCTACAATAGAACGTACAATTGCCATGTTATCAGCTTCTGTACCACCAGAGGTAAAGAAAATTTCAGATGGAGAAGTATGTAAGATTTGCGCAATGGATTTACGCGCCTTTTCAACAATTGTTTTTACTTGTCGTCCATGTGAATGAATAGAAGAAGGGTTTCCAAAATTATTTTCCATGGTGTCTATCATGACACGAATGACTTCTGGATCTAGCGCTGTAGTTGCAGCATTATCAAAATATACTTGCATAATGGACAAAATTAAGTAAAAGTAAGTTTACTTATTTAGTGGTATTGAGATTATTTAATAAAATTGCTTGTTTTTGATTTTTTAAAAAAGGTCAGTGTGGCAAGCAAAGCCCCCAAAAGACCTAGATAAGCGAGGATATCACCATTTTTTGTGTAAATAGTCAATTCCTCACTGAGGTTGATTTCTTGTGTTAAGGATGCAGGTACCCACCAATCTGTTTTTTGAATGATGTCTCCGCGCTGGTTGATAAAGCCCGATATTCCCGTATTCGCAGAGCGGGCTACCCATCTTCGATTTTCAATGGCTCTTAGCTTTGCGTAATCTAAATGCTGATCTTTACCAGAAGTATTTCCCCACCAACCATCATTTGTAATGATGGCAATAAATTGGGCCCCTTGTTGGATATATTGTGCAACATAATTCCCCCAGATAGACTCATAACAGATGACGGGAGCTGCACCGATACCACTTTGTGAATAAAATACCGATGGTTTATCCTGTTTTCCATATCCTCCGGTCGTTCCACCAAATGCACTAAATAGAGGCTTTAAGAAATTAATTGCAGTGCCAAATGGCATTTGCTCAACACCGGGAACTAGTTTCGATTTATGATAAAATTGTAGTTTGGAAGACACGTCAACTAAAGTTGCCGCATTGAAATTGTCTTTATATAAGTTTGGTCCTACTTCTCTAGCAGTACTTGTTCTTTTATCGTTATATAATCTATAACTCTCTATCCCAGATAATACATTGCCATTTTTATAGTCATTTAGAAAATTAATAAGCGAATCAAATGTACTTGTACTTCTAAAATCTTCCTCATCGAAATCACCTCTTTGTGACAATGCTGTTTCTGGCCATATAAAAAACTCTGTGTTCGGCTTTGCAACAGATTTTGATAATTGCATCAAAGTTTGCAATTGTTCTTCAGGGCTGATATGACCAAATTTTCCAAATGGGTCAATATTAGGTTGGACAGTTACAATCTGAGAAGGGTTAATATGCTCTTCGTACGTCATATAGCGAATGACAGAGTATGAAGAGGGGATAAGCAATAATAACGCTAACATAATAGTTATGGTGCGGGGTTTTGCTAAAATATTCATTTCTTTCTTGTTTAAATAAAGTAAGAAAATTAAAATATTGCTTAACCATATCCACACTGTACCACCATACACTCCAGTAAACTCATACCATTGAATTAATTGATGAAAATTAGAGAACCCATTACCTAAGGTCATCCAGGGAAATGCCAGATCCCAGGATTGGTGTAAATATTCATAAGATATCCAGAAGGCCATTAATCCAAATAGGGAAAGAATAATGGATGTTTTTTTCCTCATTTGATAATATAATCGAAATGCAAGTGCCATTAATAATGATCCTAATAAAAAAGGAATGAGTGAAATAAAAATGGCAATGTACCAAGGCATTACTGCAGATATTGAATTGTATACCCAATAAATAGAGGCTGTATTCCATAGCACTGCCGTTAATCCTGCTGTAAAAAAAATCTTTTTACCTTTTTTAATATAGGTTTGATTACGGATGATATTTTCAACTGCGATTAAGAGCGGGAGAAAGGCAATTAATAAGATTGGACTACTATAGGGGACGGGTGGCCAGCCTAACCATAATAAAAAGGCACTTAAAAGTGCCAGTAAATATTGATTTCTCACGATTAAATTTGAGATAAAATTTCGTTTTTCTTGTTTTCGTATTCTGCCTGTGTAATCAACTGTTTGTCAAAGAGGTTTTTTAATTTTCTTAATTTGAGTGTTATCTCATCATCTTCTTCAACTATAGTAGCTGCTGTTACCTCAATAGTTGGCGGAATCATAGTTTCGGGTACAATAGTTTCATTGACCTCTTCCACTATAGGCAAGGATGGTGTGTTTTTAGAGGCAGGTTCTTCTTCTATTATAGGTTGATGAATTTCAAATGAGGGAGCTGTCTGCTTAGGAGCGGTTACAATAAATTTTTCTCTCTCCTGCTCGATCTCTTTTAATTTAGATGTTTCTAAAGCCCCTTTGATTAGCTGGTATAATTTACGTGCCTGTACTTTAGGGATGTAATCAATACTTAAATTTTCCCCAGTACTAGGGATTACGGTAACCTTAGAACCAAAAATTTCTTCTTTAAACGCGATATCTTTGATATCTTTCCAACTGAAAATTTCAAAATCTGTTGCTAAGCCCAGCTTTGTAAATTCACACATGAAAATACGTTTGTTACTAATCGTTATACTGTCGGGAAGAATGGTAACGGCAGGTTTTTTCTGTACGGCGATATAATCAATTCGCTCTCCCTCTGTCATCATATCTTGAAATTTGACAACTAACTTTTCTACAATTTTTATGTCCTGGCCATCAATGGCAAAAAGTTCAAAGTTCATGTTAAATCTATTTTAAATAAATGAAGGCTAAACTTATTCTAAACCTCCCACACAAAATACAAATTCTCCTTTAATAGGATTGTTTTCAAAATGTAATTTTAAATCAGTTAAAGTACCTCTTACATTTTCTTCATACAGTTTACTTAATTCTCGTGATATCGAAGCTTGTCTTTCTGCTCCAAACACTTGAATAAACTCATCAATTGTTTTAAGGATACGATGTGGTGATTCGTAAAATATCATCGTTCGTTTTTCTTCAGCCAAGAATTTCATACGGGTTTGACGTCCTTTTTTCACAGGTAGAAATCCTTCGAAACAAAAACGGTCATTTGGAAGTCCAGAATTAACCAAGGCAGGAACAAAAGCGGTTGCACCAGGTAGACATTGTACTTCAAGCCCCTCTTTAATTGCTTCCCGTACTAATAAAAAACCGGGGTCAGAGATAGCTGGAGTACCAGCATCTGAAATTAGGGCAATAGTCTGACCTTCTTTTAGAAATCTAATGATTTCTGAAATCGCTTTATGTTCATTGTGCTGATGATGCGCAAATACTTTTTTTTCGATTCCAAAATGTTTCAAAAGGGGGGCACTTGTGCGTGTATCTTCGGCAAGAATAACATCTGCTTCTTTTAACACACGTATAGCGCGAAAAGTCATGTCTTCTAAATTGCCAATTGGCGTAGGAACTAAATAAAGCATTTACAAAGGTAAGTTTTTTTTAATAATTGTAATCAAGGCTTTGACTTGCCTTTTTTTAATAGCATGGGCTATTTTATTTATAGTAGTATTAAGCTCATTTCATTGGATAGAATCCTAATATGAAATGAGCTTTTTAAATTTATTTTGCTAAAATATTTTCAATTTGCTGTAATTCTTCTCTTGTAAATTGCTGGTTCTTTACCGCATTGACGGCATCTTGAATCTGTGATACTTTACTTGCTCCAATTAAAACTGATGTCACTTGAGGTTTCTGTAATAGCCACGATACAGCCATTTGTGCCAGTTTTTGATTTCGATGCAGCGCTATTTCATTTAAAGCTCTTATTTTTTCGATTTTATCTGAAGTGATATCACTTTCATGAAGTGAAATACTTCCAGAAGCCGCTCGTGAATCTTGCGGAATACCATGTAAATATTTATCAGTAAGTAAACCTTGGGCTAAAGGTGAGAAAGGAATACAGCCGACTTGCTCCTCTGTAAGCAAATCCAATAGGCTTTCTTCGACCCAGCGCTCAAACATAGAATACTTAGGTTGGTGGATGAGACAAGGCGTGCCCATTTGTTTTAAAAGATCTATCGCACGTTTTGCTTCAGGTGTTTTATAGTTGGATATCCCGACATATAAAGCCTTTCCTTGTTGGACCAATAAGTTTAAAGTAGCCATTGTTTCTTCCAGTGGTGTTTCTGGGTCCGGTCTATGGTGATAAAAAATATCTACATAATCCAGGTTCATTCTTTTTAAACTTTGATCTAAGCTAGAGACTAGGTATTTTTTCGAACCCCAATCCCCATACGGGCCATCCCACATTGTATAACCAGCTTTGGAAGAGATAATCATTTCATCGCGAAGTCCTTTAAAGTCTGTCTGTAATATTTTTCCGAAATTTTCTTCTGCCGAACCAGGAGGCGGCCCATAGTTGTTCGCAAGGTCAAAATGCGTGATACCCGAATCGAATGCTGTCTGTATTAACTTACGACTGTTCTCAAAATCATTGACATGACCAAAATTTTGCCATAAGCCCAATGAAATTGCTGACAATTTAATTCCGGAATTACCCGAACGGCGGTATTCCATTCCTTGATATCGATTATTCGCAGGTGTATAGTGCATCTGTTATTATGCTTTATGAGTTTATATAAAGGCAATTTACAAGTAATCTTACATAAATAAAGATCTTGATGTAAAATTGATTTTAAATTTCATTCGGACTTATTAATTGAACTTCACCTATTATATTTCTTCTCTATAATATTTCGTGATGGAAGAGTGGGATATCGATTCGTGTATAACAATCATGAGTGCCAAATAGAAAGGACGGGAACGAACAATTTTGTTTAATAAATGACAGAATAAAAATTGTAAATAAAACAAATTTATCTAAGTTTGTTTCTTTAAAAATACATACAATTATGTTGCAATTGAATTATATCCGTGAAAACAGGGATAAGGTAATCGAAAGATTAGGTGTCAAAAATTTCAAGGAAATTGGATTAGTAGATGAAATCATCACTTTGGATGAACAACGTCGTAAAATTCAATCCGAGTCAGATGCCCTTTCAGCAGAAGCAAATTCATCCGCAAAACAAATCGGAGAATTAATGCGTCAAGGTAAAAAAGAAGAAGCTGAAGCCGTAAAATCCCAATCCTCCGGATATAAAGAACAGATCAAAAGTTTGACAGATCATTTAGATCGTGTTGAACAGGATTTAAATGCAAAGATTGTCCAACTTCCCAATCTTCCACATACTACCGTTCCTGCAGGTGTATCAGCAGATGATAATGAAGTTGTGTTAGAAAACGGAACTATCCCTACATTGGCTGATGATGCGGTTAGTCACTGGGATCTGTTAACTAAATACGGTATCGTAGATTTGGAGTTAGGTGTAAAGGTAACAGGAGCAGGTTTCCCTGTCTATAAAGGAAAAGGAGCTCGCTTGCAACGTGCATTGATCAACTTCTTTTTAGATGAAGCTGCAAAAGTGGGGTATGAAGAAGTACAGGTGCCAATTATGGTTAATGAGGCATCTGCATTTGCTACTGGTCAGTTACCTGATAAGGAAGGCCAGATGTATCATGTAACACACGATGATCTATATTTGATACCAACAGCGGAAGTTCCCGTTACTAATATTTATCGCGATGTTATCGTAAAAGAAGAACAATTCCCTATTAGACATTGTGCGTATACACCATGTTTCCGTCGCGAAGCGGGATCGTATGGTGCGCATGTTCGTGGTTTAAATCGTTTACATCAATTTGATAAAGTAGAGACAGTACAAATCGTTCATCCTGATCGTTCTTATGATGCATTGGAAGAAATGAATACTTATGTGCAGGGACTGTTACAAAAACTTGAATTACCTTATCGTGTATTGCGTCTCTGCGGTGGTGACATGAGCTTTACAGCCGCGTTGACTTATGATCTGGAAGTATATAGCGCCGCTCAAAAACGTTGGTTAGAAGTGTCATCAGTTTCAAATTTCGAAACGTATCAATCTAACCGTCTGAAAGTGAGGTTTAAAAACCAGGATGGTAAAATGCAATTGGCTCATACATTAAATGGATCTGCATTAGCTTTACCACGTATAGTAGCTTCTTTATTGGAGAATAATCAAACAGATAAGGGTATAAAAATACCGAAAGTACTAGTTCCCTACACAGGATTTGAATATATTGATTAATATTAATTTAATATAAATTGAAAGGGTTGTAATTTTTTACAACCCTTTTTTTATGTTAAAATTTTGTTAAATCTAATGATTACCGTATTTAATTCTGTGTAATGGGTGATTATGAAAATTTAATTTATATCAGCGCTGCTTGCATTATTCGTAATATAGAAGCTTCATATTTACATTAGTTATGAAAAAAAAACTTTTTTGTTAAAATACTTGTAATAACAACTTTGTCTATATATATTTGCTTCCCGCTTTCAAGATGTAATGTCTGTGAAGGTTTACTACCACATTATTCATCGTAAATTTTAAAAAGAAAATTTACAGATTCTTATAAGATCACCATAGTGAACTGATTGCTGTCACTATTTGTTGGATCTACAATTTGTTAAATCTGTTTGTACACGAAAAGCTATCCGTCAAGGTGGAGGAGGTTTTGATTTGTGTTTTTTGAATTGTTTAGACAATTAAAGTTTAAACGTTTTAAATGCACATCTTATTTTATGGACATAAACATATTACATAAATTAATTAACAAACTAAATAACATGAAACAAACATTACTTAGTTTTCTCGTTGGGGGGATGATTCTATCATCAGTAGCATTCGCTCAAGAGAAGAAGATTAGTGGACGTGTTACATCAACAACTGGCCAAGCGGTACCAGGAGTTACTGTTGTTGTGCAAGGAACTAATCAAGCTACCCAAACTGATGCAAATGGTAACTATTCTTTAAGTGTACCTGCAGGTAAAGTAGTTTTATTTCGTTCAATTGGTTTTGGCGAAAAAACAATTATTGTCAACAACAATACTTCAGTTTTTAATATCTCACTGGAAGATAATGCTAATGCGATAGAGGAAGTTGTTGTTACAGGAATGGGCCAAACGCGTCAGAAAAGATCTTTAAGTTATGCTACGCAAGAGCTAAAGGGAAGTAAATTGACCGAAGCAGCAAATAGTAATTTAGCAACAGCATTGCAGGGTAAAGTATCAGGTGTACAAGTAACTCCTTCTTCAGGTATGCCGGGGGCGTCTGCTAATATCACGATCCGTGGCGCACGTTCATTTACAGGAAATAACTCTCCATTATATGTAGTCGATGGATTGCCGATCTCTTCTACTTCCGATGTTTCTACTGGAAATGGTGTGACAGGTTCAGATTATTCTTCTAGAGGTTTGGATATCGATCCTAACGATATTGAGAGTATCAACATCTTGAAAGGACAGGCTGCCTCAGCTCTATACGGTATGCGTGCTTCTAACGGTGTCATCTTGATCACGACGAAAAGTGGTAAAGGAAAACAAGGTAAACCACAGATTTCTTATAATTCAAACGTATCTTTTGATAAGGTAGCAGTATTACCCGATTTTCAATCAACATATGCACAGGGGTCAGGTGGTAAGTTTTCACCATTAGCTTCCACATCTTGGGGTCAGAAAATTACTGATTTGGCAAATGATGCTACTTATGGAGGTAATACAGATAATGCTTACACTAAAAAATATGGTAAGCAAGACGGTAAATATTTTGTGCCACAACGTGAAAATGCGGGTTTAGATCCTTGGGCTACTCCACAAGCTTATAATAATGCCAAGGATTTCTTTAATGTAGGCAATACGTTTAATAATTCATTCAATATTGTACAAGGTTTCGAAAAAGGAAGTTATGCGATGTCCTTAGGCGCAACAAATGCCGATGGTATTGTACCTTCTACAGGGATGGATCGCTATACAGCAAAATTAGCGGGTGAAGCTAAATTGTCAGAAAAATGGACAACAGGTTTTACAGGTAATTATGTCAATTCTAAAATCACAAAACAAACTGGAGCAAATAATGGTATTATAGCAACTTTGTACGGAGCGCCAGCTTCTTATGATTTAGCAGGAATACCTTCTTCTTATTTAAATAACCCAACAAAACAAAATACTTACCGTGGAACAACTGGTTTTGATGGTGTTTATTGGGCTTCAGAAAATAATAAATTTTCTGAAGATACACAACGTTTCTTTGGTAATGGATTTGGACAGTATGCAACAGATTTAGGTGAAAACCAAAAATTGACGTTGAAATACCAAGCAGGGGTTGACTCTTACACTTCAAACTACACTGATTTATGGGGATATGGCCACGCAAATGGTAAAGGTGAGGTTGAAAATTACCACTTTTCCGTTACTGAATGGAATTCATTAGGTACTGCTGCATACAATTGGAAAATCAATGATGATTTGGTATTGGATGCGATGGTCGGTAATGAAATTGTTAACCGTGTTCGCAGAAGAGACTATGCTTTTGGTCAGAATTTCAACTTTCCTGGATGGGATAATATTAACAATGCAGCTACAGTTACTGCAGAGCAAACGTTGCGCCACACACGTACTTTCGGTACATTCGGCAGCTTAGCATTAGCTTATAAAAACATGTTGTTTTTAAATGCAACAGGACGTAACGATATTGTTTCTTCGATGCCACGTAACAACCGTTCATTCTTCTACCCGTCCGTAGCAGCAGGTTTTGTATTTACGGAATTGGAAAGTTTGAAAAGTTCAGTCTTAACGATGGGTAAGATTAGAGCTTCGTTTGCCGAAGTAGGGCAGGCAGGTGACTATTATGAAAGTTATTATGATAAACCTACTTATGGAGGAGGATTTTCTTCAGGTACACCAATCTTGTACCCTGTGAATGGTATTACTTCATATACTCCATATACTATAGTTTATGATCCAAATTTAAAGCCACAAAATACACAAGCGATAGAGGTAGGTACCGATTTGACTTTCTGGAATGGTTTGATCAATATGAACTATACCTTCTCTCGTCAAAACGTAAAAGATCAAATTTTTGAGGTGCCTTTGGCTGCTTCTACAGGTTATTCAAGTTTAGTGACGAATGGAGGTAAGATCCATACAAACGTACATGAATTAACATTAGCTGTTGCTCCATATCGATCTGGTGATTTTAAATGGGATTTTGCTTTCAACTTCACTAAAATCGATAACTATGTAGATGATTTAAAAGAAGGTGTGAATAGTATTTTTATGGGTGGTTTCACAGAGCCACAGGTTCGTGCAGGTATAGGTTACAAATTCCCTGTGATCTATGGTGTTTCTTACTTAAGAAACGATGCAGGACAGATTGTTGTTGATGAAGATGGTTTACCACAAGCAGGTGAAGAAAAAGTAATTGGTAAAGTTTCTCCAGATTTCAACTTAGGATTTAATACGACGTTTGAATATAAGAAAGTTCGTTTGTCAGCTGTTTTAGACTGGAAACAAGGTGGACAGATGTTCCACGGTACTGCGGGAGTTTTAGATTACTACGGGGTAACACAAAAATCAGCAGATTTCCGTAATGGAGATGGTTTCCTATTCGAATTACCAGCTGTAAAAGCTAATGGCGAAGTGAATGACATCATGATCGATGCAATGCCTGAGTTTGATGCAGATGGTAAACAAACAAATACTGATGCTTTCAAATATTTTACAGCAATGAATAATATTTCTGAGTCATCGATTCGTGGTACTTCATTTGTAAAATTACGTGAGGTGGCTGTAGGTTATCCTGTTTATCAAAACTCGAAAATCAAAGTTGATGTAAATGCTTTTGCCCGTAATATTATTCTTTGGTCTGAGCTGAAAGGATATGATCCAGAGGTGTCGCAAGGAAATACAAATATGTCAGGTGCATTTGAGCGTTTTTCTCTTCCGGGGGCATCAAGTTATGGTCTAGGTGTAAACATTAAATTCTAAAAATTAGGACAATGAAATTTAAATTAAATATAATAGGTTTATTGGCTATGGGGTTATTAACAACTCCAGTAGTTTTTACTTCTTGTTCAGAAGATGCAATGGACAGTGTTAACGAAAATGTAAATAAACCACAAGATGTTCAAGCTAAGTTTATTTTAACTGACGTTATTACACGTACAGCATTTTCAAATGTTGGAGGTGATTTTAATACGTACTTATCAAGTTACGTTGAGCATGAGGTTGGAACACACAATCAACTATGGAATGCTGAGCACCGTTTAGGTGAGCCTCAAACTTCATCTACATTTAATAATCCATGGGGTTCAGTGTATACATCTCTTAGAGATGCTCGTTTAGTAATCGAAAAATGTTCTGAAGGTGGACTGCAGTCAGGAAACTATGCCACATTAGGTATGGGGCAAGTAATGGCTGCCTACAATTTAGCATTATTAACGGATTTATTTGGTGACGCACCTTTTTCTGAAGGATTTAAGCCATTGGAAATTCGTAATCCAAAGTTAGATAAACAAGAGGAGTTGTACAAACAGGTAAATGCTTATTTGGATGCCGCAATCGTAAATTTGCCTAAGGGCGATACACATGGATCAGGTTCTGCAGGAGGGCAAGATTTATTATTTAATGGTAATGCTAGCAAGTGGTTAAAATTTGCACACGGTTTAAAAGCACGTTATGCAATGCGCTTGTTAAAAGTGACTGCGGATAAAACGGCAGCTTTAAATGCTATTATTGCTCACGTAGATAAATCTTTTGCTAATGCAAGCGAAGAAGCAAAGTTTACGCAGTACAATAGTTCCAATTTAAACCCATTATTTGACTTTCAATGGTCAAGAGATGGTTTAGCGGCAAGTAAAAGCATCGCTGATAAAATGATTGAGCGCAAAGATCCACGTTTAAATCGTGATTTTATAACAGCAGGATGGAAGCAAGTTGATAAATTAAGTCCTGAAAGTGCCGCTTATAAGTTATTGGCACCAAATGGTGAAAACGATCAAGTGCAATATGTTTATTTAACCTCTGCATTTGTTTTTTCACAAACGGCTCCAACACAATTGTTGAGTTATCATGAATTACAGTTTCTGAAAGCAGAAGCGATGCAACGTTTAGGTCAAGGTGCAACTGCAATTGAGCCTGTCTTAAAAAATGCAGTTACTGCCGCAATTAAAAATTCAGAAATTTCTGTTAATGCTGCATTTACAGCTCCTACAGTTTTGGCAAATGGTACATTAGTTGAAACTACTGCAAAACTATCAGATGCAGATATTGACAGCTACTTTGAGAATAATGTAAAACCATTGTTGGTAGCGAACCCGTTAAAAGAAATTGCTAATCAAAAATATTTAGGATTTTTTGGAGCATCTGGTGAGTCTACTGAAATGTATAATGATATCCGTCGTTGGAAAGCAAATGGTGAGAATTTGATCGAGTTGAAAAACCCGGGCAAATTCCCATTGCGTTTACCATATGGTAGTGACGACACAACAACTAATCCTTATGTTCAAGCAGCTTTTGGTAATGGACAATATGTCTATACTGAAAATGTATGGTGGGCTGGTGGAACTAGATAGTATCACAAGTTAAGGTTTATTATATAGACGGCAATCTCGAAAGAGATTGCCGTTTTTATTTGTTGAATGTGAATATGGATTAATAGAATCTTAAGCTTATAAATAAACTAATAATAAGATTTTATTTCAAAAATATTTAACTTCACAATTATTTCGTATTCAGAAATGTTGCTGTTTAAAATCATATTATGAGATATATCAACAAATTAAAAAATCTTCTATTCATCGTGGTCATTTTTTTTGTTGGACAAGTTGTTCTTGCTCAACAAAAAGCACAATTGAAAGTACTGCAAATTAATATTTGGCAGGAAGGGACAATGGTTCCAGATGGCTTTCCTGCAATTGCAGATGAGATTATTGCTAAGAAAGCAGATGTAGTGTTGTTTAGTGAGGTAAGGAATTACAATAACACCGATTTTGTAAAAAGAATCCTGGCCGAATTAAAAAATAAAGATGCGCTTTATTATGGTATATCCAGTGAACCATCTTTAGATGTTGCCTTTATTTCAAAGTTCCCCATTAAGGATCAAAGACCCTTATATACTGAAGCCAATAAGATGGGTAATGTGTTGAAAAGTAAGATTCAAGTAGCAGGTAGAGATTTTACATTTTATGCTGTTCATTTGGATTATACTAACTATGCTTGTTATATGCCTAGAGGGTATGATGGTGTTACCTGGAAAAAGCTTGATCAGCCGATTGTAGATGTAGCAAGCATAATAGAAGCGAATAGAAAAGGAAAGCGGGACGAAGCGATACGTGATATCATTCTAGATGCAGATAAAGAAAGTAATAGTGAGACGATTGTAGTTGCCGGTGACTTCAATGAACCGTCCCATTTAGATTGGACTAGTGAAACAAAAGATTTGTTTGATCATAGAGGTGCTATAGTTCCATGGGATTGCTCTGTGCTATTGACCAAATCTGACTTTGTGGATAGTTTTAGAGAAAAATATCCCAATCCTGTTAGCCATCCCGGTTTTACTTATCCAGCCTATAACAAAGATGTCGACATTGATAAATTAGCTTGGGCGCCACAGGCGGATGACAGGGATCGAATTGATTATGTTTATTATAGGACAAATAAGCCTTTAAAAGTTTCTGAAGTCAAAATTGTTGGTCCTTCTGCAACAGTCAAGTATGGTAAAAAACAGGATCAAGATAGTCAAGATCAGTTTTTGTTGCCAGTAGGTATGTGGCCTACTGATCATAAGGCTTTATTTGTAAAGTTTGAATTTTAAAATATTTGGATAGGTTCTATGGTAGACCTTAATAATTTTTAACATCTATATTTAGAGATAATCTTACACAGTGCTGGTGTTACTCGAACAGAGAAATTTCCCAAAGTGATATAACTCTCTTGATCACATTTAGTTTTGTAAGAGCTTCAATAGCGCGTATCTTACTTTTGTACGCTGTCTTTTTACATTGTAAACTCTGTACCAATTCTATTATTTCTTTCATTTATTGACTTTCGACTTACTTATATGTATCTTTAGGCTATGAATACATTAACCCATTTACCACAAAAGAAGCAGGAACAATTAGCCGAAATTGTAGATATTATTTGCAATATTGCTGATCCAGCTATGGTTATTTTGTTTGGTAGCCATACTTCGGACAAGTGGGTTGAGGATGAATATGAGGAACGGGGAGCCACCTATTCTTATATAAGTGATTATGATATCTTGGTTGTACTTCCTGAAGGTGATAGAGAAAAGGAAAACGAAATCGCTAGTAAAATTGAGAATAAGACTTTAAAATATAAAAATGATGTGAGTCCTATAGTTCATAGTTTCAACTATGTAAATAAAGGGACTCGAAATGGGACAGTACTTCTTTCGTGATATCATCAAGGAAGGGATTGTTTTGTTTGATACAGGGGAATTTATTTTTTCTGAATCTAAGTCTTTGAGCAAAGAGCAGGAAAAAGAAATTGCTGTTGGTAACTTTAATAAATGGATTAAAAGCGGTTCCCGTTTTTTGAAGGGGACAAAGTTGTTGTACAACAACTTTATAAAAGGAGATTTGCCACTAAATGAAGTTGTTTTTAATTTAAATCAAGCAACTGAGAAATTTTATGGCGGACTTCTCTTGGTATATACTGGTTACAAACCTAAGACGCACAAACTTAAAGTTTATCGGAAATATTCGAAGAATATTGACGAAAATCTTAATTAGGTATTTAAATATCCATTAGATGATGGTGAAGAGTATAGGTTATTCGATATTCTTAATAGAGCTTATTTGGATGCTCGTTATCAAGATGATTATTTTATTGCTTCTACCGACTTAGAGAAGCTAATTGACAAGATTAAATTGTTGAATCAATTACCATAGATCTTTGTCAAAAGAAAATAGATTCGTTTTAATTTTTTAATCAAAAAAGACTAAATCTTCAATTCCAACCTCTAGGGCGTTTGCTATTAAATAGATAGTATATACTGATGCTGTGACGCGACCGTTTTCAATTCTGCTTACTGATTGAAAATCTTTAAAACCAATTAATGCAGCCAAGTCAGCTTGTTTTAAGTTTTTATTTTCTCTTAACTGCTGAATTTTAGCCCCAAGTTGCTTTCTGAATTTTATTTGTTTCTCGTCCATTTATCTAAAAACCGATTTTATTAGATATTTTAACTAAACATATTTGTTTAATTGATTCATAGTTTTTATATTTGTTTTATCATTCACTTGGGTTGGCGTGAGAAACCAAAAACCATACAGAATGAAACATATAAACTTAAATAAATTCATTACACATATAGAGAGGTCCTCCCTTAATTTAGGGTCGCGTAGTTTCTCACGCTCAACCATTGAGCAAGGGAGGTACCTTTTATTATTTTTAGATATTTCTGAGATTTTCAAATTGAAAAAACTTAGATCTATTGAACCACCTCCCGTATAGCTATATTTTTTCTCTTTCAAACTGGAATTCGTTATTTAATTTTAGATAAGCAGTCTAATCTACCTATTAAGTTGTGGAAAAATATTGCAATTTTCTGCTTCTTTGGTATTCACTTCTTTTTGAATTAATTAAAATATGGAGTTAATTAAACTATTTGGAGTAACCAAAAAAAATCCCCCTTAATCTTTATGCGATTACAAGACATTATGATGTCTTCAAATCGATGAAAGCGTACTGTAGACCAGTATATTACCTTTATGATAACCATTTAACGCTTTTCGATTTCATCATTTATTTATAGCCTAGGCGCAATCTTACAAGCTCCTGATTAGTTTCATTTGGAAGCTGTTTTGGATATCTATTGCGCTTTAGGTAAATGTCAAAATTATAAACCTTAAATACTTAGCGAAGCGATCTCTTTCGTGCCATTAAGTATGATTTAACTTATGAAAAAAATGAATAATTTTTATAAGGGTGGGAGAGTACATGCCTATTTTAAGGGTATTATCCAGTCCATTCATAGTATAAGAATCAAGTGCAATATGCACGAGATATTACCTAAATATTACGTTACTAAAAAAGCACTTGAAAATAGTATTGCACATACAAGTAATGTTGATTTTATCAGTCAATATGCCTTCGGTGAAGGCTCGAAAAATCTCAGGGAGGACTCTCGTTGTCGACCAGATGTCGAAGAAAAAATATCAATAAGATTAAATTCTGATTTTTTCCTGACCAACTTAACACCAACTTCTAAGTTTCTGCGACTGGGCTTCGGGTCGGCATCGGGATTTCATCGGCTACAGTGCATGAAAAGTCGAAGGATAGTCGAGCAAAACCCGAGTGGATGTAGAAAAAAGGGTAGAGAAAAAGAAAAGAAAGTAAGTAGGAGCTTTCTAGATATGGCAAACAGCAAATCGAAGCTTTTTCTAGGGGGTACCCGCTGTATGCCTACTTTTAACAAGCTTCGGATTTTGTTTTACCTCCGGACGTCGTTGCACCGTATTTGCACCGTCCCTGCACCAGGAAAAGGACGGTGCAACTACGGTGCAAGTGTGGTGCAGTTACGGGGAAACTTACTACAAGGGTAAAAGAAGGTTAAAAGAAAGTTCGAATAAGGTTCGAACAGGTGGCTTTGCTTTTTTTATGTTTTTCTTTAAAAATGTACTAGCTAAAATCGTTCTGAAAGTACGGTCAGTGTACGGGTTATTCACTAACGTCCTACTGAAATGGTACCAAAAAGGTACTGGGAATGTACTGGAGAGCTACCAAACAGGTACTAACGGCAGTAGCTTGACTGCGGCATTGAAGGCGACAGCTGGCGAAGCACCGTACTCCAATGGGCGAAGCGTATATCAAGCGTCCGTAATGCGTTGCATATGCATAGATAAAGCATGGATAGTGCGTAAAACGGTATCCGTTTACACACTAATAACGCACTATCAACGCTTTATGTATGCTTCATCCATACTTGATCTATACGCTAAAGGTGCTTTATTTCAAACAAGCGTTTTTAAGCATCTGAAATTCTTAAGCTGGGTTAAGATGTGGTTTTGTTTTAATAAACTGGAAAATCGCTTAAAACTACCGTTAAATAACATGTTAAGTAGTGTTCACGATACTGTCAGTGAGTGGGTTGTTTATGAGTTTCGAAAATTGATGGTATTTCTTTCAACGCATTGAAGAATATAAGGACTTATTCTTTACTAGTCCTTATGTTTTATATGTTTAGTTTATCAGCTCAGACGCCCCGCAAGGCTATGGGGCAGTGTGCGATTAAAACTATTAATTATGAAAAGTAGCCAATTGATCATGTATCCCAAGGGTACGGAAGTAAACGTGCATTATCCAGATTTTATTTGGTTATGTATTGCTTCTTTTGCCTTTGGCGGTGTATGCTGGTATCTGGGTTACCTTGGAGCTGCTGCTGCCTGGCTTGAAAACACCTCGGTCGTTGTCAGCTATCTGTTTTATGTATTGATCGTATTCATAGCTATCTTTTATATCCGGGCATTGATCATCGTACTTGAGAGAAAGCAGAACTGGTTACTGAATCCACAAAAACGTTTTGCTACCCAACTTTTCACTTGCTGTTTAATGCCTACACTATTTTTATTTGGGGTGATTAGACCCGTGGCTATACCGAAAGATGAGTGGCTCTGGCTTCCGCTATTGGTGATTTTTGGCGGTGTCCTGTTCTTGAATATGTTGTATACAACCTGTTTTTTTGTTGCTCTCGATCATAAAAGGAGGTGCTCTATTCTTGAATTAGAGCGGATGGTACTGCATCGGGATCTAAAGATTTCAATTCTAAATGAACAGTTACAAAGCATGTCATCGATTGAAAATGAGGCCGAAGAAATTACTGTGGCAGAGGGGGCTGAAAAGGAAACGGATCTAACGGAAGAAATAGATCTTATTCGGGTAAAATCAATCGATCCAGAGCAGGAGGAATTTTTACTCAACAACAGATTTCTCACTCAAAAAATTATGTATTCCGAATTAGGTCTATTTGCATTTGAAAACAATAATAATACGCCGATCGTACAGCTTTACCTAAAGACGGATATGGGTGAGCGTATTGCCTGTGAGCAACGGAGCTTAAATGAAGTGGTGCGTGATACAAATGGATTTGTACAGAAGATAGGCCGCTATCATGCAGTAGCTGCCGATATGATACACGCTTGCAATCTCTTGAAAGGGGGAAGGCTTCGGATTGTACTGAAGGTTCCTTTCGAAGGGAAGGTCGATTTTGAGGTATCAGCAAAAATAGCTAGACGTATCAAGGGCTGGGTCATGCTTCAGGTGCCTATTGAAAAGGAATAATTTACTGAAATATAAACGTTTTAAAATAACGGATTATGGAAACATTATAGGGGAGAAGATGGAAATGCCGTGCAACTGGAAAAGTTGGATTTCCATCAATGATCGAAGCAGAGGGGGCAATGCTCCAATTTAAATTCAAATTACGGATCACAAACAAGACAGACGGTAAGCGTATCAAACATCGGATGGGAAAATATGCTTGCAAGAGAGCTTATTATTGTAAACTATGCAAGGGATATCACATCACCAAATGGGAAACAGCTCATTTTAATAATTATAAAACTAAAGTTGAATCTTGGGAGATAAAAGATATTCATGGAAGTTGGAATTATTTAATTGAATAGTCTTGTTAGTGTAATATAGTAGTATTTATAATGTACTCAATTTTAAAACAATAATGGTCAATAGGAGAGATCGACTCTTATATCATCGAAATGTTCGTCGACCACATATCGGATTTCCTGCAGTAGAGTTTCGGAGATTCCCATTTCTTTGAGAGCGTAAATGGTGGGTGGAAGTGTATGGTTTATTTTGTTGTGTAGAAGATTGATATGATATCTTTAGACTGTTCTTGAATATCAATGTGTTTACGGTATATCTGGCCTGGCGTTGCTAAGATAAAAGGATTTGGATATTACACATAATAGTTATCCTGTAGCTGTAGAACGTTCTTCTTGATTCAAATGTAGAGTACCGTAATACCGGATGATCTATATAGTTTTAATATTAATCGGATCGTAAATGGTTTATTTTTGTGTGTGTTATTATTATTTAAACTTAAAGCTACATACATATTTTAGAAAAGGACTATTTGATTTTGTAAAATTCTTGTTGCAGTGATTTTTTTTTAGAATTAAAAAATTAGTTCTTTTGAGATAGACTATTCTAAGATGTGACCTAATATTGATTATTTTTCCGAAAGATTTCTGCTGCGTTGATTTACAGAAATATCGTTATTAGCTTTAGTGACTAGTTAAAACAAATATTACTTATATAATACTAGTATATGCATGCGTATTCTTAATATAAGTTGTTGTTCATTTTCGAGACAATTAATAACAATCGTACTTTTTGTAACATTAACTGTCAGGTAAAGTTTTTTTGTTACATTCTGTTTTAAAATTAATCACTTATAAATCAGATGTTTGACATATTATTGCATATTTTATATGCTAGCATATCATTTTATCTATTGCAGATTTAAAAAATGATTTATATTTGTTTTAACATTTTTTTAACAAAAAATACTAACTGATTCTTAGAAATAAGAAAACTAATAAAATAAATTACTGCTATTTACTATAAATTGTAATAAATGTGGGAGAGTTTCGTTTAGAACGACTTATCTTGTTGAGGATGGTTCTCAAAGAATTTAAATTCTTCGATGATTTTGCAATTCAGTGAGGTTTTGTATTAGCATGCTTTAAAAAGCTTTCCGAAATTATTGTTATTTTAACATATTAATAGTGTTTTATTGAATCTGAATTTTAGTAAAATGCTTTTTAAAATATCGGTCAATATTAATAGACCAAAGAAACATTTATAGAGCTTTAATTTAGTTTTTATAAGAATACGTTAAACACAAATTAGACATTAGATTGCGTTTTTTCGTCTTGATGAAGATAGAAATTCTGATTGTGTATGAATTTTGAAGATGGAGAATACTGTGAAGAGATTCGGTTTTTAAAATTTTATGAAAAGAAATTTACTTAACCAAAGCTTTTAAGGGCTTTAAAATACTTAAATAAACATAAACATATGAAACAAACATTACTCAGTTTTTTTGTGGGTAGTATGATTCTGACTTCTGTTGCATTTGCGCAGGATAAAAAGGTTAGTGGTCGTGTAACAGGTGCTGATGGGAAACCATTAGTAGGTGTAACGATTGCTGTTCAGGGATCTAACGTTGCTACCCAAACAGATGCGAATGGAAATTATTCGTTTTCTGTACCTACAGGAAAGGTTATCGTTTTTCGTTCAGTAGGTTATTCAGATAAAACATTGATCGTTAAAGAAGGTCAATCGGCTTTTAATGTTACATTAGATAATGCAGATAACTCCTTACAAGAAGTTGTCGTTACAGCTTTGGGTATCCAGCGTTCTGCTAAAAGTTTAACTTATGCGACGAGTCAAGTGAAACCTGATGAATTAGTTCAAAATTCTGAACCGGATTTATTAAAAAATCTTCAAGGAAAAGTAGCGGGTGTTGATATTAGAACTTCTCAAGGTACTCCAGGAGCTGCTACTCGTTTTCAAATGCGTGGAAATAATTCATTTTCTGGAAACACTCAACCATTAATTATTGTTGATGGGGTGCCCTATGAAAATGAAATGACCGAGACAAGTAGTATGACATCAGGAGGCGGGGCGTATTCATCCGGAATTGCAAACCTTGATCCAAATGACATAGCATCAATGAACATTTTAAAAGGTTCTGCCGCATCGGCTTTGTACGGCTCTAGAGCTTCAAGCGGTGTCGTTATTATTACTACAAAATCAGGAAGTGCAAAATTAGATAGACCAACGGCAATAACTTTAAAAAGCTCTGTTTCAATGGAGAAGTTGGCTAATCTGCCTGATTATCAGAATCTTTATGGAGCAGGTTCACAATTTAATTATTCTAACTCTAATGGTTCTTGGGGTCCAGGTTTTGCAAACTTAGATAGTATACCAACTTGGCCTGCGTATTTAGATGCTTATCCTGATTTATTTGGAAGTAAAGTGCCATATAGAGCCTACCCTAATAATGTTAAAGATTTGTTTCAAACAGGAATAGTTTGGGAAAATTCTGTCAATATTGCAGGGGGATCTGAAAAGACTGGTTTTAACCTTACACTTTCCCAAATGGATCATAAGGGTTATGTTCCCAATTCTTTTTTTAAGAGATATAATATTGGAGCAGGGGGAATCTTAAAGCTCTCGGACAAATTTAGTGCAAGAGGAAATGTTTCTTTAAGTAATTCTAACCAAAGAGGTGGATTTTTTGGAGAAAATCAAGTCGATGGTGCCGCTTCAGCATTTGCGCGATCATTATTTTTGGCAAGGAACTGGGATATGAGTCTCCCATCTGCGACTAAAACTGGAGATAACTTAAATTGGCTTGGGGGTTCTCAATTTGATCATCCGACATGGTCTAATTATAACAATATTGCTAATACCTCTGAAAATAGAGTTTTGGCTTCATTTGGATTAAACTATGATATCAACGATTGGTGGAAATTGGATTATAGCTTAGGTGCTAATTTAAGTTTTATGAATCGAAATGAAATCTATGAAATTAGCTCAAGAGCATATGAGGGACTAGGAGGACTTGTTGTAGATTCAAGAAACCATAGAGAATTAGAATCTACTTTTCGAACAATTTTTACTCCAAAAATAAACGACGATTTTTCTTTTACTGGTTTTGTTGGTTTTAACTATAATCAAAGAATTACGGATCGAAATACCGATGAAGGAAAACGTTTTATCACAAAAGGTATTCATTCTTTAACAAATACAGCACAGCAAGCATTTATTACTGATAATCTAATTAAAAGAAGGATCATGGGTATTTTTGCTGAAGGTACGTTCGGATTTCGAGATTATTGGTTCTTGACTTTAACGGGACGAAATGATTTTTCTTCGACACTTCCAAAAGATTCTAGGTCATACTTCTATCCCGCAATTTCATCCGCATTTATATTGACAGATGCATTGAAAGTGAAAAGCGATATTTTAAGCTATGCTAAATTAAGAGCCGCATATGGTAAAGTTGGTAAAGATACAGATCCATATAACTTAGTTAATACTTATATAATTGATAAAAATTTCTTGGGTTTACCAAGTGGTTATATTAATCAAACATCTTTTGATCCAAATTTAAAACCTGAGTTTACAAAAGAGGTGGAATTTGGTACTGAAATCGGATTGTTTTCTAATAAAATTCATTTAGATTTTACGTGGTATAATAGAATTTCTACAAATTTATTATCTCCTATATCGGTACCTACTTCTTCAGGATATGACGAATATTTTACAAATTTTGGTAAAATAAGTAATAAAGGAATTGAAGTTGCATTAGAAGTTAAACCTCTAAGTTCTTATAGTCCAGTTAAATGGAGTGTTTCATTTGCGTTCACTAAAAATAAGAATATGGTAGAGGAACTAATTGAAGGAACTGATAGAATGCCTCAAAGAGGTATCTTAAGTGGCTCTATTTCTACCTATTTAGAACCGGGCCAGCCATATGGTTATTTGAGAGGAACAAAGGTGCTAAGAGATGATGCAGGTAATTTATTGATTAATCCTTTAACGGGAGGTATGATTCTCGATCAAAGTAATGAATATAACGTTGGAAATCCGAATCCTGATTTTAAGCTTGGAATTAATAATGTGATTAGTTATAAAGGATTTACTTTCGCCGCATTATTTGATTGGACTAAGGGAGGAGATATGTACTCCGTTACAAATTCTTCTTTGTTAGGACGTGGTGCTTCAAAGCTGACAGAAAATAGAGAATACAATGCAATACTTCCGGGAGTTTATGGAGATCCCAATACAGGTAAACCTATATTAGACGATGGTGGGAATAAAATATGGAATCAGACAAAATTAACTGTAAATGATTTGTATTTCTCTCCTAATGCTACGGTAGGACAAACATTTGCTATTAACACGGCTACAGAATGGAATATCTATGATGCGACTGTTTATCGATTAAGAGAAATGTCTATTGGATATGAAGTTCCTTCGAATGTATTTACAGGGAAATTCATCAAGGGTATAAATATTAGTCTAACAGGAAGAAATTTATGGCATTTTGCACCAGGATTCCCTAAGTATAGTAATTTTGATCCAGAAGTTAATAGCTTTGGTTCTAGTGCTGTTCAAGGTATTGATTTATCCGCTGCGCCAACGACTAGACGTTATGGATTTAACTTAATTGCTAGATTTTAATTGTTAACAACATGAAAAAAATTAAAAATATATTATTGCTGGCTTTGGCAGTATCGGCTGTTTCCTGTTCAAAGCAATTAGATATAAATTCGGATCCCAATAACCCAACCGCAGTCAAATCAAGCGTTTTATTACCTAGAATAGAAAAATTTCTGGGATCAAGCTTGGCGAGTGGTTCAGAAGGTGGTTTTGGACAAAATTTATCAGTGTACATGCATCAAATGACGATGTATGGAGATGCCGATCAATATGGAGCAAGTGCAAGTGATTTCAATTGGGGACAGGGCTGGGATTTTGCTTATAGAAATGTACTTACAAACACGGATATCATTATAAAAAGTAGTACTGAATTAGGTGACGTTAAATATGCAGGTATTGCAAAAGTTATAAAAGCCTATACATTTTCTGTATTGGTTGATCTTTATGGATCAGTACCTTTTTCGGAATCAAATCAACTTGTGGAGGGAATTAAGTATCCTAAATATGATGATGGAAAAGAAATCTATCCAAAATTAATCGCATTACTTGATGATGCGATTGCAAATTTTAACGATAAGTCAGAATCGGATTTAAATATTCCTGGAAATGACGATGCGATTTATAAAGGTGATATTAAGAAATGGTTAAAAGCAGCAACTTCAATTAAATTTAAGCTCTTGCTACAACAGCGTAAAATTAAAGATGTATCGGCTGATCTTAATGCTTTAATAAATTCTGGAAACTTAATATCTTCTTCTGAAGAATCGTTTATGGTACCTTTCGGGCCAAATGGTGCTACTGATGATCGTAACCCTGGGTTTGGAGAATATTTTGCGAGTCAAAGGACAATGTTTGTAAGCCCTTGGTTTTACGAAATAATGAAGGGGTATAATGCTTCAATTTTTACAAATATTGCAGACCCCCGCATTCCCTATTACTTCTACAATCAGATTAAACCAACTACTCCCTTTAATGGAGATTTAGAATATCGAGATGGCGGATTTGTATCTAGTTATTTTGGAAGTCAAGGACCAAATAAAGCTAAGAATAATCAAAATAGTTATACAATGTTAGGGATTTATCCGGTTGGTGGTCGTTATGATGATGGAAATGGTGGTGCCGCTTCTGCTAGTAGTGGTACAGGTGCCGCGCCATACCGTTTGATTACTTATTCAGATATTCTGTTTTGGAAAGCTGAATTAATTCAAAGTAATGTCATTTCGGGAGATGCGGCGGGAGCATTAGAAGCAGCAATGAATGAATCGATAAAAATGGTCGATAATGTTGTTAAATCCAGTGGTTCAGCACAAACAATTCCTGCACTTTCAGGTTCTCAGGCAGCGAAGGATTTTGTAATTAAAGTGAAAAATTCTTTTGCATCTGCTAATGCAAATAAGAAATTGGAGATCATCATGACTCAAAAATGGATTTCTAATTTTGGAGCTTGGGTAGAACCATATAATGATTACAGAAGAACAGGATATCCAGTTTTATTTGATCCTGCCAATTTTGGCGGTGTGATGACTCCCCCAAGTGGTGGTAATGGTGGTGAGGATTCTCCTTCCGTTAGTGTTATCCAAAGCTTAAAATTCCCGAATTCATTGCCTTACATTTTAGATGAGATAAGTAAAAATCAGAATGCCCCTGCTCAAAAAACAGATTTGAATTCTGCCAAAGTATTTTGGATGCCTTAATAATTGAAAGAAATGAAAAAAATAATATATTCAATAATGCTGTTGACTATTGTTATAGTATCAGCATGTCGCAAAAGCGATAATCCAGCGATGCCTGATGGCATTGTTTATTTGAATCAGCCCACTATAAAGAAGGTGTCTGGTGATATTGCTGTTAAAGATAATGAACCTGACAAATTTACTGCAAAATTTAGTGTTGATCTTTATTTTAAAAATTCTGAAAAACCTAAATATTTGGATATTGTAGTGATGAAGAATGGCGATGCTAAGAACGCAAAAGTTGTTAAAAGTGAAGTTAATAGTTTTCCAATTAATATTGACATCACGGGAGTTCAATTGAAATCTCTCTTTGGGACGATCGTTAGTGGGGATAATTTTGATATTGGAGCTAATTACATTACAAACGATAATAAAACATATCTTGCATTTCCTTTAGGAGGAGGAGCTCCTTATGGTTCAACTGTAACACAGCAGCCAGATGCTTCACCTTTAATTCGATATTCCGCTATTTGTGGTTTTGATATTGATGATTTTATAGGTAATGGTAAGTTTGAAATTGTTGAAGATGGTTGGGGTGATTTTGGAGCAGGAGATGCTGTCACTGTTAAAAAGACAGGTGCGACTCAATTTACGATTTCTGCAATTGATCCAGCTTTTAAAGATTTTGTAGTTGACGTAAATACTGCAGATAATTCTGCTGTCATTAAAAGTATGTTAGTTGGTAACGAAGCAACAGTTACAAGTGTTTATGGTGGCGGTGGTGCTTATGGCTCCTTAACTGTGGCTACTGCAGGTGCAAGTTCTGCAAGTTTTGTTAATCCTTGTCAAGATGAAATTCAGTTAAATGTACAATATGTATTTTCAAAATATGGAAATCAAGGTGCTTTTGTTCTGAAATTGAAAAAATCAAAATAAAAAATTCTGTAATATTCTACAAAGCCTGATTATTTAAATAATCAGGCTTTTTGGCTTAATCTTACTCTCATTAAATTCTGTCTCCATGTAATACTTTTGTGGAATAAGTTTCATAAAATTAGATTTTTTGCTTCTTCAATTTGCTTTCAGGTACTAAGGATTTATTTTACTTAAATAATGCATAAAAGCTTTCTTTATATTGATATATTTTTAAAAAGAAGCGATACAGGTCAAATTAGATTAATCTTTAAGCTCAAAATCAATTCGCTTTTAAGAGATAGACTAATTGTGTAAGTTCTACTGGAAGTTGATTATATAATTTTAAAAAAATAAACTTTGGTGAAAAGTTTGGATAATTATTATAATACCGATCGTTAATGGCACTTAGTTTCTTAAATATTAAAAATAGTGAACAACCAATTTTAATCTTTGATTATTTAGTTTATCGTATTTGCTGCAAATTTACTATTCATACTTACTACATTATTTCTAATATTATAGGATTAATTTCTTTCAGATTGATCTTAATAATAGTACTTCTTTCATTTCGAAAAATTACGTGACATTTTTCTATTTTTTAGAATATTTTTTTTGTATCAGTGTACTGTTACATTTCACCATACATTTTAAAAATAATTATTTCATATTTATGTGTTTAAACCTATTTATTGTGCATTTCTGAACTTATATGTAAATTTTAGATGTAAAAATTTGGTAAATTAAATTAATCTATTAACTTTGGTTTTAACATTATTTAACATATTGCGGTAAGAAGATATTTCCTTAGATATCGAACCTCAGCGATTGAATGATGCACTAACAAAATTTAATCTTAATTCTTTTGAAATTAATTGATAATTATAATAGCGAGAAAAATGCAATCGATTGCGTTGAAATAAATTCTCGACAAAGTGTTTCAAAAGATAGTAATATTTGATTTTTTTAAACATAGTTACTTAACCAAAGTCTTGTAGAGACTTTAAATACTTAAATAAACATAAACATATGAAACAAACATTACTCAGTTTTTTTGTGGGTAGTATGATTCTAACTTCTGTGGCGTTTGCTCAGGATAAAAAGGTTAGTGGTCGTGTAACAGGAGCTGATGGGAAACCATTGGTTGGTGTGACGATTGCTGTTCAAGGATCTAACTTAGCTACCCAAACGGATGCGAATGGAAATTATTCATTCTCAGTTCCAACCGGAAAAGTTATTGTATTCCGATCGATAGGATATTCCGATAAAACATTAATTGTCAAGGAAGGACAATCTTCATTTAATGTTACTTTGGATAATAGCGCTTCTTCTTTGGAAGAAGTGATAATTACAGGTTACGGAAATGTTAAAAAATCGGATTTTGCAGGATCGGTTGCTGTTATTTCTAACAAAGAGATAGAAAATAGACCGGTCGCCAATATCACACAAAACTTACAGGGACGAGTACCAGGACTATTAGCAAATTCTGGTTCAGGACAACCAGGAGCACGTGCAAATGTCATTATTCGTGGTATTAAATCAATACAAGGAGCGGGTACACAACCTTTATATGTAGTTGATGGAGTTCCTGTCTCAGACAATAGTATTGCTAACCTTAACTCAAATGACTTTGAAAGTGTTACCGTATTAAAAGATGCGAGTGCAGCAGCTTTGTATGGTGCTAGGGGCGGAACTGGAGTAATTGTAATTACAACTAAGCAAGGTAAAAAAGGAACTTCAGAAGTTACCCTGCGTTCTCAATTTGGAGTTACAAGACCACCGAATTTTGACCGGTTAAATATGATGAGTACAGCAGAATTGCTGGCCTTTGAAGAACGTTCTGGGGTTATTACTAAAACAAGCAATGCTGGATTTTCTAATGTACCTGGATGGTATTATAGTCCTTTAAATCCAGCTAATGCAAATTTAAGCGACATTCAGAAAGAACGATATGCCTATTTATTAGATAGTACACGTAATATAAATACTGATATTGGAGATTTATTTTTTAGAAATGGATTAAGCCAAAATTATGAAATTAATTTAAGGGGCGGAGAGGAAAATATAAAATATTACAGCTCAGTAGGATATTATAGTCAAGATGGTATAGACAAAACATCAAACTTTAAACGCTACTCAGGACGTTTTAATTTGGATTATACCAAAGGACGATTTAATGCACAGTGGAATTCTAATATGACTTACTCTACAGGTAGACAGGCGATTGGAGATTCATGGGGCAATAGTCCTTTAAATCCTTTTCAAATGATTTACCGTGCTAAACCATATGAAAATCCATATTTAGCAGATGGAACCTTGAATTTTGGTGCAGGTGGAACGAACTTGAATTTAAAAAGTTTAGCCAATGTAATAGAAACTCAGGAAAATTCCAGATGGAACGAAAATAAGTGGAAAATCAATACGGGCTTAAATCTTTCCTTTAAAATTACTGATGATCTAACCTTACGAAATGTATTGGGAGTTGATGCAGATAATAACTTATATGAGTATTATATTAATCCAGATTCTTATCGTGGTAGTCTTCAAACACATTTAAGTGGTTTTGCAAGAGAAGCTACGTTGATTAATGCACAAATTATTAATACAACGAGCCTATCTTATAATAAAACATTCAATGAGAAGCACACTGTAAGTGTAGCTGGATATTTTGAAGGTTTGCGTACTTATAATAAAGGTAGCGGCTTTTTATTGTATAATTTAAACAAATCTTTACCGTGGACAGGACAAGGAGCAAATCCACTTCCTACCAATGGAGCAGCGACTATGCCACAAAATGCACGTAGTGCTAAATCGGGTTATGGTATCCGTTCATATTTTGCGAATGCCAGCTATTCTTACGCTGATAAATATGCAGTAAATGCAAATATCCGTCGTGATGGTACATCACGTATCTTAAACGATGCAAATAAAGAAATTACAACTTGGTCTGCAAGTGCTGTTTGGAACATGCATCATGAGGATTTTTTAAAAGATAATCAGATTATTAATAATTTGAGGCTTCGCGGATCATATGGTATTACACCTAATATTGGAAGTATTACTGTAAATTCATACGATGTTTATGGTTTTAATGTACCTAATTATCTTTCAGCTCAACTTCCTGGTTTTGGAACAACGAGTTATGTAGGATCTTCCGTATCTGGATTGTATCCAACAACACCTGGTAATCCTAATTTGAAAATTGAGAATATTACTAAAGCAAATTTAGGTTTCGATTTATCTGTATTAAATAGCCGTATTAATTTATCCATGGATTTTTATAAGGAGACTACTAATGATTTATTTGTAAGTCAACCTTTGTCAAATACAACAGGATTTAATACGATGGCTATTAATGCAGGTAAGATGTCTAATAAAGGTTTAGAGGTAGCATTAAGTGGCGATGTATTAAAAACTCCAGATTATAAAATCACATTGGGATGGCAACATGCAATTAATGTTAATAAGATCGAGGATTTAGGCTCAGTTTCAGAGTATGAATCAGGTACGTTCATTATTCGTAAAGGATTGCCATATGGATCGCATTATACTTATCATTACCTAGGCGCAGATGTTGAGACTGGTCGCCCAACATATTATGCTCAAGATGGTGTAACCAAGGTTTATACGCAATCAGAAGCAGGTCGTTTTGCGACATTTGGTACTTATCTTCCAAAGCATGTCGGTGGTTTTACTGTTGATTTGAGCTACAAAAGATTTTCAGTTTCAGGATTATTCTCCTATCAGTTTGACGTCGTGAGAAGTAATAATGCTCGTAATTGGATGACAGATGGAAGTTTAGGATTTACTGCTAGTGTAAGACAGTCTCGTGAATTGATTGACAATCAATGGTTGAAGCCTGGCGACGAGAAGTTTTTTCCTTCACCAGCATACTCTAAAGGTTTTACAAGCTCAGATCTAGAAAATGCTAAATTTTTGAGATTTAGAGAGCTGAATGTAGCTTATAGCTTACCTGGATTTAATGTAGCAGGTAAATCAGTTCTAAAAGGAGGAAGTTTATATTTCACCGCTTATAACTTGGCTATTTGGAGCCCTTGGACTGGTCAGGATCCAGAAGATAACAATAATATTAGTGCAAATGAGTATCCAAATCCTAGAATGTTTGTTTTTGGTATTGATTTCAAATTTTAATTTATGAAAAGACTATTTTTAAATATATTCCTTGCTGGATTTATTATTTCAGCAACCACTTCTTGTAATAATCTATTAGATATTAAAGAAACTGATTTCTTGGGAGGGGATTTAGCTTTGCGAACCGTTAAAAACAACGAATCTTTGTTAATGGGAGCTTACGCTGCATTGGGAAGTCAATCGGATATTGTTGGAGATGGTGCAGCAGAAATGGATATTCGTGCTGCTGGTGTATTTTCTGATGAACTTAAGCCGGGAGACTTTTATGCCGCTCAAACAACGCATGAATGGCAATTCTCTCCTGATGATGTGGGCATTCGTGATTCGTATACCGCAATTGATAATTTTTATCGTGTTATTGATCGTGCTAACAGAGTTTTAACTGCGCTCCCGAATGCAGTGACTGAAGCTACTTCGGATGAGGCTCTAAGAAAAAAAATTAAGGGTGAAGCTCTATTTCTAAGAGCGTTTTCTCATTTTGAGTTGTTTCGCTACTATTGTAAAAATTATGATCCTGCAGGATTAGGCATGATTTACATGACAGAGTCGTCATTGGTCTCTCGTCCAAGAGATTTAATGGGACCATATTTTGAAAATATCTTAAAAGATATAGCCGAAGCTAAGCCTTTATTGGCACAAGATGTAGCGGATGTATATCGAGCAAATATGTTGTCAGCAGTTGGTTTAAACTCAAGGGTAGCATTATACATGCGTAATTGGGCCGAAGCAGAGAAGTCTGCAACGGAGTATATTAATGCATTACCATTAGCATCAAAGTCTGAATTCGCAGGTATATGGACTGATGAAAATAAGAAAGAGATTGCCTTTAAACTTGCAAGAACAGTATCAGCAGGAAGAGTTGGTAGTATTTACCGTGGCGTTTTTGCAAAAAATGCGGCTGGTAATTTAGTTGCACCTTCTAGTATATCCTGGGTACCATCTGATAAATTATGGAATATGTTTGACAAAACAAATGATATTCGTTTTAAAGAGTATCTTATTGACGAACCAATTTTGGCAGCAGTTACGGGAAAGCCTTCAAAAATTGTTAACAAATATCGTGGGTCAGGTTATGCTACAACGAATGAAAATGTTAATGATATCAAGATTTTCAGAACTGCTGAAATGTATTTAATTAGAGCAGAAGCAAGAGCTGAACAAGGACAATTTACAGGTGCAAATAGTGGTGAGTCAGATTTAAATGCCCTAAGAGAGGCTAGAATAAATTCTTATAGTAATCAAACATTCCCTTCTAAAGATGCTTTAATTCAGGCTGTTTTGGATGAAAGATTCAAAGAATTGGCATTTGAGGGACATCGTTTTTGGGATATAAAAAGAAGAGGCCTACCTGTACAACGTTTAGCTTCTGATGCTCCTAAACCAGAATCGATGACATTGAAAGCTAATGATTATCATTTTGTTCTTCCAATTCCGAATGCTGAAATTTCTGGAAACCCTTTGATTCAACAGAATGAAGGATATGCAACAAAATAAAACATAAAAATTATTCTCCTTTTTTGAATTAAAAAAGATAATATTATAATATCTAAAACAGTACAAGTGGTTTTGCTTGTACTGTTTTTTTTAGAAGCTATTTGTATTGGGAATATTTAATGATGATGGAACATTTCTAATTCAACCCATTATCTTGTCTTTGAAAAAACTAAAATCGCTTTGATTTTTGTTGAGTTCATAGTTATTAAATTTTAATAAAAAAACCTCATATACCACTTTTCTCTTAGATTGTTTATACCAATTTATACTTTCATGAAAATAAGCTTACAATTACTGACATGTTTACTTTTTCTAGTTGCTTTCAGGCAGTCTGGTTTTTTTTTGTATAAAAACAGTAAGCTAGCTTCCTTTCATATATGTTGTCTTGCAATAACCACACTGATTATAAAAATTTAATCTTTAACTTCAAATTGAATACTTCCGACAAAGAAAAATGAATATGGAAAGTCTCTACTTATAAGATTTTTGAAAAAAATAAAATTAAAGAACAATTACAAATACTGTATTTACCAATCACTTACTGTCTTGTAATGTGCTGAAAATGGGAGAGATAGTGTTGGATAATGCGAGGCCTAATTTTGTAGATGTTGCAGTTTATTGCAAATTCTATTATTTATAAACATTCTCCTTATCCTACTTGTAAAAAGTTAATACTTCTCAAATTGATCTAATAATCGTAATTCTTTTATTTCGAAATATTAATTTACGATTTTAAATGGCTACCTATCGAGCTTTCCAATATAGTTTCTTAGTTAGTGTAATGCTACATCGATTATTGATTTTAAAAATTATAATCAAAAATTCATGTGTTTAAACTTATTTATCTTGCGTTTTATTACCAATATAAAAAAAATAGTTGCAAAAGTTTGGCAAATAAAAATAATGTTATAACTTTGGTTTTAACATTATTTAACACATGATGTTAGACAAATATTTTTAAAATATTTGCAATCTGCCACATTGAAAAGCACCCAAGCACTATACAATCGTATTTCTTTTTTAATATTAAACTTGGCAAATAGTCACATGCATGAGAGAAAATGCAATCGATTGCGTAAAAGCGATTAGTGATGAAATGTTTAAAAAAGATTAAAATATTGATTTATAGTTGTTTGGCAAACGAAGTTACTTAACCAAAGTCTTTAATTAAGACTTTACACACTTACATAAAAATAAACATATGAAACAAACATTACTCAGTTTTGTGGTGGGTAGTATGATTCTGACATCGGTCGCTTTTGCACAAGAGAAAAAGGTTGCTGGTCGCGTTGTAGGCGCCGATGGCAAACCTTTAGTTGGAGTGACAATAGTTGTAAAGGGGTCAAATCAAGCTACTCAAACCGATTCAAATGGAAACTATTCCTTTTCTGTACCTACGGGAAAGATTATTGTTTTCAAATCATTAGGTTACGGTGAAAAGACATTAATTGTTAAAGAAGGTTCTTCAATATTTAATGTTACTTTGGAAGATTCGAGAGAAGAGCTTAATGAAGTTGTTGTTGTCGCTTATGGTACTGCTAAAAAAGAATCACTAACGGGTTCTGTATCATCAATTGGAGCAAAAGATTTAGAAAAAAGACCAGTAACAAATGCTTTCGCGGCTCTGGAAGGATCAGCAGCAGGTATTCAAATAAACAATACTTCAGGCATGCCTGGTGATGAACCAAGTATTAGAATCCGTGGTTTTTCATCCTTAAATGGATCTAATGATCCGTTATATGTAGTTGATGGTGTTCCTTTTGGTGGTAATATTTCTGATATCAATCCCAATGATGTTGAAAGTATTTCTGTATTGAAAGATGCATCTTCATCTGCGTTATATGGTAGTAGAGCAAGTAATGGTGTAATCATTATTACAACAAAAAAAGGAAAGGCAGGCCGTTCTCAGGTAAATGTATCGACAGATCAGGGATTTTACTCAAGAGGAATTGCTGAGTATAGTCGTGTAAATGATAGACAATTTATGGAAGCAATGTGGACAGGATACCGAAATAACCTGTTGAGCACGAACTCCAAAACTTATCCAACAACAGAACTCGCTAATGCTGAGGCTTCCAAGTCTTTAATTAGTAACTATTTGAAATTAAATATTTACGATAAAGAAGATGATAAATTATTTGATGAAAATGGAAAATTGGTTTCAGATGCACAGATAAAAAATGGATATCGTGACGATTTAGACTGGTTTAGTGAGGTTGATCGTATTGGTCACCGCCAAAATTATAATATTGATGGAACCACTGCAACTGATAAAGCTAAAGTATTCTACTCTACTGGATATTTAAATGAAAAGGGATACATTAAAAATTCTGGATTAAAAAGGTTTACTGGAAGATTGAATGCAGAACTCCAAGCTAAAGATTGGTTTAAATATGGTTTCAATTTAGCTGGTTCTCACCAGATTTCGGATAGAATTAGCGGTTCCACAGATGACGCTAGTTCATTTACGAATCCTTTTAATTACGCGCGCTCAATTGCACCTATTTATCCAATTCATCTACATAATGCAGATGGAACTTATGCACCTGGTCTCTTAGGTGAAAAACAGTACGATAATGGAGAATCTACACGATTGCAATATGTTGGACGCCACACAATTTGGGAAAATGAATTGAACAGCGATCAAACCATTCGAAACACAATGAACGGTAGAGCTTTTCTAGAATTTAAGTTTTTAAAGGATTTTACTTTTACGGTTAATGGTGATTTAAATGTACGTAACTCCGAGCGTCGTACCTATAATAATGCGATTATTGGTGATGGCGTAGGACAGGGCCGTGCTGCAAGACGTACTTATAGATATAAGAATTATACAGCCCAACAATTGTTAACTTGGAATAAAGATTTTGGCGCGCATCATATTGATGTATTGGCGGGTCATGAAAATTATTATGATAACATGAGTTACCTTTATGGGTATAAGACAGATGAAATCTTCGCTGGTAAAACTGATATGATCAACTTTACAAAGATTACTTCTTTGTATGATTATCAAGAAGATTATCGTGTAGAAAGTTATTTGTCTCGTGCTCGATACAATTATGAAGGGAAATATTTTGCGGAAGCATCTATTAGAAGAGATGGATCTTCTCGCTTTAGTGCAGAAAACCGTTGGGGTAACTTTTGGTCATTAGGCGGTAGTTGGATCGTATCGAAAGAAGATTTCTTCAAGAATGCTTTAAATACAGTAAATGACCTTAAGGTAAGAGCGTCTTATGGTGAAGTAGGAAATGATGAAAGTGCAAAAAAATATGCGCATTTATCACTTTACGCAATGGACCAAAATGCAAATGCAGGAGCAGTTTATAAAAGTCAGATTCCTTCCCCAGACTTAATCTGGGAAACTTCTAGCTCTTTTTCTGCAGCAATCGAAGCGAAATTGTTCAAACGTGCTAACTTAAGTATCGAGTATTTCAATAAACAATCAAAAAATTTGATTTTTGATCTTAATTTACCGTTATCAGCGGGGCCTAACTCCACAAGTACTGCTGTTTCAACTGTAACTAAAAACATTGGATCAATGTCTAATAGAGGTATCGAATTAACATTCGACGTAGATGTATTAAGAGGTGAAGGTTGGAGATGGAATGTTGGTGCAAATGCGACTTGGTTAACAAACAAAATTTTAAGTTTGCCAGAAGAGAACAGAGAAAATGGCGTTATAACTGGAAACTTCAAATGGGTTGAAGGTGGTGGACGTTATGATTTTTGGATGTTTAAATATGCCGGGGTAGACCAAATGACAGGTAAATCGCTGTATTTAGCAGACACAGAAAGATTTAATGTGAATGGTTCTGCACCAGATAAAGCGGCAATACCTGCGGCCGAACTAGTTGAGATCAACGGAAAATATTATGTTACCAATGCTTCATCTTATGGAGTAAGAGACTGGTCCGGATCGGTTATCCCAAAAATGAGCGGTAGCTTCAATACAAACTTTGAATATAAAAATTTCAGTTTATCAGCTTTATTCACTTACGCAATCGGAGGTAAAGTTTTTGATTCTTCCTACAGGGATTTGATGAGTATGTCAGGTACTCCAGGGGCTTTACACACGGATATTATGAACTCATGGTCCGGTATGCCAGAAGGAATGACTACGACATCTGAAAATAGATTAGATCCCAATGGAATTCCAGCTATCAACTTTTCACAAAGTAATATGAATAACTTTACGAGTGACCGCTTTCTTATAGATGGATCATATCTTGTTGTGAAAAATATAGCATTTGGATACCGTTTGCCAAAACAGTTGATCAATAGAATTGATTTGTCTTCAGTAACAATCGTAGCAGGAATAGAAAATTTGGCTACAATGACAAAGCGTAAAGGTATGAACCCGCAACAACAATGGAATGGTATAAGTACAAATGCTTGGGTTACTCCTCGTACTGTATCTTTTGGTGTAAAAGTTGGACTATAAGAATTTAAACAATGAAAAAAATTAATTATATAAAGTTATTATTATTAGGAGTTGTCTCTCTCTCGTCTTGTAATAAGGATTATTTAGATACACGTCCTACAGATTCTGTAGAGAAATCTGAAGTTTTTGCAACCACAAAAAGCGCTAAAGTTGCTGTAAATGGCCTTGCCAAAATGATGACTCAGCAATACTTAGGTACCCAAGGTTTCAATGGAGAAGGCACAATAAAGATGTACTACGGTAACTACCCAGGTAACAATTTTTTTGTCAATCTAAGTGGTTGGGCTGATATCATTAACTCCAATTATAATCAGAACTTAACAAGTATCTATTTATATTATCCTTGGTATTATTATTATAAATTAATTGCAAATGCAAATGAAATTGTATTAAATATTGATGGAGCTGAGGGCCCTGTGGCAGAAAAACAATTTATAAAAGCACAGGCTTTAACTTTCAGGGCATACAGCTTTATGATGTTGGCTCAAATTTATGGAAATAGATGGAGTGATTCAAACAATGGACAAACAGCAGGACTGGTTTTAAGAACTGACGTGTCGACAGGAGATATGCCGTTATCTACTCTTGGACAAACTTATGATTTAATTTATAAGGATTTAAGCGATGCGATATCCATGTACGATGAGTCAAAATTAAACCGTGAATCAGGGAAGAACTTTCAGGTTAATAGAGATGTGGCTTATGCTGTTTATGCAAGAGCAGCTCTGAATAAGCAAGATTATGTCAGCGCAGAAAAATATGCGATTCTAGCTCGTGAAAATTACAAATTGATGAACAATGATGAGTATAAGAGTGGGTTTTATGATCCAAATGGTGAATGGATCTGGAGTAGCTATGGTGCTGCAGATGAAACGCTATTCTTTTACTCATTCCAATCCTATATAGCTTATAATTCAACGGCTAGTGCGGCTAGAACTACACCAAAATGTATCAGTAGAGAGCTTTTTGATAAAATCCCAGCTTCTGATATCAGAAGAGGTTTATTTTTGGATCCTAATGGTGAGGCATATACAACTGCAACTGGTATTGCAGGTACTGCAATGAAAGCGAGAGCATTTCAAACATTTCCAGATTTGCAATCGACAGCGGTTCCTTATGCTTATATGAATTTCAAATTTAAGGCAAAAGATCTTCCTGGTGTTGGAAATTTAAATCATTTTAGAGCTGCTGAGATGTACTTGATTGAAGCTGAAGCTAAATATTTCCAAAATAAGCCGACAACTTCGGTTCAAGCTACTTTGAATGCATTAAATACTTCTTCTGGCAGAGATGCAAAGTATAATTGTACAAAAACAGGCGCAGAATTATTAAAAGAAATCAAATTATATCGCGCAATTGAGCTTTGGGGTGAAGGATTTGACTGGTTTGATATGAAAAGATGGGGTGATCCGATCATTCGAAACGCGCATGCAAATGGAGGAAATTTCTTGACGTCATTAGCCGTTACGATCAATCCTCAAGATAAAAATAAATGGACATGGTCTATTCCATTAAGAGAGTCAGACTATAATAAAGGCTTAGAATAAATATTAATATTAAAGCCTTGATTCAATTCAACGCCTCCAAGAAGATTTAAGCTTTTTGGAGGCTTTTTTTATGAATATAATTTAATATTATAATATAACTGTTTATCAAGTCGTCATTGAGAATTATTTAATTGAAAATCGAGTACCTTATTCCTTTTTTCGTATATTGTCTATACCAATATAGACTTTCATGAAAATAGGCCTCCTATTGTTGATATGTTTGCTTTTCCAAGTTGCTTTTGGGCAATCAGGGTTTGTTTTGCATAAAAACAAGAAGCTAAGTTTCCCCTTTATATTTGTACATAATCTCGTTATAATACCTATAGAGGTAAATGGTTTTATGATGAATTTTCTGCTCGACACCGGAGTAAAAGAAACAATGGTCTTTGGCAAGTCTTTAGGTGAAGTCGACAGTACAATCTTTAAAAATAAGTTTCAGGGTCTTGGAAGGAATGCCGGTATTGACGGTATTTTAGCGATCAATAATCATGTGATCGTTGGGAAAAAAATGGAAGACATAGATCATCCTATTTTTATTTTAGATAATGAGCATATTGATATTTCATCACGAATTGGGGTAGAGGTAAACGGTATATTGGGAAGTCGTTTTTTTACCGATCATAAGATTGCATTTGATTTCATAAAAAAACGAATAACGGTGTATCCCAATGATAGCAATCCAAAATTATGGTCTAAAATGACCTCCTTACCCTTGGAGATAATTTCAAGTCGCCCGTATGTTGCGATCGTAATACAGCAGAATGAAGATGAGATCGATGGCAAAGCACTTATTGATATGGGAAATAGTGATGCTGTTTTATTACTCAAAGATAAAATACAAAATTATCAAGTTCGTGCTCCTTTTATAGAAGATTATATCGGTCAGGGGTTCAGTGGAGAAATTTATGGATTACGTAATCGGATCAAGAAATTGTCTTTAGGGCCATTTGCTATGTCATATCCTTTAGTCGCTTATCCGGAATTGGAATCAGTACAAAATGCAAAGATGATCAATGATAGGATAGGTTCAGTTGGCAATGAACTGTTGAGACGTTTTAAAATTATTTTTGATTACCCCAATCATCAACTTTATCTAAGTAAAAATAAAAATTTCGACAAATTCTATTACCTCAATATGAGTGGGCTGGAGATTATTCATGATGGTGTCAAATGGGAAAAGGAAGAAGTTCCGGTTGCCTTGAAGAAGGATGGTAGTAAAGAAATTAATTTCGATAATAAGGTACAGTTTAAGTTTGTTTTGAAAACACTTTTTAAAATTGATATGGTTAGACCAAATTCACCAGGTCAGTTGGTTGGGATCATGAAAGATGATAAAATTCTAACTATCAATGGTAAAAAGGCAACCTCATACTCGCTGGAAGATTTAACAAATTTAATGAAATCAGAAGATGGAAAAGAGATCGTAATGAAAATAGAACGAAATGGTGAAAAAATGGATTTTCGATTTATTTTGAAAGATCCTCTGCCTTTTGATCATGATTAATCTACTTTTAGCCAGTGCATAAATAAATTTCTATTTCTAACTCCAATTAAGCTGATCTCGTAATTGAGCAAAACGAACGACTCGTTATTTTTTTCTATGTAAACATTTTGTTAGGTAATTGTAAGCGCTACTTTAAATCAGACTAATACTTGGATCTCTGTGTAAATATCTTGTTATACAGACATTCGTTATGAATTGGTATTGTTTAATATTGATTAACTTTATCGAGTAATTTTTAATATTAATCAACTTAAATCAAACCTTTTACCCATTGTCATTCATTATAAAGTGAAATTTGCATGATTTACGAATAACAGCAATCAAAAATGAACACTGTATTTCTAAAAGCTTTATTACTTTTAAAACCTAAAGGAGGAGCTAAATGATACAGATAGCAACTAGTAATGATTACTAAAACAATTGTATTCTAATGAAAAAGAACCTTATTTTTTTAATTGCCCTATTTTTTGCACAAACCCTTAGTCAAGCGCAGACTGGAAAAATCAAACACGTTGTGCTCGTTGGTTTTGATGGATTAGGTGCTTATGCAATCCCAAAAGCTGAAATGCCCACTTTGAAACAAATGATGGAAGATGGAAGCTATAGCCTTCATGTCAGAACAGTACTGCCTTCATCAAGTGCGGTGAATTGGGCATCTATGTTGATGGGAGCTGGTCCAACTATGCATGGTTTTACAGAGTGGGGAAGTAAGACGCCCGAAATTCCAGCGATAAAAACAACCAAGAATGGTCTATTTCCTTCAATTTTTAATGCAGTAGCATCTAAAAACCCTAAGGCTACTTTTGCAGTGATACACAGTTGGCCAGGTATCGGTTACCTCATTGATAAAAATGTTGTGCAACAAGTCTATAATATGGAAGACAACGAGGATAAGACATTAGAAAAGGTAATTGATGTTATTAAAAGAGATAAACCGACACTTACTTTTGTGCATTTTGATCAACCTGATGGTGTAGGGCATAACATTGGACATAATACTCCGGAATATTATGCCGAACTGAAAAATGTAGACCGTAGAATTGCGCAATTACAGCAAGCTGTTAAAGATGCAGGAATGGAGAAAGAAACTATTTTTGTCATCTCAGCTGATCACGGCGGTATTGACAAAGGACATGGAGGTAAATCGTTAGCTGAAGTTGAAATTCCCTTCGTCATGACGGGTCCAGGTGTACCAAAGGGAAAACAGGTAAATCAACCAATGTTAATTTATGATATTGCACCTACATTGACCTGGTTATTGGGAGCAGAGCAAGATGAGGCTTGGAGAGGTAAGCCCATTAAAGCTTTTCAAAAATAATGATTAAGATCACGTTAAGATTTGATAACAAATTTGAACTCTTTTAAGTTTAATTACAAATAGTAAAAAACCATTTATTGCAATGTTTAAATATTTTCTAACAGCTATTTCTTTTCTAGTACTTATCACTTCTTGTAGGGTAAGCAATCATCCAAAGTCACATCCCTATGTGTACATTCAAAGCGATGCTCGTGAAGCTAAAAAATGGAAATTGGTTTGGGAAGATCAATTTAATGAAACATCCATTGATACGACAAAATGGACAAGAATTTCTGCAGGTAGCGCCGATTGGAATCGCAATATGAGTACAGACGATGCCTGTTTTGCAATGGAAGATGGTAAACTGATTTTGAAGGGAATTAATAATACTGATCTGACAAAAGATCCCCGTCCATTTCTGACAGGAGGAATTTGGAGTAAAGGAAAATTCGCTTTTCAATATGGGCGAGTGGAGATCCGTGCGAAACTTGGGAGTGCTCAAGGTGCATGGCCAGCTATTTGGATGTTAGCGGAATTAGATAAATATGGAAAATATCCAAAAAATGGAGAAATCGATATTATGGAACATTTAAATTCTGATTCCATTATCTACCAAACAACACACTCCTATTATACCTTAGATTTAGGACAAAAAACAAATCCCCAACACGGCGGAACAGCTAAGATCAATGCAGGTGATTATAATGTATATGGCATAAGCTGGTATCCTGATCGAATTGTATTCCAGTTAAATGGTAAAGATACGTTTACATATCCTCGCATAGAAGGGGTTGATAAATCACAATGGCCATATGATCAGCCTTTCTTTCTATTAATTGATCAGCAATTAGGCGGTAGTTGGGTTGGAAAAGTCGATCAGAAACAACTGCCAGTTGAAATGATCATTGACTGGGTTAAGGTTTATCAATAAAATATCTCACAGATCAGATTTAATAGTACCAATGAGTAGCTTTATTTTTAGCTGACAAAAAGTTAAAATAATTAGGTTCATTACAAACAAAACAACTTTAAAAGTTAATATACGATAAACTGTAAAATGAAAAAAAAGTATTATCTATTGACATCCCTATTGGCACTAGGGATGGGTGTTGCAAATGCACAGTATAAAGGTCATATCTTTATCGATTCGAATGGAAATGGTCAGTTCGACAGTGGCGAACGTACTGTTGAGCATGCTGTTGTTTCCGATGGTTATCAGGTTTTGAAAACAGATGCAAATGGACAGTTCGAAATACCAGCAAATCCTGCAGCACGATTTGTATTTGTAACTGCTCCGGCTGGTTTCAAGCCTGCAAAAAGTCATTTTTTAAAAATAAGTCCTGACCGTAAAGAGTATTCAATTGGACTTATTGAGGATACTTCTCAAGATCCGAATGTTTTAAATTTTATTCAAATAACAGATACCGAAACATATTTGTATGGTCCATGGATTGAGAATGTCCGTAAATATGCTGCAAATCAAAAAAGTTCTTTGATCATGCATACCGGTGATATCTGTTATGAACCAGGCATGCGTTTTCATGCGCAGCAAGTAAATAGCCAACTGATGGGCTTACCTGTTTATTATGCTGTTGGCAATCATGATCTCGTAAAAGGAGAATATGGTGAAAAGTTGTTTGAAGATTTGTTTGGTCCGACCTATTATTCTTTTGATGCCGGTCCTGCACACTTTGTTGTTACGCCGATGTGGGGAGGCGATTATAAACCAAGTTATACAAGAGATCAAGTTATCGCATGGTTGAAGAAGGATCTAGAATTGAAGGATAAGAATAAACCGGTTATTTTTATTAATCACGATTTTGATATCGGACCTGACTTTATTCTAAAGGGAAAGACTGAGGAAATCGATTTAAAGAAATATAAATTAAAAGCGTGGTTATTCGGTCACTGGCATAATAACTATTCTTTTGTTAATGCAAGCAGCGGTGTTCGTGTTATTAGTACAAATGCACCTAATAAGGGTGGTATCGATCATGCTGTTGGCCAGTTTCTGCATATTAAAGTTACTAAAGATGGTGTTGAAGATGTTTCTCCAAAATACAGTAATTTGTTTGATCATATTCAATTGATAGATCCGGCATTACAAAGCACTGAAAAAGGGAAAATTCCTTTCCGTGCGCAAATATACGATAGTAATCGAGATGTAGCATCTGTCCACGTGAGAGTACTTGATAGTAAAGGCAATCAAGTAGCCTATGCACCGTTTAAACCATTATCAGATTGGTCATGGGAGACAGAACCTCTTATGAATGTAAGTAATAAAACATGTACTGCTTTTATTGAAGTCAATTACAATGATGGTACCCAGGCAACCAAAAAAGAAACTTTTGGAGTGAATGATAAAGCAAATCAGCTTCAACTTAAATGGACTGGAAACTTAGGTGGAAACACTTGGAAAGTGAGTCCATTACTTGTAGAAGGTCTCGTTTTGGGAGCAACTTTTGATGATGGTGGAAATGGTAAGTCCCAAATTGTAGCTTTAGACGAAAAGTCAGGAAAGACTAAATGGACTTTTTCAACAGCTAATTCCATCAAACAGAAACTCCGTTATCAAAATGGCATTGTTGCGGCAACTGATGTGGCAGGAAATGCCTACGCTTTGGATGCTAAAACTGGGAAGCTGATTTGGAAGAAAGAATTAAGCCAGGGACGATTACCAAGTTATGTTACAGCCGGAGCAATTTATGAAGGAGTATACTATACTGGTTACGGTTCTTATCTGACCGCTTTAGATTTAAAGACTGGCCAAGAGCTATGGAGAAATCAGGATTGGAATGGGGGAGAGGCAATGCCAGGAGAGATCATAGTAACCAAAGATCAGTTGTTTACAGGAGCTAATTGGAACAGTTTATTTGCTCATGACCGCAAGACAGGTAAATTGATGTGGAAGAAAAATGAGGATGGTCTACGTTTTAGAAGTGGTGGAGTTGCGGTAGTAGGTAATGAAGTATATGCAACTGGATTAAATACGGTATTTGTGCTAGATAGATTATCAGGAAACGTTTTACGAAAAAAGACACTTGATTATGATTTCAAAGTAATGGCAACGCCTGTAATAAGTGGCGAACAATTATTACTATCGACTTCGGATAAAGGAATTGTTGCTTTGGATAAGAATACGCTGAATGAAAAGTGGAATTTCACAACTGGAGAGGCTTTAATCTATACCTCATCGTATAGTTCACCCGATCAAAATAAGTTAGTTGCAACTGTAGAGGCAGCTCCGCAGCAAGTTGGAACTGACTTTGTATTTGGTGCGTCGGATGGATTTCTTTACCGTCTAGATCCACAGGGCAAATTAAAATATAAAATTAATTTAGGTGCTCCAATTTTAGCAGAGGTGCTTGTAAAAGATAATTTACTTTATGTGACAGATTTTGCTGGAAACGTATATAGTTTTCAACAATAACTAACACATTTTTGATTTTTGAAAAGGCGAACCATCAGTTCGTCTTTTCTTGTTTTAAATCTTTATTAAAATTTGCCAAATAAAAACTCTCATACAACATTTAGAGTTTAGCAAATAATAAAATAGCACATCACAGGTATTTGTAAATACGATACAAACACTATTTATGCTTTACGACTTTTGCAACATAAGAAATTGTTAACATATGCTATGAAACTTTCTTGTGCAAAATTTTCATTCAAGTTTGAAAGCTGATAAAACTTGGAAATGATTATTCTTTTTACTAATTTATGTTTGTGCTATAATATTAATTGTTTTTGTGATAATAAAAACTTAATATGCATCAGGGTAATTATTTGTGTACTTTTGAGGTTAATTATGGAAGATAATACAATATTTAAGATCAGTAATAAAATTAAGGAAATCCGAAAGATTAACGGGGTTACCATTCAAGAAATTGCCCTTAAAGCTGGTGTCAGTAAAGGGTTGATTTCTCAGATTGAAAATAACCGAACGGTTCCTTCATTATTTGTCTTGATCAATATCATCAATGCACTTGATGTGGATTTAAATGAATTTTTTAAAGACTTTAATTCCGATAGTACGTTGGGGCCTATTATCGTCAAAAGGAAAGAAAATTACGAAGAGTTTGAAAAGGAACAAGCAATTGGATTTCATTATAAGCGAATATTAACCTCTTCTATTGATAGCTCTACTTTAGACATAGTCTTATTGGAACTTCTTCCAGATGCTAAACGGCCTATGGTGGAGACTGAAGCCTTTGAATATAAGTATATTTTGAGTGGTCAGGTTGAGTATGTGTTTAGGGATCAGGTTATTGTGCTTAATGAGGGTGATTCTATTTTCTTTAATGGACGTCTATCGCATACACCGCGAAACATCGGAAAAGATAAAGCAATCATGTTAATTGTTTACTTTTTTGAGCAGAACAAAAAATAGCGAACTCATTTAAGATCATATTATAGACTTTCTCCCATAGAAAGTCTTTTTTTGTTTTAGGCTTAATTCAATTAATTTCTATATTTGTTTACAAATACTTAACAGAAGTTTAGTGATGTATTAATCTTTGAAGTTTACTTTTGGTTGTGGAAAAAAATAACATTTACCAAATGTCTAAATAATGGAATTAACGCAAAGATTTAAACAACGTATTAGTCAACTGGATGAACGCTCTGTTGCCATGATATTGGCCCTTACAGCATTTCTTTGCTATACCTGTATGTATTCATTTAGAAAATCTTTTACTGCCGCATCTTATGATGATGCTTCAGTATGGGGAATCAATTATAAAGTCTGTTTAGTTATTACTCAGATGGTCGGGTATATGTTTTCTAAATTTTATGGAATAAAATTTATTGCAGAAAGTAAGCAAAAGAATCGTGGACGCTATCTGATTATATTGATTTGTATTTCCTGGTTAAGTTTGTTAGCATTTGCTTGGTGTCCGCGTCCTTGGAATATTATTTTTCTTTTATTGAATGGATTTCCCTTAGGCATGGTGTGGGGTTTGGTTTTTAGTTATCTGGAAGGTAGACGTTATACAGAAATAATGGGAGCAGTTATGGCTGTCAGTTTGATTTTTGCTTCAGGTTTGATTAAAACAGTTGGACGTTGGTTAATGGCTACTTTTCCAATAGATGAATATTGGATGCCCTTTTGTACAGGTTTTTTATTCTTACTACCTTTTATCGGATGTGTCTGGTTGTTAGAGCATGCACCGGGACCAACAGAACAGGATAAAGCCTTGAGAACAGAACGAGTAGCGATGGATAGTACAAGTCGAAAAGCGTTTTTTAAAATGTTTAAACCTGGAATTTTGCTTACTGTTGTTATTTATACCATGTTGACAATTATCAGGGATGTTCGAGATAATTTTGAAATTGAAATCTGGGAAATGCTCCATGTAAAAGGCAATGGCATTTTTGCAAAAGTTGATGGTATAATTGCTTTGATTGTATTGGTACTGGTGGCATTGTTGATTGTGGTGAAAGATAATTTAAAAGCATTTAAATTGATTCACATGTTGATTATAGTAGGTTTTCTTATAGCAGGTGGTTCTACTTATCTTTTTAGCCATCAACTTATCGATGGATTAAGTTGGATGTTGCTGGTAGGGCTTGGTCTTTATTTAGCATATATACCGTACAACGCCATCTTTTTTGAAAGGATGATTGCTACATACAAAATGAAAAGCAATATAGGTTTTGTCATGTACTTGGCAGATTCGATCGGATATTTAGGCAGCTTTATAGTTTTACTGAATAAGGAGTTATTACCTAATTCCGTGACGTGGGGAAGTTATTTCATACAATTGGTTTTTTTCGCATCTATCATCGGTGGAGGATTATCCTTACTATCTTTATATTATTTTGCGCGTAAAAAAGAAGCGATGGATAAACAGGAACAGGAGGCAGAGAAACCTTGGTGTGTGAATAGTAGTGATGTTCAAATAAGTTAATAAAAATACATAAAATGAATTTGAGTAAATATGATCTAATCGTAGTGGGAGGAGGAATCTTAGGAACTTTCCATGCCTACCATGCTTTGGTAAAAGGATTACGCGTTCTACAATTGGAGAAAGATAACTATCCGGTAAGCTCAACAGTACGCAATTTTGGACAGGTTGTGCCATCAGGGATGTCTGGAAAATGGTTTGATTATGGTGTTAGAGGTTTAGAAATCTATAAGTCCATTCAAAATGAAATGGATATTTCTGTTCGCAATAATGGCAGTATCTATATTGCATCCGACGCAGATGAAGTACAGATGTTGCATGAATTAAGTGCACATTATAAGCAGGTTGGATATGCGCATGAGCTATGGTCAAAAGAACAGATCTTAAAGATCTATCCTATGATGAAGGACACGTATGTAAAAGAGGCTATTGTTTTTAAACAAGAGGTAAGTGTTGAACCAGATTTAATGATCCATCGCTTACATGCTTATATGCAGACTAAGTTTGAGCAGTATACATTAAAATATGATGCAACTGTAATGGCTTGTGAGGATAATGCCGACCTTGTTAAAGTGACAACGAGTGATATGCAATTATTCGAGGGGGATAAGGTTATCATATGCAATGGATATGAATTCAAAATTCTTTATAGATCACTATTTGACGATAGTGGTTTGAAGATCAGTAAACTTCAGATGATGCGTACAAAGCCGATGAAAGATCTGCATTTACCAGGAAATATTTTAACAGGGCTTACGACAAGACGTTATGAAAGTTTCGAAGAATATTGTCCATCTTTCCATCAAATAAAAGTGCCTGAACACTATAAAGAATTGCGTGAACAGGGAATACATATCTTATTTAAGCAAGCCATAGATGGTAGTATCATTGTTGGAGATTCACATGAATATGCACAAGGTAATCAACTGGATGAATTAGGATTTGCTATTAATTCAAAGATTAATGATCTCATGTTGAATGAAGCGAATCGTATTATCACTATGGATCAGTCTATGATTGCAAGCTCATGGGCTGGATTTTATGCTCAGCATGACAATGATATTTTAGAAGTGGATGTAAGTGATCGTATCCATGTACGTACCGGAATCGGCGGAAAAGGTATGACAGCCAGTGCTGGTTATGCCGAGCAAAGCATTGAAGCGATCTGTGGATAAAAGCAAAAATATAAAGAGTAGTTTTAGAGGCCTAGCATTTAGTTGCTAGGCTTTTTTTATATATCCAGTTGAATATTGGCTTGATATCAGATATGGATTTCGATGAGGTAAATAATAATATTAACTCTTTTTAAAGATATAGTTGATAATTTTTTCTTTTATAGCTATAAAATGATACATTTAGGGAATTAAAAAGAAGTTAACCAATTATAATGAAAAATAAGTTAGGCTATAGATTGCTTTGGGAACGTGTGCGGAATGGTGATGAACAAGCGTTTTTTGATTTATATGCCGCATTATTTAACGAATTGGTGAATTTTGGTATTCGTACATGTGGAGATGCTGATCTGGCGAGTGAAGCAACAGATGAAATTTTCGTTACCATTTGGGAAAAACGAGATCGCCTTGATCGCGTAGAAAATGTGCAGGCATACCTCATTACATTTTTAAAAAGAAAAATCCTGCGGCTCTTAGAAAAACAACATAAAATACAAACTGCTTTGCGACATGTTAAAGCAGAAGATGATTGGATAGAAATGCCCTATGAAGAATTTATTATTAAGGTACAAACAAATGAATGGATTCAGATCCGATTAAGAGAAGCACTCGAAAAATTAAGTTTTCGTCAAAAACAACTCATTCATCTTAAATTTTTTGAAGGATATTCCTACGAAAAAATAGCAGAAACCACTCAAATGACTGTCAAAACTGCGTACAATACTTTGTATGATGCTTTAAAAGTGCTGCGGCAAGAATTAAAAGATCTTTAAATCTACAATAAATTGATGATTTTATTTGATTGATTTAAAGCTTGTTATATTTTATTTTAAAATTTCTTTAGGAAAAAAGTGCAATCGTATGCACTCTATAGTAAAGACCTAAAGAATGAGCCAAAAAGATTATAACAATATTGAAGACTTTTTAATAGATGATACTTTCCAAAAGTATTGTTCTGGAGAAAATACATCTTGCAAACAATATTGGGAACAGTATATTGTCAATCATCCTGAGCAGTTAGAAACGATTCAGCATGCCAAGAGATTATATCAAGTTCTTGTAGGCAACAAACCTGCTGTTAATGAAAGGTTGGAGCATATGAAAGCTCGCCTTAAAGAGGAGACAAATGAACTTTCTATTTTTTCCTGGCATCTATCTCACTTATTTCGTATTGCCGCGGCTCTTGTACTTTTCGGCTTGGCTTACTTCTGGTATACACAGTTTTATTCGAAAAGAATTGAACCGTTGGATCAATTTGTGACCGCCCAGATATTCCAAACTAAAAAAGGAGAGAAGAAAACATTTGATTTGCCAGATGGGACCACAATCACATTAAATTCAGACAGTAAACTGGAACTTGATAAGGATTTTAATGATCATGCACGACATGTCTATCTAACTGGAGAAGGCTTTTTTGAAGTTAAAAAAGATAAAGAGAAGCCCTTTGTAGTTTATGCTAATGATTTTGATATTTCTGTCCTCGGAACAACTTTTAATGTGAAATCCTATCCTAATGATGGAACATCTGAAGCTTTTTTAGTGGAAGGATTAATTGAGATGCGCAGCAAGGGAATTAATGAGAACTCCATGATTATCAAGCCTAATCAGAAAATTATCTTATATAAAAATCAATTTATTGAGGCTAAAAAAAACTCCGCTGTTAAAAAGGAGGCGTTAAAAAGCAGTGTTAAGGAAATCAAAATTCAAGATTTTTCAGTAGATGAACCTGCCGTTAGTTCAAAGGAGATTGCCTGGAAAGATAATCGATTAGAAATCATGGACCAAGATTTTGAATCATTGCGACATACCTTAGAACGATGGTATGATGTGGATATAGAGATTAAAAATAGAAATCTTGAAGATTATCGCTTTACAGCGACTTTTTCAAAAGAAAATATAAACCAAGTATTAAATGCATTACAAAAAGTAGAACCTTTTAATTATGAGATATATGGAAGAAAAATAACCATTTACTAGAAAAAAATAGGATGGCGGACCAACGCCATCCTTGAAAAAAAAGATTAATTCTTAAGCAGCAATTCTGGAAAAACGTGCTGCTCTTTATTGAATTTTAAACCTAATACTAAAGTATGATAAAAAATTGCTTATTGCAAATGCGTAATGGCTACATTGTGCATTTTAGATTCATTATACGGATGAAACTAACCTTGATTATGAGTGCATTTGTCGTAATGAATGTTTCGGCTAATGTTTATTCCCAACAAAAAGTATCGCTTGATGTCCAAAAAACAAAATTGAGCAGAGTACTTAAAATGATTGAAGAAAAAAGTGACTATTACTTCGTCTATGGCTCAAGTAACGACAATCTGAATAAGGAGGTTTCCATGCAGGTTGAGAATGGACGAGTTACGGATATTTTAGCCAAATTATTTAATAAGACTGGTCTTACATATAGTATCTCAAACGAGGGCTTGGTGGTTGTCAGTCAGCAACAGAATAAAGTTTATGATGGTGTTGTAACAGATGAAAAAGGAAACCCACTCGTAGGAGCCACAGTTCGTGTTAAAGGTTCCACAGTAGCAAGAGCTACTGATTTAAACGGTAAGTTTTCCATTAATGCACTGACGGGAAATACACTTGTTGTTTCATTTGCAGGATATAACTCAGAGGAGCCGGTTCTGGGTAATGATACTTCTATTAAAATCGTTTTGACGGAAGATAATCGTATGCTGAATGAAGTTGTTGTAACTGCCTTAGGTATGAAAAAAGAGAAACGTTCTTTAGGTTATTCGGTTACTCAGGTTCAAGGTGAATCGTTGACGCAAGCGCGTGAAAATAATGTTGTAAATGCCTTAGTTGGGAAGGTTGCTGGTTTGGATATCGGCAGTACTTCTGGGGGAGCAGGAGCCGCTACGAATGTAACGATTCGTGGTATTTCCAGTATAAGTCAGACGAATCAACCGTTATATGTTATTAATGGTATTCCCATGGAAAATAAACCTGTAGGTGTTGGAAATACCAATTCAAAAGGTAATTCTGGAAGCCAGTGGGACAATGCACCAGATCTTGGAGATGCCATTAGTAATATAAATCCAGACGATATTGAAAGTATTTCAGTATTAAAAGGAGCCGCGGCTTCAGCATTGTATGGTGCACGTGCTAAAGCAGGTGTAATTTTGATCACAACTAAATCTGGAAAAGGTAATTCAATTGATTTCAATAGTAACTTTGTTGGAGAACAAATAATTGACCAAACAGATTGGCAAACAATTTATGGGCAAGGGGCTAGTGGTGTAAAGCCAAATAGTCAAAAAGCAGCCGCTCAAGTCGGTAGTTCCAGTTGGGGAGCAAAATTAGATGGTACACCTGTTGTTCAATTTGATGGTAAAGAAAGACCATATTCCTTACAAAAGGGAAATTTAGATCGTTTTTATAGATCAGGTAGTACTTGGACCAATACGCTTGCTCTAAACAAGAGCTTCGATGGTGGCTCGATCCGTTTATCAGCATCTGATGTTAAAAATAAATCGGTGGTTCCTAATTCTGGTTTAGATAGGCAGTCATTTAATCTGGCAGGTATGTTTGAACCGATCAAAAGGTTGACGATTGACGCTCGTGTTAATTTAATCTATGAGCAGGTGAAAAATAGACCCATGCTTTCGGATGGTGCAGGGAATGCTAATTTTAATGCAATGTTTATTCCAACAAGTGTCAATGTAGATGACTTAAAACCGTGGAAAGATGAGCATGGTAATGAAGTTGCGTTCAATACAGGAAATGTATATGCTACTAATCCATGGTTTGCCGCTTATGAATTTCAAAATAATACAAAGCGTGATCGCTCAATAAGTTCAATAGCTGCAAAATATACATTTATTAATGGCTTATTTATCCAAGGACGCGCAGGTAGGGATGGCTATAACGATCAATATACAAATGTATTGCCTACAGGTACAGCTTATTACGCTACTGGTAAGATTAGTGAACAGAATACAAAATTTGTTGACATTAATACAGACATATTACTTGGTAAATCATTTCAATTTGGAGATTATTCGATAACTCCCAATGTTGGAGCTGCATACCGTAATACTGAATCTCAACAGACAACCAATAATGGAGTAGATTTTGCCGTTCCATTTGTTTATACAATAAGTAATGCATTAAATAAATCGATCGCTTTGGGCTATTATCAAAATGAAATGCAGTCGGTTTATGGTACAATGGAGTTTGCTTACAAAGACGTTCTTTACTTAAATGGAAGTGTGCGTTCAGATTGGTTCTCAACTTTGGCTTCCCCCGGCAAGGATAATAAATTAAATTCTGTATATCCGTCGATCTCTACATCATTTATTTTTTCTGAATATTTAAAACCATCATGGTTAAGTTTCGGTAAGTTAAGAGCAGGTTTTGCACAAGTAGGACAAGCTACAGATCCTTTTCAAACCATGTTGACTTACGGATTAAGGAGCGAGTCTTTACAGGGTAAACCTCTTGGAATTATTTCAAATGTTAACATTCCAAATTCTTCGCTATTACCATCTACGGCAAAAGAACTTGAAATTGGTACAGAATTACGTCTTTTTAATGATCGTGTAAATTTGGATTTGACATGGTATAATAAAAAATCGAAAAATGAGATTACTTATGTAAAGGTGGCAACTACTTCAGGATATTCTGCCGCAGTTTTAAATGCTGGTGAAATGCAAAATCAGGGATTTGAAGCTTTACTTTCTGCGACAATTATTAAGAATGATCACTTTAAATGGGTGTCAACTTTAAATGGATCTTTTAATGATAATAAAGTACTTTCTTTAGCGGATGGTATTGATGAGAGTAATCCATTAACGATTGCAACTTCTCGTTCAGGAGTAGGTTTTACTTCAATAATAGTCGGTAAATCTATTCATCAGGTAATGGCATTTGATAATAAATACGATGCAAATGGGAATATCGTATTACTGGATGATGATGCGAAATCACCAGCGCGAGGTGATTTGGAAGCCTATGGGTCTGCTATGAATAAATGGTTTGCAGGCTGGAATAATGAATTCAGTTATAAAAATTTAAATGTTTCGTTCCTGATTGATGGAAAATGGGGCGGTAAATTGTTTTCAGCAACTAATTATTATGGATACATCAACGGATTACATAAAGCAACATTGGATAATCGTGAATCTTTAGGGACAAATGCAGCTGCTTACTATACGAATGTTGCAAATAACGTTTCAAAAAACTTTGTTCAAAGTTCAGATTTTATAAAATTGAGACAAGTTGTAATTGGTTATAATTTCCCTGTTAAAATGTTTAATAATAGAATTAAATCACTTAATGTTAGTGCTGTAGGCCGTAACTTATTTGTGCTGATGAAGAAAACGGATAATATAGATCCTGAATCAAGTTACAATGCAACATTTCCTGGTTTGGAGTTAGGTGGAGTACCTGCAGTACGGACGTTTGGTGCTAATTTAAGTGTTAAATTTTAATGAAGTTTACAATGAGAAAAATATTTAAACCAATTATATCGGGTTTAGCAGTTACACTATTGCTAAGTGCAGGAAGTTGTACAAAAGATTTTGAAAAAATCAACACAGACCCTAATGCATATACCAATGAGAATTTTAATCCTAATTATTTGCTATCAACATCACAGTTGACCTATACAGGAAGTACCGATTTCGCTTACGATACTTGGAGAGCAAATTTAATTTATGCGTCTACAATGATGCAGGGTTTTTCTACAGTGGTGAGTTATTGGGCTGGAGATAAATATATTTTAAATGAAGCATATACAACTGCTTATTGGGGTACATCTGCTGTCGGCGCTTATTCTGAGCAAGTGCGCAATATTGCTGATCTGGTATACAATACAAAAGGAAAACCGGAGTATAACAATTTGCATCAGATAGCAAGAATCTGGAAAGCTTTAATTTTTGCAAGACTGACTGATTTGTACGGAGATATTCCTTATTCTGAAGCAGGTCTAGGTTATCATGGTAAAATATATACTCCTAAATATGATAAACAACAAGATATTTATAATGATCTTTTAAAGGAAGTGGATGAAGCTACTAATGCATTAACAGCATCTAATGAAAATTTAGTAGGAGATGTAATATATAGAGGTGATATCAATAAATGGAAGAAGTTTGGAAATTCATTTATATTACGTCTAGCAATGCGTCTAATTAAGGTCGATGAAAATAAAGCAAAAGAATATGCGAATAAAGTTATTAATAAGACCATGACGTCTAATGATGACAATGCTTATCTAAAACATGAAACTTCTGGTGCACGCGTCACTCAAAATAGAAATAGCCAAGTGTTATTAGGTGATGGAGGGCAAGAGCATTTTTATACCAAATGGTCCAAAACCTTTATCGATTTCTTAAAAAAATCAAATGATCCAAGGCTTGCTAAAATAGCTGTGACTAAATTATATTTATCTGACGGGAATAAAGATCAGAATGCAAGTTTTATTACTGATGTAGCAAAACAGAAAGGAATGCCAAATGGTAAAGATTTAGGCGCTAAACCAGAATACAATATTGCAAGTGATCCTAATTTTACAAAAATGGATGAATACTCTTCGGCTCACCCTGAAATGATCAAAAGAGAGGCACCTACATTTATTCTAACATATGCTGAAACAGAACTTCTATGGGCCGAGGCAGCTCAGAGATGGAGTATAGGCGGTAGTGCATCACAGCATTATAAAAATGGAGTTAAAGCGGGACTTACATATTTAAATCAGTATAGTTCAACATTAGGCATTTCTGAAGCAGAGGCAGAAGAGTACATTGTAAAAAATCCTTTCAATGCAAATGATGCACTTAACCAAATTAATTCCCAATATTGGGCACATACTATCACAATGCTCGATTTTTATGAAACTTGGAGTAATTGGAGAAGAACAGGATATCCTATTTTAATTTCTATAGGTAATTATCCTGGAAATGCTACAGGAGGAACTATCCCGAGAAGATTTCCTTACCCAGTAATGGAGGCAGCGGAGAATCCGGAAAATTATAAAGCAGCTTCAAATGCAGTAACTGGTGGAGATAAATTGACAGGCCGTGTTTGGTGGGATAAGTAATTTCTTGCATCTTTAACAGAGATCAGATGCGACAACTTTGATCTCTGTTAAAATAAAAAACCATTTTATGAAAAACCTAATAAATCAAAAGTTAATCATTTTGTCATTTGTTGCTGCATGTTCATCATGTGCGCCAAAGTCTGATAAACCTGCAGAAAATATACAAAATATTGCAGGAACCTATCGTTTACTTGAAAGTAAAACCATAAAAGGAACAGACACGATTCTTGCTTTTACAGATACATCAAAAACAGAGATGTTTAAGATGTTTAATGGAGATCACTTTTCTTTTTTTAATCACGATAAAGAGAAAGGGAAAGGAAAAGAACCATTATTTGTCTCGGGAGGAGGTACATATACACTAATTGGTAATAAATATAAAGAACATTTACAGTATTGCACCATGCGCGACTGGGAAAATAATACTTTTGATTTTGAGCTAACTCAAAAAGGAGATACGCTTATTCAAAAAGGCGAAGAAAATCTTCCAGAATTAGGTGTTAAACAAATAATAATTGAAACCTATATCAAGCTTAAATAGCCCATTTTAATTATTAGGTTGGTAATCGTATTTAAAATTGCTACTTATTAAAAAACAAAGCCTTTCGCAATATTTCCGAAAGGCTTTGTTGTATCTAATTAAGTGGGCACTATTTTCTCTTTTCCATACGAACTAAATATTGGTCGTGTTCATCTTCAAATAGAATTTGTACTACCCAGTTTAATTCATGTGCAATTTTAATGAGCATCTTTTGATCCAGATATAGCCACTTGAATTTGTCCCCAAAATTTCCCTGATATTGATATTGATAATTTATCTCTCCAAAATAGTGATCAGGTCGTTTTATTTTATACTCTTCATAAAGATACTCGATGTTTGACGTATCAAAGATAAGCTGTCCACGATCTGTCAATATAGATTCAGCATGAATCAAAAGGTTTTTAAAGCCTTCTATATCGCCTGCTAATCCAATTCCATTCATCAAGAACAAGAGAGTATCATATTTATGATCTTTGAATTGATAAAAATCGTTATGATGTATTTTTTGAACCCCTCTCTGTTGCATGATCTGACAGGCGATGTTCGATACTTCAAGTGCTTCAACGTCGAAATTTTTGTCTTGCAAATACAATGTGTGACAACCTACGCCAGCGCCCACATCTAAAACACGTCCATCACATAGGGAAAGTGCAATAAATTCCAGTTCAGGAATCTCGTCTTCGTCGCGAAAAAATATATCAACGGGCATTTCTTCAATATCACCATAACTACTGTGTAACAGCAGAGGCGCTACCTCTTTTTGATGAATGTAATAATCGTTTAGGGCTTCGCCGTAAATATCTCTAGTCATGTATCATTAATATTTGTTTTGCTAATTTGATGGTCGCTGGATCTCCAGTGTTCTTTTTAGGTTCATCCGATAATTTAATTACCTGCGTCCATTCATCATCTTCTGGTTGTGTTTCAGTCATTTTAATCACTATATTCATTTGTGTCAGGCCAACATCATTAGTGAAGTTGGTACCCACTCCAAATGAATGTCCAATTTTGCCTTTACAATACTGCGTTATATGAGCCACTTTATCATAATCTAAACCGTCCGAAAATATGATGGTTTTCGATAAAGGATCGATTCCTTTATTGACATAATGTGAAATGATTTTTTCAGCGAACTCTATAGGATCTCCGCTGTCATGTCGTACACCATCAAATAATTTGGTGAGTTTTTTGTCAAATTGTCTAAAGAATACTTCTGTTGTATACGTGTCAGATAGCGCGATACCCAAGTCACCTCTGTATACATCGGCCCAATGCTCGAGACCAAGCAAATTTGCCATTTTATAACCATACTTGGCTGCATGAAACATAAACCATTCATGAGCATGTGTGCCAATAGGTTTAATTTGATATTGCATAGCAAGAAGAACATTACTCGTTCCGATAAAAGTACCACCCCCATATTCTTTTAATGTTTCTACGACAAGTTTGTGAACCTGAAAAGAATGTCTTCTCCTTGTACCAAAATCTGCGATTGTAATATTTAATTTCTTATATTTTTCAATTTTAGTTTTAGCATCATCAATAACCTGTTCATTCGTTAAGCGCTTCTGTTCAGTTATTTCGTAATAAAGTTCACATATTAAAGCCATGATCGGAACTTCCCATAGAATGGTACGATACCAATATCCTTCAATTTTAACTTCTAAATCTTCGCCATTTTGAATGATACTGATCTCATCAGGATCATAGCGATAGCCCTGTAAGAAGTCAAAGTAAGTAGGGTCAATATATGGGCAATTTTGAGCAAAAAATGTTTTTTCAGCTTTGCTCAATTTTAGATTTGCCATCGCATCGATTGCCTCTCTTAGTTTTTTATCAAATCCGAGCGGAAATTTATGTTGACCGCGATTAATGAATTGGTATCGAGCCTTTGCTTTTGGAAATAACTTGACAACAGCATATTGCATCGTGAACTTATAAAAGTCGTTGTCTAGTATGGATGTTAGTTGAGCCATTGGCTTCTTAATATAAAGTGAATAAGAATGTAAATTTAATAATTAACATCAATTTAAAGTAATTGTTCGGAAAATCCAATTTGTGTCTTATTCATAAAAAAGAGGCTTAGTATCATTACTAAGCCTCTCCATATAATTATTTCAATTCTTATCTTGTACGTGTACTGCCGCTTCTGGTAGCTCCCGACTGTGTTGAGCTTCTTTCATTGGTACTATTATTACTTCTTTCCACACTATTTGACTGTGCTCTCGCAGGTCGTTCCGTATTGGTTGAAGGGGCAGTTCTACTACTTCTACTTTCGTTGTTAGAAGTTGACTGAACCCTTGCAGGTCGTTCTGTATTCGTAGGCGCAGTTCTGCTACTTCTAGTTTCGTTGTTTGAAGTTTCCTGTACTCTAGCTGGTCGCTCTGTGTTCGTAGGGGCAGTTCTGCTACTTCTAGTTTCATTGTTTGTACTAGTTTGGACCCTAGCTGGTCGCTCAGTTCTAGATTGTTCTACTGTATTTGTATTTCTTGTAGGCCTTTCTGTACGAACTGAAGTATTGTTATTATTATTATTATTATTATCGATAGATTGTACTCTCTCCCGGGTGTTTCTGGTATTCGAAGAACCATTATCTGTATTAGATGAGTTACTTCTTGTGCTACCACCATTATTGTTTATACGGCCATCTGTTCTATCAATTGTACTATTATTGCCTCTTGATCTATCTGTTGATCCATTTTCTCTCGATCTAACAGTAGCATTTCCGCTATTGTCAATATACAATTCGCGACTACCTCTCGTACTGGTCATATTATCTCTTGTAGATATCACCCGATCATTTCTATTTTGTAGAGATGTATTATTGCTGCGTGTACGTGATGAAACTTCAGCAACTCGGCTTGGTCTTGCATCAGTTCTTGAATTACGATCCACATTTGGACGATAGATATCAACACTGCTACGCGTTACACGTGATGCACCAGGTCTATCAGAATTATTAATACTTCTTACGCTTACACGTCTTCCTGTACTTCTCTCAATATCTGATCTTCTTGGACCACCATAATAGTTTTTATTATTGATGATAATCGTATTATTGATAATTGTAGTTCTATTATAAAAATTATTATAATTACGAGGGTGAACATAGTAACGATCTAGTCTATTGCTATAGATGTTAGATGATCCAACAAATACCCATAAATTCATAGGAAGGTTGATCGAAATATTAATCCCTAAAGGTGCCCAGCCATAATAACCAGATCCTTCTCTCCAATTTACCCAAGCAGGTCCCCACTCATAATCTGGAATCCATGCCCAACCATAGTTGTTGTTGTATTCCCATCTACCATAATGGAATGGTGCCCAGCCCCAAGAATAATTTGATACCCACGTATTTCCATATTCAGTCATGGTCCAGTATCCATTTGTTGAATATGGCTGGAAATTAGGACCTACATCAGGTATCCACATATAACCATAATTGCGGTCATTTACCCAGTCACCATAAGGCGCTAGTTCATCATAAAATGTTTGAAAAGAAACACCACTGTTATAATTAGAATATCCACGTTGTGCTAACGAAGATTTAGGCGTCGCAAAAAACAGGATACTAAAAACTGCTAATGCGATTAATTTTATATATTTAATTTTTTTCATGATATTTCTTTTTTATCGATCGTGAAAAATAGTTCTTTATTTTGTAGGTATGACACCTATAATATACATATGGTTTAATCAGTGATTTGTTTTTTATGTAGACAAAACTTATTCCAGATTATTTTGTTGTTTTCTAGGGCTGTAAGAAAACTTAAGCGGAAACTAAGTGATTATGGTTTGATAATAATTACCTATTTTTTGTACCTTTATCCCTTCAATCGTGTCATAAAATATTGTACACAGGAAATATTTATTTGAATGTTAAATAAACTTCGATCATTTTTTACTGAATTCGCAAATATCCATCGATTCTTAATTCGATTCTGGAAAGAACTTGTCACACCTCCTTATGAATTTAAGGAAATAATACGTCAATGTTTTGAAATTGGATGGAAATCATTACCCTTAATCAGTTTAACGGGTTTTATTGTGGGATTTGTTTTTTCTAAACAATCACGACCTTCATTGGAAGAGTTTGGAGCAACCTCTATGTTACCTTCATTGATTTCCATTGCTATTGTTCGGGCGTTAGCCCCGCTGGTAACGGCACTGATTGCATCTGGAAAAATTGGTTCGCAGGTTGGAGCTGAATTGAGTTCGATGAATGTTACCGAACAAATTGATGCGATGGAAGTTTCGGGAACAAACCCATTTAAATTTTTAATTGTAAGTCGTATTATAGCGACAACAATAGGTATTCCTATTTTATGTTTTTATGTTGCGGGAATCGGACTTCTTGGTGGTTACCTGAGTATGGCATCCAAAGATGATCTAAGCTTTTTAAGTTTCTTTACACAAGTCTTCGAAACAATTGGTTATCAGGATTTATGGGCAATGGTTTTTAGAGCTATTGTATTTGGTTTTACTATCGGTGCAGTAAGTTGTTATTGTGGATATTATTCTTCAAAAGGAACTGAGGGGGTTGGTAAAGCGGCTAATGCCGCTGTTGTAGCTTCCATGTTTTTGGTTTTTATTGAAGAAATTATCATCGTACAAATTTTATCAATAATAAATTAGTGATGGAAAAAGTAAAAACACATATCGATTATCAAGATTCTGTCATTACAATACGCGGTGTTAGTAAATCATTCGGAGAGAACCATGTATTAAGAAATGTTGATTTAGACTTGTACCGGGGGGAAAACTTAGTTGTTTTAGGACGTTCTGGTACTGGTAAATCCGTATTAATAAAACTTATTGCTGGACTTTTACAGCCTGATGTGGGTAGTATTGAAGTTCTTGGAAATTCTGTTAATGATTTGGATAACCATGAGTTGATGAAGTTGCGGTTGCGTATAGGATTTTCATTTCAAAATAGCGCTTTGTACGATAGTATGACGGTACGTGAAAATCTTGAATTTCCATTGATTCGTAATAAAAGAAATCTTACACGTGCTGAAATCAATAAAGAGGTGGAAGATGTGCTAGAAGGTGTGGGACTATCACAGGCAATCAATCAAATGCCATCTGAATTATCTGGTGGACAGCGTAAAAGAATCGGTATTGCACGTACATTAATTTTACGCCCGGATATCATGATGTATGATGAGCCAACAGCAGGATTGGATCCAATAACCTGTTTAGATATTAATAGTCTTATTAACGAAGTCCAAGAAAGGTATAAAACATCATCCATTATCATCACACATGATTTAGCTTGTGCTCGATCGGTAGGAGATCGTATTGTGATGTTACTAGATGGTAAATTTGAAAGACAGGGATCTTTTAAGGAAATATTTGAAACAGATGATGCGCGAGTTAAAGCGTTTTATGATTATAATTTTATTGTTTAAATAAATGAGCAAAGTAGAAAATAAGAGAGCAGTAATAGTTGGATTATTCGTATTTATAGGATTAGCTATTCTGATTGCAGGTATATTTATACTGGGGAGTCAACAGAAGAAATTTACTAAAACTTTCGAAATTGCTACGTCTTTCCCTGATGTTGCAGGCTTAAAAGTAGGTAGTAATGTTTGGTTTTCAGGTGTTAAAGTGGGGATTATAAAGAATATTCATTTTAAAAATTTACAGGATGTTGAGGTTGTTATGACCATTGAAGAAAAATCAGCTGAATATATCCGTAAAGATGCAATTACAAAATTAGGATCAGATGGTCTTATTGGTAATAAAATCATTGTGATTTCAGGTGGTTCTCAAAATGCGCCATCAATTGAAGCTAATGATTTTCTTCGTTCTGCGAAAGCCGCAGACATGGAAGCAATGATGGAAACCCTACAGCTTAATAACCAAAACTTGGCAAAAATTACAACAGATTTTGTTGAAATTTCACGTGGTTTAGTTGAAGGACGTGGTGTAGTTGGATCTTTATTGACAGATACAGCCATGTTATCTTCCCTTCATATGTCTTTGCAGTCGATCAGTCAGGTTATGGCCAGTACAAATAAAGCAACATCTAACCTTGTTCTATTGACAGAAAAATTAAATTCGAATAAAGGCTTAGTTCACGATCTGACTACAGATACAGCAGTTTTTGCTAGCTTAAGAGCTTCTGCAGCGCAACTACAGGGCGTTTCACAGACAGCTAATGCACTGATGACAAATTTAAATACTGCTTCAAGTAAATTAAGTAGTAAAGATAATGCGATTGGTACATTGATCAATGATCCAGCGGTTGGTAATGAGCTTAGAGAGGCCGTTCGTAATTTAAATAACAGTACAGCTAAATTGGATCAAAACATGGAAGCTTTGCAAAGTAATTTCTTATTGAGAGGTTTCTTTAAGAAGAAGGACAAAGAAGCAAAAAAGGCAGCTGAATTAGAATTGAAAGATTCAGTGAAATAGAAATTTTAATATATTTAAAAAAGTAAAGGGCAATTTTCTTCGAAAATCGCCCTTTACTTTTTTAAGCTATTCTGATTAGGTGTATCTTTGCCTTTATACATAGGCAAGATCTCTTGCATATGGATTATTATTGTAAGATTTTATTTTAACTAAATGCATAATATTACAGATAGAGATGTTATCTATGAAGATAACCACCTCATCGCAATCAATAAAAGGGCAGGAGATATTGTTCAGGTAGACGACACCGGTGATAAGTCTTTAGAAGATATGGTTAAAGAGTATTTAAAATATAAATACAATAAACCTAATGAAGCCTTTTTAGGAGTTATTCATCGTCTTGATAGGCCTGTTAGCGGATTAATCGTTTTTGCAAAAACAAGCAAAGCATTAGAACGTATGAATAAACTGTTTAAAGATAGACAGGTAAAAAAAACTTACCTTGCAGTTGTGAGACAACGTCCACAAGAACCTGCCGGTAAATTGATCAATTGGCTTGTGCGAAATCGTGAAAAAATGGTAACAAAAGCTTTTAATAAGGAAGTGAAAGAAAGCAGCTATGCCGAATTGGATTATACTTTGATCGGTGAAATGAATGGTTTTCATTTATTAAAAGTTGAGCCATTAACAGGACGAACTCATCAGATTCGGGTGCAATTATCCACGATGGGGTGCCCTATAGTCGGTGACAATAAATACGGGTACCCTCGGGGCAGCTCAAAGGGTAGTATCTGTCTTCATTCCAGATCACTTACTTTTGTTCACCCAATCAAAAAAGAGACGATTACATTAAAGGCTCCATTACAGCATGACGGTTTCTGGGAGAAGTTTTCTAAGTTTAATGACTAGAGTAGCTGTAAAATAATCTTAATTTTTTAAGTATCTTTGTATTATGAAAACGCTTAAGTATTTGCTAGTTACAATTGTTCTGTTTTGCACGATTACGGTAACACCAATCAGTTCAGTATATGCCCAGTGTGCTATGTGTTCCTTAAATGCTGAAAATTCTACTCAGAACGGCAATACACAAGGTAAAGGCTTAAATGATGGAATCTTATTTTTGCTTGTCATTCCTTATTTGGCAGCCGCAGGTTTGGGCTTTCTATGGTATAAAAAATATCGTACTGTAAAGTCGAATAAATCTCAGGAAAAAATTCTTTAAAATTAATAAGATATGCCAACATCTAAAATTCATGCGCTTGTACATTCAAAATGTCCAAGATGTCATGTCGGAAATATGTTTGTCGGACCTGCCTATGGTTTACGTAAACAAAAAACAAATGATGTATGTCCCGTTTGTAATTTGACTTTCGAAATCGAGCCAGGTTATTTTTATGCGGCCATGTATGTCAGTTACGCGATGTCGGTGGCTGAAGTTGTAACATTTGCTTTGGCAACAGCAGTATTAACAGGAAGTGAGTCCCCGTGGACGTATATGGTAGTCCTTTTTGCAACAATCATAATCTTTTCTCCATTTAACTTTCGTTATTCAAGATTGATATTATTGCATTACATGACTCCAAAAATTGTTTATGATCCCAAGTGGGAACTTTTAGAAGAAAATAAAAATAAGAGCGATATTTAGTATCGCTCTTATTTTTACAAGTATTTCATTGTACTGTCAAAGATGAAAGCTTTATCCTTATAATTGGATGAAATTTCATGCTGTAAATGGCTGAGATGATCTTGCTGAAATTGTGCAATGTCCTCTTCGCTGGAAACCTGTATCTGAATACAGTATGTTACTCCTTCATGAGGAGAATTAAGCATTTCCAAAAAACGAGGATTGAAATTAGTACTGCTTAGAAGATTTTCTTTTATCCAGGAAACTATTTCCTGATGTACAGATTCTTCTGATATGATGGATATGTTATATAAATACATAAGTGCAAAAATATGAACTTTAATTGCCTTATTGAAATATATATCTGTATATTATCGTGGTACAATAAATGTTAGCTGTTCTTGTAAAAATAAAGTTGCACATGATTTGTTATTGCTAATTAATTTTAATCTTTGAGTAGGTTGACGAATGAGTTTGTTTATGCGCGCATATATTACATTTTCTATATTAATTACCTTGCTGTTTCTAGGCATTAGCTGTTCGAATAATAAAACGGAACGTATACCTATTGAAAGTTTTTTTTCAACTCCTGAAAAAACATCTTTTAAAATTTCTCCCGATGGTAATTATATCGCTTATATCGGTTTGGATAATCATTGCAAGAATATTTTTTTATTAAACTTAAATAATCAGGACAGTTCCAAGCAATTGACGTATCAAAATGATATGAATGTTAATAGTTTTGTTTGGGGAGATGATGAAGAGATTATATTTTCTATAGAACAAACCTCTAATGACAGCCTAAGACTATATGCTGTAAATATTTTTACGGACGCCCTTCAGCCATTGATTAAACCCATGAAAGCAAAATTTCGTTGGGTACAGCCTGCGCGATTATATGATAATGGAATTATAGTTGCTATTAATGATCGAGATTCTTCAACGTTCGATCTTCATAAGTTATTTATTGATGGGCGGAAATCCGAGATGATTCTTCAAAATCCAGGAAACATTAACTCCTGGTATCTTTCTCAGGATGGCCAAGTGCGCCTTGTCATGGCTAATGATAGTGTGGAAGAATCAATGATGTATAGGGCAGACAATGAGCAACCCTTTCATCAGGTCTTAAAAAATGATTTTGCTTCTACTATTATACCGATGGGTTTCGTTAAAAACTCGACAACAAATATTTACGCACTTTCAAATATCGGCAGAGACAAGCTGTCGTTAGTTGAGTATGATTTAGAGCAGAAGAAAGAAGTATACGAGGTTTTTAATAATAAGGAAGTCGATCTCGATTGGGGTGGTTATTCTTCTTATACAAATGAAATGATGTATGCCTCTTATACACTTTCAAAAAAGAAAAGATTTTTTTTCAATGATAAAATCGCAGAAATATTTAAAAAAATATCTGAAAAGGCAAAGGGATCAGAATTTGATATTATTGACTCAGATTCTTCCTTTAATAAAATCATCATAAGAACATATACAGACACAAATCCTGGTGCGATTTATTATTTTGATTGCCAGGATAACGAACTACATAAACTTACCGATAACAATCCTAACTTGAAGGATCGTGAGTTATCGCAAACAGAATCTGTCAAATATCAAGCCCGCGATGGTAAGATCATTACAGGGTTTATTACTTACCCTTTACATGAAGATAGGAGTAACCTTCCTGTTGTTGTGTTGCCACATGATGGACCTAATCAGCGAGAAATTTGGGGTTTTGATCACGAAGCACAATTTTTAGCTAACCGTGGTTTTGTAGTGTTTCAGATGAACTATCGTGGCTCAGTAGGCTTCGGTAAAGAATTTTGGTCGGCAGGTTTTAAAGAGTGGGGCGGTAAGATTCAAGATGATATTACGGACGGTGTAAAATGGTTAATTAGAGAAGGAATTGCAGATAAAGATAGAATAGCTATTGTTGGAAAGGGCTTTGGCGGATATTCAGCATTGCATGCAGCGTGTTTTAATTCTGATATGTATGCCTGTGCAGTATCATATTCGGGCTATACAAACTTGTTTACATATTTTAGAGATATACCACCGTATGTAAAACCCTATTTGCAAAAATACTATCAGATAATTGGAAATCCAATTCGCGAATCGAGCATGTTTAAGCAGATTTCTCCAGTATTTCATTCCAATCGTGTCAAAATTCCAGTTTTAATAGCGCAGGGCGGGAAGGATCGATTAAGTTCGGTAACAGATGCCAATCAATTTGTGCAGAAACTCAAGAATAATAATATTCCTGTACAATATATATTGAAAGAAGAAGAGGGTAGAACTTTTAAAAAGGATGAAAATGTCATTCAATATTACCAGGAGCTAGAGAAATTTTTAGATAAATATATCGGTAAATAGTGGGGCGATGAGAGGAACAGGTTATAATTATCGTAAGAATTTTGGTTTGCTTTTTGTCTTCTTTGCTTTCGTTACGTTATTGTATTTTGTTGTCATATTTGCAGCAAGAAATTATACAGTAAATCTCGTTAATAATGAGTTTACGAATCGCAAATCGGAGGTATTTGATTTAACATTGGTACCCTTCAATGATTTTTTTCAAAATCGTGTCCCTGAAGTTTCTTTTTATCAGGGATATCTGGATTCTTTGGAAGCAGGAAAATATGCTTACAGTGTCCTAAGCTCTTATCCATTTGTGAAAGAAATTGCATTTTACGATATGCTTTTTAGTAATGATAATAGAATACTTGCCGGCTTTTCGATCAACGGATTAAATATCAGACCTAAAACATTATCCATATTTACAATTAATAACCGCGGTTTAGATAAAAGGTATATCACTAAACGTGAAGAAATGGGACCTTTTAATGAGGAATTGAACAGTATGGGGATCAAGGTGGCAAGTTATATTGATAAATTGCAGTCCAGCTCAAAATTAACAGATCGCGACATTCTTCGTGTTTTCTATTCCACGCAACCAGGTCGTATTACTTATCTCAATATTCCGCGCATCAATGATCTACTGGTATATAAAGATATCATGGATACAAAATTAGATCATATTGTAAATTATGAACAGGATATGTTTGTCTTTAGCGTCGATCCGACCCTATTAGATGTTAAAAATATATATCCCAATCTTTATGAAAGAATTGAAGTCGTACCTATCGTACGCGCTCCTGTAACCTCCGATGTCAAAGAATATGTGACCGAAATGCTTTTACCGGGAGCTCTGGCAGATTATAAATTGTTATTTCATTCAAGCGAATCATTTATCTCAAAAGAAGTGAATCGTAGTTTTCTACCTATAGTGCTGGGCATTTCATTAGTTTATTTGATTTTATTAGTCATTTTATATTTGATTTACCGTAATTTAGAAATTAATGGTAGACTGTTTAAATTGCAATACGATTTCATTAATAATTTGACACATGAGTTTAAAACCCCTGTTAGTGTAATAAAAATAGCAGGTAACAATATTAAAAGTGCACAATATTTATCTGATGAAGAGCGTATAATGTATGGAAACATATTGGATCAGGAATCAGATCGGCTGAACAATTTGATGAACAAATTATTGTCATTTAGTCAAATTGAAAATAAAACAATCAAGCTTAAAAGAGAAGAAATTGATTTAAATACATTTGTCGATAATATTGTGGCATCCACACAATTAAAACATGCAGATTTTAAAATAACAAAAGAAATTAACGTCAAATCCAGTCTACTTGCAGATCCTGTATTATTAACAAGTGTGTTTCAAAATTTAATTGATAATGCCTATAAATATTCGGATCAAAAGAGGAAAGTATTAGATATTAAAATACAACAAAATAAAAAGAATTTTGTTATTATCTTTAGAGACGAAGGAATAGGTATAAATAAAAATGAGTTTTCAAATATATTTAAGAAGTTCTATCGGATCAAAAGTCAATACAATCAACAAGGAAGTATTGGTTTGGGTTTAGCCTTTTGTAAAGAGATAACAGAATTTATGGGGGGAGAAATTTCTGTTAAAAGTGAAATCGGTAAAGGAACTACCTTTACTCTCATTTTTTCAGTTTAAAATATAATTAATTATGAGCAAAGAAATAACTGTAGCTGTTATTGAAGATGATGAAAATCTACGCTTTTTAGTTCGTCACAGATTAGAAACGGAAGGGTACAATGTTGTTCAAACGGGGGATGGAAATGAGGCTGAAAAGTTGATTTTAGAGAAAAAACCAGATGTTGTATTGCTAGATTGGATGTTGCCAGGTAAGGAAGGTAACGAGATTTGTGAAAATATACGTAAAGCAGGATTTGAAAATATTGTTATCATGATGACTGCTAAATCTCAAGATATTGATAAGATCGAAGCTTATAGCTTTGGTGTGACGGATTACATTAGTAAGCCATTCAATATGGACGTATTAATCGCCATGATTGAAAATAAGGTTCGTTTCTTTTTACCTAAAAATACGCCTGAGATCTATCATTTTGGTAAAACTGAACATCAGCCAAACATTCACTCACTTGTGAGAGACGGTAAGAAAATAGAACTTACAATTTTAGAGAATCGTATTTTATTGCATTTTCTGCAAAATGTAGGTAAAGAAATAACACGCGAAGAGCTGATGGAAGTCGTTTGGGGGTACAGTTCAAATGTCAATACACGCACCTTAGACATGCATGTGGTTAGATTAAGGAAGAAGATCGAAAAGAATCCTGATAAACCCTATTACTTGCAGACTGTTAGGGGGTTAGGGTATAGATTTGTTGATGAAGAAGAGAATTAAAATGAATTAATGGGTTTGAATTTGTTTTGTTAAAAACAATTCTTACCTTCGTATTATAGACAGCGAGACCATGTTATCCGACAAGGATAACATGGTCTTGTTTCATTTTTGAATAATTAAGATAAAACAAATAACAATAATTATGGCAGAAGTAACTTATTACACCGCAGAGGGATTACAAAAGCTCAAGGAAGAGTTGCACTATCTTAAAACTGAAGGAAGAACTAGTATCTCGAATGCAATAGCTGAAGCAAGAGATAAAGGTGATTTGTCTGAGAATGCAGAATATGATGCTGCAAAAGAGGCGCAAGGTATGCATGAAGCAAAGATTGCAAACTTGGAAAATACGCTAGCTGGAGCTCGTTTGATTGACGAATCCAAATTAGATACATCAAAAGTATTGGCCTTATCTATCGTAAAGATCAAGAATAAGAAAAATGGCGCTGAAATGACGTATCAATTGGTGTCCGAAACAGAAGCTGATATGAAGCAAGGTAAGATTTCTGTTAAGTCTCCTATTGCCAAAGGTTTACTAGGTAAATCTAAAGGTGATGTAGCTGTAATCGATGTTCCTGCAGGTCAGATTGAATTCGAAATTATAGAAATTACAAGATAAATTATATCGGTTATGTGCGGTTTTGCCATAACCGCATATTAATAAAACGTTATATCATCATTTAAGGTTGCATTACATGCAGCCTTTTTTTATATTTGGGTTATAAACAATTGAAATATGTCTACGATTTTTTCAAAAATAGTGTCAGGAGAGATTGCTGCTTATAAGGTAGCTGAGAGTAATGATTTTCTAGCATTTTTAGATGTTAGTCCATTAGCCGAGGGGCATGTTTTGGTCATTCCAAAGCGTGAGACCGATTATATTTTCGATATCAATGACGACGAATATATGGCACTTTGGGTTTTCTCAAAGATTGTAGCTCAAGGTATCAAACGCGTTTTCCCTTGTAAGAAAGTCGGTGTTGCTGTTATCGGATTAGAAGTAGCCCATGCTCATATCCATTTAGTCCCGTTAAATAATGTTTCAGATTTAAATTTTTCTCGACCTAGATTGTCTCTTACTCATGAAGAATTTACCCAAATTGCGGAAACAATTAAAGAGTCAATTATCAATGTTACAACTGATAATTAATCGAAAACAACCTCATCTAAAAGTAGTATTTTAAATATAAATATAAAAAAAGACTATAATATATCATATCTTTGCAGTCTTATATAGAAATTATATGTCTATATGAAATGTCATAGATAGGGATTATATTATAATGACATTTTTCACAAAGTAAGTGAAAACGTAAAAAAGAAATTATGCAAGATCTTTTGTTGTCTTTTCAACAATTACTGAACCCAGAGGAATTATTAAGCTCTGGCGGTTTTTATTTAGTTTTACTCATTGTATTTGCTGAAACGGGTTTGTTTTTTGGTTTCTTTTTACCGGGAGATTATTTGTTATTTTTAGCTGGACTATTTTGTGCATTAAATAAAATTGAAGTGGATATCGTGACGCTTTGTGCAGGTTTAATTGCAGCTGGCGTACTCGGAAACTTTGCAGGATATTGGTTTGGTTATCGAGCCGGTCCTATGCTTTTCAAACGTAAGGATAGCCTTATCTTTAAGCGTAAATACGTTATTATGGCTGAAGAATTCTACCATAAATATGGTGGTACAGCTTTGATCATCGGTCGCTTTGTACCTATAGTGCGTACATTTGCACCAATTTTTGCAGGCGTTGTTAAACTCGATTTTAAGAAATTTGTAATTTTTAATATATCTGGAGCATTGCTTTGGGTACTATTATTAACTTTATCAGGTTATTTCTTAGGAATAGAATTTCCTTGGATTATTAATTATGTCGAATATATTATTGTTGGATTGATTGCGATTGCCTTCCTGCCGATCGTTATTGCTTTGATCAAACGTAAAATGAATGAAAATAAAAACAAACAAAATATACAGTAAATCAAATGAGTACACAAAATCCTTGGCATAAAGTATCTCCTGGTACAAATGTGCCAAATTCAGTAAATGCTATTATTGAAATTTCAAATGGTTCAAAAGGAAAATACGAATTAGACAAAGAAACTGGTCTTTTATTATTAGATCGCGTTTTGAGTTCTTCTGTAGTGTATCCTGCTAACTATGGTTTTATTCCACAAACATATTGTGATGATAAAGATCCATTGGATATTTTGGTAATCTGTTCTGTTGATATTCTTCCTTTGACATTGGTTGAAGCACAAATCATTGGTGTGATGAACATGGTTGATGGTGGTGAGCAAGATGATAAAATCATTGCTGTTGCTAAGAATGATCCTGTGTACAATTACATTACAGATATTGAACAACTATCTCCACATAGTATGAAAGAAATTGTTCAGTTTTTTGAAAGTTACAAAGCATTAGAAAAGAAAAATGTTGTGGTTGAAGGCGTTCAAGGCCGTGAAGTTGCACAACAAATTCTATTGGATAGTATAGAATTGTACAATAAAGAATTTGGTAATAAATAAACCCCATAATGGCCCTCGATATTTTTTGGACAGTATTTTTAGTAGTTGCAAATGGTTTTTTTGTTGCGGCAGAATTTGCTATAGTCAAAGTAAGAGCTTCACAAATTGAGCTCCAAGCAAAATCAGGAAGCAATGTTGCTAAAATTGCAAAAAATATTACAGAGCATTTGGATAAATACCTAGCTGCAACACAGCTAGGTATTACTTTAGCATCGCTAGGCTTAGGCTGGAAAGGCGAAGCAGTAATGACTGAAATCGTATCTAATCTGTTTTCTTTTTTTCAGGTAGATACTTCGCAAAGCTGGGCTAAATGGACCGGTTTTGCACTTGCATTTGGAACTATTACGTTCTTGCATGTGGTATTAGGTGAGCTTGCTCCTAAATCTATTGCTATTCAAAAACCTGTCGCGACAACAATGAAAGTAGCCGTACCATTGCGTATATTTTATTGGTTATTGATGCCATTAATATATGTATTCAATGGCTTTGCTAATTTTTTATTGAGATTAATAGGTATTCAACCACATCCTAGTGAATCTTCACACTCTTCAGAAGAACTTCAATATTTATTGGATAAAGGCAAGGAAAGCGGAGCATTAGAATCATCTGAACATGAATTGATTAAAAACGTTTTCGACTTTAATGAACGGATTGTGAAAAACATCATGGTTCCGAGAACAAAAATCGTAGCGGTTGAAGAGGATTGTGCAGCCATTGATTTTATCAATACGGTAACAGAAGAGGGATATTCACGTATTCCTATTTATGCCGATAGTATCGATCAGATTGTCGGTATCGTACACACAAAAGATATCTTACCGATCGTTATGAAAGGTAAAGAAGTGGTATTAAAGGATATCATGCGTAAGCCCTACTTTATTCCGGAAACCAAAAAGATCAATGATTTAATGGCCGAATTTCAATTGAAAAGAATTCAGTTGGCTATTGTATTGGATGAATTTGGAGGTACAGCCGGTATGGTTACTTTAGAAGATATTGTCGAAGAACTTGTCGGTGAAATTCAAGATGAATATGATGAAGAAACTCCAGTTGTTGAACGTATTTCTGAAACAGAATATATGGTGGACGCTGGTGCGAGCATTCATGATGTGAATGAATTTTTACCATTAGAATTACCAGCAAGTCAAGATTATGATACTGTTTCAGGTCTAGTAAGCGATTTGTTTGATAAAATTCCTGAAGTAGGAGAGTATAAAGAAGTATTTGGTTATACCTTTACGATTATTCGTAAAACGCAACAGAATATAGAATTTGTAAAATTGGAACTTGTTGAGTCGATGGATGATGATCAAGATAATTAGCGATTATGCAACTATTTTTTACAGAAGAGATTAAACCTGATTTTAAAAACTTTATTCTAAGTGAAGAAGAGAGTAAGCATGCCATTCGTGTGCTTCGACTTCAAGTAGGTGATAAAGTTCACTTGATTGATGGAAGAGGCGGATTGTATGAAGCTGAAATTTTGGATCCACATCCGAAAAGAACAGTTTTGACTATTTTAAATGTTAAAGAAAACTATCAGCAATCCTCCTATCACTTACATATTGCAATTGCTCCAACTAAAAATATCGATCGTTTCGAATGGTTTTTAGAAAAAGCGACAGAGATTGGCATTCATGAAATTACACCTTTAATCTGTGAGCATTCTGAGAGAAAAGAGGTGAAATTAGATCGTCTTAATAAAGTGATTGTAGCAGCAATGAAGCAATCGTTGAAGGCCTATATTCCAAAATTGAATCCTGCGATTACTTTTTCTCAATTTTGTAAGCAACAGGAATCGAATACAGCAACAAAAGTCATCGCGCATTGTATAGATAGTGAGAAACAGTATCTAAACGAAGTTTTACAATCAGAACAGCATTATATTTTATTGATCGGTCCTGAAGGAGATTTTTCGACACAGGAGATAGAACAAGCATTAAACCTGGGCTATCGACCGATTTCGTTAGGAGAAGCACGTTTACGAACCGAAACAGCAGGAATCACATCTTGTGTTGAGGTTTCTCTCGTAAACAGATCAAAATAAAAGCCGCTATCGCGGCTTCTTTTATTTTATAATTACTGCATCAACTATCGTAATTTCCGAATTACCTTTTAAAGGATCCTTGTTAAAGACCATTTTGCCTTTTAACTTGATAGGCTCTTCTGTAAATTTTATGGCGTCACCTTTTAGAAATACCTCTACCATCGGCGGGATTCCATTAGAACCGCAAAACATACATTGAGCTACAGGTAGAACCGATATCATAAAGTTTTTATGTGTCCTACCACTGGTCAACGGAACCATGTAGCCGGGCATCTCAACGATTTTATTTTCTAAGGCTTTCAACTCTGCAGGATAGAAAGGAGTATAGATCTTTTTACTGCCGCTATAAGAAACTTTATAAGCCATTTTATCAACAGCTTCCCATGTTTTATTCATCATTGGCGTATGATCGGGTGTATTGGGATCACGACCGATCTGTGCATTTGCTGTAATACAAAAGGTAATCAGTAAACTAAAGAAAGCGAGTATCTTTTTCATTATAATTGTTTGTTTGTACATTTAAAATTTGCTTTTTGCTGGGCTCTTCAATTTTTAACCTTGAAAATTCCCGTTTTATAATTCCATATTTATATGCAGAAATATTTCGAAATAGTGCGTAAAAATCTTAGTTCAGTTTGTAAAAATACAAAACCTGATGATAATATCATTTTACATTAATTGTTTGATAAAATATGCGAAATCGTTGTTTTATATGCTTTGACCGCAGGGATTAGTGCTGAAATAATACCAATTACGCAGGCTAATAACACAAAAATCAGTTCTATGGGATTAAGCTTAAATGCATCTATAAAGTCAGCACTTTGGCTTGTTTGTGTATTGATATAATAAAGCGCTATATGGGCGAAAATCAATCCTAAAAAACCACCAATTACAGTAATGACCATTCCCTCGCAGATTACCAGAGAGAAAAGTTTGAGCTTGGAAGCACCTAATGTACGCATGATCGCTAAATCATATTTCCGTTGTTTTAAGGCATTGTATAAGCTGATAAAGACACTCAATCCAGCAATTGCCATGATGATATAAGCTAATATCTTTAAAGAGTCAATTCCCACCCCTAAAAGAGAAAATAAGCGTGTGCTCTCTATAGCAGGTGAAGCGGCCTGCATTTGCGTATTTTGTGCTATATACTTAGGTAATACCGCAATTGCAGCTGGTGACCGGTACTGTACTAACAATGCCGTAATTTCAAGACCAGAAGAATGAATCATATCTGCACCAATTGATTTTACCATCATATCGGGTTCATGTTGATCCTCATCACGATGTTCCTCCTCTTCCGCTTCACCATGGTGATGGAGATGTGCATTTTTCGTCTCTTCAAGATCCTCTTTAGCCTGTGCTTCAGCAGGAGTTAATTCATGGTCATGATCGTGGTGTTCAATTCCATGTACATCCCAGACACTACTTAGACTAGTCAGAATGAGATTGTCCGTAATATTATTGTTGTATGCTAATATACCTACAACAGTGAACGGTTGATCATCATGACTATGTCCGCCTTTACTTAATCCATGTGAACTATGAATCTGATCTCCAATCTTAAGATTTTGCTTACGGGCAACATCAGTTCCGACAACAACTTCATAGTCTTTATCAAATAGCTTTCCTTGTTGTACTTTGGTTTCATACAAAGTAAGAAAGCTAGAATCCGTGCCTACTATACGATGCCCCCTATAGTTATCCCCCAATGAGACAGGAACAGCCAATTTTATTAAAGGGTTATGTTGCAATTTTTCAGCTTCAGCCAAAGGGATATTACCAGTAGGATTGTCGATGTGATAAACACTGGATAGAATCAATTGTAAGGGACTTCCTTTAGCTCCGATTACTAAATCAATATTCTTACTATTATTTTCAAGTTGCTTTTCAAAGCTATCGCTGGTTATAGAAAGTACACATAGTATGGCAACACCAAATGCAGTCAGTAATATGCTGAGTGCTGTTGATCCTATTTGTTTAATAATATTTTTCCAAACTAATTGAATAGTATTCATGCTATTTGCTATTAGGATTGAGTGTATTTAAATCGTAAGTATTCGAAAAGTTATTTTTAATTCTTTTATCATGCGTAGCGATCAGGAGGGTAGCGCCCTGTTGATCGGCAATTTCCATTAATAGTGTTAATACCCTAGTTGTATTCTGATCATCCAATGATGCAGTAGGTTCGTCAGCAATTAAAAGCAAAGGCTTATTAATAACAGCACGTGCAATAGCGGCACGTTGTAATTGGCCTCGACTTAATTCCTGTGGATATGCATGGGCTTTATCAGACAATTGTAGTTTGTCTAGCACGCTTAAAACTTCATTTTTATTGACTGTTTTCTTTGCTAAAGACTGCGCAAGCTGAATGTTTTCAAGAATAGTTAAGTTTTTCAATAAGTGGGCTTCCTGAAAAATAAAACCGATATGTTGCGATCTAAATTTATCCATTTCAGATGTGCTCATGGCATAGATATCTTTTTCATTAATCCAGACTTTTCCTGCTGTCGGTTTTGAAAGTCCCCCCAAAAGATGAAGCAATGTTGTTTTACCAGTTCCCGAATTTCCAAGAAGCAGTGTATGTTGACCTTTTTGAATTTGAACTGCGGGAAATTTGATTGGTATACCTCCTTTGTATTGGAAGGAAAGTTCCTGTGTTGCTATGATTGGATTATTTGTCTGCATAGTATGATCATTCTTTCAGATGCTAAATTTAACCTAATTCCTGCATATATGTCGAATTGTTATGACATTATTACATCATATGTTTATTAATTATTAAGGCGCACTGCACTTAACATTTTAGCTGTTAATCAATTGTTAACATGTAAAAATGCGTATAGTACGTGTAAACGATGACGTTAACAATTCTTTAACACAGCACTAATGTAATAGTAATGTTAAGGTAATGTGCACGTAATATCGCGGTAATAGATTTGCAGAAACAAAAAAACAAATAAATTGAAACCACAATTAACACTTAAGAAATTTGTTGCTACTCTAATCTTATTGGTAATAGCGACAGCTGTTTTTGCACAAGGTAGTGGAAAGTTAATAGGATCTATTACTAATAGTAAAAATGGAGAGACAATCACTGGAGTAACTGTTCGAATAATAGGTACAGCAAGAGGGGTTAGCTCAGATGTTTCAGGAAAATACAATATTCCTGGATTGTCAGTGGGTAAGTATACTGTTGAGTATGCTTTTATTGGTTATGCTACTAAGCAAATAACTGATGTAGAAATCAAAGCAGATGAAATTACAAATTTAGATGTTGTATTGGATAATTCTGAAGGTCAGTTATTAGATCAGGTTGTCATAACGGGATCATTTAAAAAAGAATCAATTGGAGCTTTATATGCGCAACAAAAAAATAGTGCATTAATATCAGATGGTATTTCAAGTGAACAAATCAGAAGATCACCAGATAAGAATACATCAGAAGCTATTCGTCGTGTCAGTGGAGCGACTATACAAGATAACAAATTTGTAGTAGTCCGTGGTTTAAGTGATCGTTACAATGTTTCCATGATGGATGGTACTGTATTACCAAGTACAGAGGCTAATCGTCGTGCATTTTCATTTGATATTATCCCTTCAAATTTAATTGATAAAATCACAATTTCAAAAACGGCAACTCCGGATTTACCTGCAGATTTTGCTGGTGGAGCAGTTCAGATTACAACAAAAGATATTCCAGATCAAAACTTTGTTTCTTTCGGTCTTGGATATGGGTATAACACAGCATCTACGTTCAAAGATTTTTTACAAACAAAGAAGAACTTCCAGAACTACTTAGGATTTGATGATGGTTCAAGTAATCTAGCTACAAATATGTATTCTAGAGAACAATATAATAAAGGATTATCAGGGAAAGAGAATAGATTAGCATTAAAATCATTACCAAATGATCTTGCTGTGCAGAATAAAACAGCACTGCCTTCACAAAACTATCAGTTCTCTTTAGGTAAAGTGAAGCAATTTGAAAACAGTAATCGTTTTGGAGCTTTATTCTCCGTTACATATAGGAATTCACAAAATATTTTGTCAAATGTTAAACGTCAATGGCACCAGTATGATTATACCGATAATCAATATAAGTTCTCTACCAATGTAGGTGCTTTAGCCAATTTTGGATACACCTATGGGAAAAGTAAGATTACATGGAAGAATCTTTACAACAGAAATTATGACAATACATACACAGATAGGAGAGGTACTGATCTTGGAACATCGTACGATGTAAAATTCTCAGCTTATGATATTATGCAAAAATCATTGTTCAAATCAACAATTGATGGTGAACATGTATTAAGTGACAGGAATGATAAAATTAAATGGACTGCTTCTTGGAGTAATATATTAAATGACCAACCCAATCAAGTTAAACTTAATTATGTAAGACCGATGGAATCTGCAAATGATCCATCTGTACCATACGCTGCAAATATTAGTTCTATCGGGAAGCAAAATGCTAGACTATTTGCCAAATTAAATGAAAATATTTATTCAGGTGAAGCTAGTTACAATTTACCGATGACATTTCTATCAACACCTTCTACATTTAAAGTGGGCGCAGGAACTAATTATAGGAAAAGAAATTTTGATGCTCGATTTATTGGATTAGAGTTGAATGGCGATGTTTTAAATACTGTTGAATTGATCAATAAAGTAACGCAATTGCCTGCTGATGAAATATTTTCTAAGGAAAATATAGATAAAAACTATTTCAATTATAAGGAGATTATGATGAATGGTGATAAGTATACAGGTAGCTCTTTGACTACTTACGGCTATGCTATGCTTGATCAAAAATTCAATGATAAATTCAGAGTAGTTTATGGTCTTCGAGTAGAAAATTATAACGTAAAAATAGACGCTCTTGATGTAGACGCGATGAAGATGGTAAGTGATGTAAATGATACGAAATTAGACTTCTTACCTTCTGTTAATTTAACATATGGATTGACCCATAAATCAAATTTCAGAGCATCTTATTACCGTACATTAGCAAGGCCGGAGTTAAGAGAATTAGCATCATTTAAATTTTATGATTTTGAGCAATTAGGAATGATTACTGGTAATCCACAATTAAAACGCGCGTCAATCAATAATGCTGATTTACGTTATGAAATCTATCCTTCTGCAGGAGAAATATTATCCATATCAGCATTTTATAAGCAATTTACAAATGCTATTGAACCAAGACGCTATGATGTAACCTCAACGCCAGATATAAGATTTGGAAATACTCCAAAAGCAAATATTTATGGGGCAGAATTAGAGGTTCGTAAACGATTGGATTTTGTAAACGAGCAATCATTCTTTAAAAATACAACCGCTTACTTAAACTTAACTTATGTACATTCAGAAATCACAAATGCTGATGATCAGATTTATTTAGAGAAAACAAGACCTATGGTTGGACAATCTCCATATGTTATTAATGCCGGTCTGCAACACACTGCTATTGATAATAAATTGAATATGAATATTTTATACAACCGCATTGGAAAGCGTATCATCCAGCCTGGAGGTCAGACCTTTGCTAGTGCATGGGAAGCTCCGCGTAATGTCTTGGATTTTCAAGTTGGATACAAAGTGATGAAAAACAAAGGTGAGGTGAAGCTGAATGCTAGTGATATCTTAAATAATCCAATCGATGTATATTTTGATAATAAAGTGAGAAATATTGAAAATGAGACTTGGTTTAAATATAAGCCTGGTGCAAATGTTTCATTATCATTTAATTATACCTTCTAAAAGATAATATAAACTTAATATTACTTTAAATCTAAAGACATAACTAAAGTATTTTTTTGTATCAAGATTTTTAAAAACTTAAAAAATGAAAAAAAGATTTTTATTCTTATCCCTAGCAGCTTTATTATTTGCTGGCGCATGTAAAGAAACCAAGATTACTGATGATGGTAACGATACAGAAACACCTACAAATCCAACTGACAAAGATGTGGTAGTGGTGACAGGAGAAATTACTGCTAACACAACTTGGTCTGCAAATAAGATTTATCTATTAAAAGGATTTGTGTTTGTATCTAATGGTGCTACCTTGACTATTGAGCCAGGAACTATTATTAAAGGTGATAAAGCTACAAAAGCAACTCTGACGATTACAAGAGGTTCAAAAATAAATGCTACAGGAACAGTTGATAAGCCAATTGTATTTACATCAGCTTTGCCTGCGGGGGCACGAACTCGTGGTGATTGGGGCGGTGTTATTCTTTTGGGTAAAGCTCCAGTAAACCAAGGAAACGATGTGATGATCGAAGGTGGTTTAGAGGGACCTAAAAATAAAGATGCCAAAAACTATATCTATTATGGTGGTACTGATGCGGCTGATAATTCTGGCGTACTGAAATATGTGCGTATCGAATATGGCGGAATTGAGTATTCAGCAGATAATGAAATTAATGGATTGACATTAGGTGGTGTTGGAAACGGTACTACACTTGATTACATTCAGGTATATCGTTCAGGTGATGACGCTTTTGAATGGTTTGGTGGTACTGTAAATGCAAAACACTTATTAGCTGTAGCAACTTGGGATGATGATTTTGATACAGATTTTGGCTATGCAGGTAATGTTCAATTTGCATTAGCACAAAGAGCATCTACAATGGCAGATCAATCTGGATCAAATGGTTTTGAGTCTGATAATAATGCGACTGGAACAGACCAAACGCCAAAAACTTCTGCAGTATTTTCAAACGTAACGATTTTAGGCCCTATCAAAAAAGCAGGTGAATCAGCGATTGGAAATTATCAACATGGAGCGCAAATTCGTCGGAATTCTTCAATTAGTATCTTAAATTCAGTAATTTCTGGATTTCCATTTGCAGGTTTGTATATTGATGATACAAAAGTAGTAACTGCAAATACAACATCTAATAACTTTTTAACTGGTGCTGCAGTATTTGCAAATAACTTAGTTTATGGGTCAAAAGATGCAGATTTAAAAGTAAGCTCGACGACTAATTCTGTCGCAGTTAATACATTGTTACGCGCAAACAATGTATTTGATAATACCAAATTTGCTTCCTCTCTATTTGTTGCACCGTATAATTACGGTAAAGACATTTCTACTACTCCAGCAGATCCTGATTTTACCCTATCATCAGGTTCGGCAGCAGCGACAGGTGCTATATTTACTCATGCTAAAGTGAGTGGTGCCTTTTTTGAAAAAGTAGCTTATAGAGGTGCGTTTGGAACGACAGATTGGACCAAAGGATGGGCTCATTATGATCCTCAAAACTTACCATATACAACTCCAGGTCAAGTTAAATAAGATATTTGAATGATAATAAGAATCCTGCCTAGTGCAGGATTTTTTTTTACTTACGTAAATAGTTTCAGCTTATTTAGGTTCATAATGATAAACCACCTGATAAGACTCGTTCTTTAATTTATCTGCCATTTGTCCAATATCTAAATTCTGTTCTTGTGGTGTCGGCTCGCACAGCGAATAATATTTACCATTGTACAAAATAGCATCGCCGATAGGTTTATCAAATTGAACCGCCATCGTGATGTGAGTTGGGAACAACAATGTAATCATTGGCAAATTGTAAATCTCTTTGACCAAATAGAAAAATAAAGCAGCCCGATCATCACAATCACTATAAGAGCTGGTTAATGTTTCCTCTGGGGATAGCCTTTTCTCTTTACCGAAATTAACATCATCATTTTCATAGAGGAATGCATAACGTGTAAAGCGCATAAGATAATCAACACCTTTTGTTGTATCCATTTTTTTAATATTCTCCTTCAATACCGGAATGAGTGTCCGATAAGTTTCATGACTAAGTGGAATATTAAAATAAGTTTCAAAATTTACCCCAGGATAATTCGCAAAGATTTTATTGACATCATTATTGATTTTTACCTTAAAATGGTATAATCGCTCATTATATTTGAAATTGATTTTTTTATCCACGTAATTTTGGGGATTAAAATCAGGCATCTGTGTGACCTTATAACTGAAGTCGTTCACCGCTTCAGTAATTTTCAAAGAGACTGGTTTGTAAATGCCATTACGTTGAAATAACTTTCCATAATCATGATAATTCAGACAAGTATATTGATTGCCATCAACAGAAAAAAATGGAATATCAGCAATATCTTCGTTATTCTTTATATAAAATATAATTTGATTATTTCCCACGGCAAGACGCGCATCATAACCAGATTTACACATCAAGTACCATTTATATAAAGTGTACCGACTATAATTTTCCTGTTTGGGGCTTATTGCTTGCGCTGTCTGACGTACGAGCTGATAGTAGATCCAATCATTTAGATGGTGTTTCTGCTTGTAAGTAAGTAATGAATTTACGACCATAGAGTCGGTCGACGATTCTATCTTTTTATAAAAATCAAGAATATGATTTTCGTTCACTTCAGTCGGAAAATCTATTATAAATGATGAATCTGCAGAAAACACAAATGGGGTATTATAGAAATCAACTTTGTATTCTTGCGCATAGCTTTCTCGCTTCTGCATAAAGATAAACAGCAGTGAAAGAGCACTTGCGACCAAATATGAAGATAGAGATTTCAATTCCTTAACAATTTATTAATAATGAAGTTACATAAAAATAACATCAAAAGAAAGACCTAAATTCACTACTTACAGCTAAATGACGTTAGAGATCCACAATAAGGAACTGTGATGCAGTTTTCGAACTATAATATTTGGAAGCGTTTATTTTTTATCCGACCATAAATAATAAAGGAGCCGTCCAGTGACTTTGACCATGTTTATTACGTGCTCTAACTTGAAAATAGATATAGTGGCCAGGAGTAAATCCTGAATAATACGCCCTGAATGAGTTCGTTTTATAGAATATTTCTCCCCATTGTGGGAGTCCATACGAGTCTACCTCTGTTGCAAACCTATAATCATAAAACATATCCCGTCCTACGGGTTTAAATCCAAAGGCGACTTCACCACTTGTACGTCCATCACAAAGAAATGGGGCGGATGGAGTATCAGGAACTTGGCCTTTACGTTTCCTGGTGAGTACAGGGAAACCCGAACTATGTAGTAAAGATAACTTTCCATCACTGACTAAATTGACATAAGTAACAAGCTGTTGCAACAGTTCACAGAGTTTCCGCTTGCTTTCTCGCTTATAAGACTTCTTTTCTCGGCTTCCGCTTTCAGCCTCGATCACTTTCTTCTGGTAATCTTGGTAAGCATCTTCAATAGTTGGCAGTGGCAAAGTCGGATTAATAAAGACAGTAGAATTCTTCATGCACGATAAAATATAGCTTGCTTTTACAAGTAGTTTTTCGTCAGTATATCGAATAAAATTGGCTTTTGCACGAATATATTTCATTAGAATATCATCTAGGTTTAATCACTAAAATAACTCTTTTTTGTTATAACCTCACAATTGAAACGATAGATACTAGAGATTATACGCGATGCCACGGCACTTCACGCGATGGCATTCCTAACAGACGGAATGGCCGCATTCTTCCGCACTATTTCCGATAACCTTAGCATAGTGGGGAGATCATTTTGCGCCATTGCAATTCAGTAATACTGTACTTTTGAAAGATATCTTCTAGTTTCTTTGTAATGATGAAGAGGAACAGGAAGGTTTCTTCTTATAACAAGCTTATATCTCCCAACGACTTGATTATATTGCGCGATCTCGCGTAGATAGTTCTACGTAACATGCTTTTAAGGAAATAGTTATTTACACATAGGAGGGATAAGTTTATTGAAAGGAAAGTGTTTGGAGCTATTCACCAGTCTGTCAAGATAAAGTAAACTCCTGTATTGTCTCGTTGCAGGCAGGGAGATACTTTTCTTTTGACTTATTGATGTTCAACCATCTTGGCGGACTTATATTTCAAGAAAATGTAGGGCATCATCTTAAGAGCACCATCGATTTGCGAAACAACAATATAGTTGCGCCATAGCATTTGATAGCACCGTCATCTCTCGGCAGCACTAATCAATTGCTCTTTGAATCCATGTTACGTAGAAAAGTAAAATAGATCACACTTATAAACCCTAAATTTTTTCTCACCTAAAGCATTATTATTTAATGATCTTACTATTAAGTTTTACCTGTTACCATTGTATATTATTTGTACGAAATAATATACATGTAGCTGTATCCTTACTTTAATTTAACTCATTGAAAAACAGGTGTAAAAGAGGCAAGATATTTGACGCAAGTTTGACCATATTATAACTTAAAGAAATGGAAACAAATATTTCTACAAAATTTGTTGCTGAACTAATTGGAACTTTTGGTTTGGTACTATTTGGTTGTGGTGCAGCGGCTGTTGCCGGCGCTACGACTTTAGGCGGATTGTCGGGATTGGGATTACTGGGGATTGCGCTAGCATTCGGTTTATCCGTTGTTGTTTTTGCCTATGCGATAGGCGGCATTAGTGGGTGTCACATCAACCCCGCGGTAACAATCGGTGTACTTGTTGCAGGAAAGATTGCTGCGAAAGATGCAATTATTTATATTGTAGCACAATTAATAGGAGCATTATTAGGTGCTTTTGTTCTACAGCAGATTCTAGGAGGACAGCTAGCTGGTTTCTCTCCAGGTGAATGGGCATATGGGTCGAATGGATGGGGGAAAGGCTATCAGAATGAATACGGCACAACCGCTGCATTTTTAACAGAGGCTGTTTTAACCTTCATCTTTTTATTTGTCATCTTAGCGACTACCTCCAAAGTTGGAAATTCCACTATGGCTGGTTTGGCTATAGGGCTGACCTTAGTTTTGATTCATTTAGTTGCTATTCCCATCACAGGTACTTCAGTCAATCCGGCGCGTAGTTTTGGTCCAGCTGTATTAGCTGGCGGGCAAGCCCTTTCACAACTTTGGTTATTTATTGTAGCTCCAATAGTAGGAGCTATAATTGCCGCTGTCGTTTGGCGTGCTCTTGAACCCAAAGGGAATTAAAACTTTTATATCATGATATTGGATAGCTTCATCGAAAAATGAAGCTATTTTTTTATCTTCTCGTTTCTGTTATCTAACAGTTTTAAGAGCACACTTTTTTGAAGTATCGCTTTTTAATTTTGTGACGGAGGTACAAAATTTGTATCTTCGTACAATGGAAAATTTTATTGTTTCTGCTCGTAAATATCGCCCGGTCACCTTCGACTCGGTTGTCGGTCAGCAACACATCACCGGTACACTTAAGAATGCTATACATAACAATCAGTTAGCACAAGCATTTTTGTTCTGTGGACCAAGAGGTGTGGGTAAAACAACTTGCGCGCGTATTTTAGCAAAAACAATAAATTGTGAAAACATTTCAGATATTAGCGAAGCCTGCGGTGTATGTGATAGCTGTAAATCTTTTCAGAATGGTAATTCATTTAGCATTCATGAATTAGATGCAGCATCAAACAACTCAGTAGACGATATCCGAAATTTGATTGATCAAGTACGTATTCCACCACAAGTGGGTAAGTTTAAGATCTATATCATCGATGAGGTTCACATGCTGTCGCAGCAGGCATTCAATGCTTTCCTAAAAACATTGGAAGAACCACCTGCCTATGCCATATTTATCTTAGCAACTACAGAAAAACATAAAATCTTACCTACGATTTTATCACGTTGTCAGATTTTTGATTTTAACCGTATCCGTGTTGAAGATATGGCCAATCACTTGGCCAGCATTGCAACACGTGAAAGTATTCAGTACGATCAAGATGGCCTTCATATCATCGCTCAAAAAGCAGATGGAGGACTTCGTGATGCATTATCGATGTTTGATCAAATCGTTAGTTTTTCAAATAAGCAGGTCACTTATCAAGCAGTTATTGATAATCTGAATATTTTAGATTACGATTACTTCTTTAAATTGACAGATGCTATATTGATTGAAAATCCAGCAGATACCTTATTAATATTAAATGATATTTTAAATAATGGTTTTGATGGCAGTCATTTCATTTCAGGTTTAGCATCGCATTTTAGAAATCTATTGGTAGCAAAAGAACCGTCTACGCTAAAGTTGTTAGAAGTAAGTGAAAGTATAAGAGCTAAGTATTTGGATCAAGCACGTAAATCTTCAACGGGATTATTATTATCAGCATTGAATATTGCTAATCAATGTGAGATTAATTATAAAACAAGTAAGAATCAGAGGCTTCAGGTAGAATTAGCGCTATTAAAAATTTGTCACTTATCAAGTGCGATTAAGTTAAGCCAGATTGGAGCCCTTCAAGCTCCCAATACGGTTGAAGGATTAAAAAAAAAACTCCCTAATGTAGCTCTAGCCACAGAAACCCCTGTCGTTGATGCAAAACCCTCATTACCAGTAGTAGATAAAAATATTGCTATAACTCCGATTGCAGTACCTCCTGCAACACCTATAGTAGAACAAACGAAAAGCCCAGAAGTCTCTAACTTACCGCCTAAAGTGAAAAAGGGTGGATGGGGAGCTTCCAAAAGTTCTATGCCATCATTACCTGATCTAAATTCAATTTTTGAATCTAAAACTGAAGAAGAAGATAGTAACGAACCTAGTTTAGTTAAAGGTACGGAAGAGGAAGTAGTGACTTATGAAAAATTTATCCAATTCTGGAAAACGTTGGCAACAGATATAAAAAAGCAAAATAAGATTAATCTGTATACCCTGATGACAGCTGTGCCACCAAAGTTAGTTGGAAATCAAATTGAAGTAGATGTGGAGAACATGGTCCAGATGGATGTTCTCAATATGGCAAAGGTAGATTTATTAAATTACCTTCGCCCTGCCTTGCATAATTTTTCGCTAGATCTGCGTGGTATTGTTATGGAGCATGATGTTGTACGTAAACCTTATACCTCGCAAGAGAAATATCAAGCTATGGTACAGAAGAATCCACTTTTAGAAACGTTAAGAAAAGAGCTTAATTTGGGACTAAGTTAAAACTTAGACCAACTTTTTCTTGCACTAACCCATATTTCTTTTTGTATCTTTGCCTTTCAAATTGGTTAGCTAATTGCTAGAAACCAATTCTTATTTAGAATATTAAGCATGCAAAATTTTCAAAGACACGATAGATCATCAGATCGTGAAGCCAATCAGATGGTTTTCGGTATTCGTGCCGTTATAGAAGCGATAGATAGTGGTAAAGAAATCGAATCATTATTTATACAAAGAGGTTTAGCCGGAAGTTTAGTTTTAGAATTGAAAGCTCTTTTGAAAGAGCACGACTTAGGGTTTCAACAAGTTCCAATTGAAAAACTAAATCGTATCACACGCAAAAACCATCAAGGTGTTATAGCCGTTATTTCCCCGATTATCTATCAAAAAGTTGAAGACATCGTTCCTGCAATTTATGAAAAAGGAGAAGTGCCTTTATTTTTGATGCTAGATGGTGTTACAGATGTGCGCAACTTTGGTGCTATTGCACGTACAGCAGAATGTTCAGGTGTACATGCGATCATTGTACCAAAAAAAGGATCTGCAGAGGTCAATCCTGATGCAATCAAGACATCCGCAGGTGCATTATATAAAATACCGGTATGTCGTCATGAAGGTTTGGCTAAAGTGGGTAAATTTCTTATTGAGTCCGGAATACAGTTAGTTGTAAGTACTGAAAAGACAAAAGATAGCATCTATGATGTAGATTATACTGTGCCAACATGTATCATCATGGGAGCTGAAGATACAGGTGTATCAGACGACTTAATTCGTATCGCAGATCACCTTGCTAAAATACCTATGTTCGGAGAAATAGGATCATTAAACGTATCTGTTTCAGCTGGGGTTGTATTGTACGAGGCTATTCGTCAACGCGTGAAATAATATTTGTATAAATACTATATAAAAACAAGAGTGGCTATCTTAAGGGTAGCCACTCTTGTTTTTATATGTTAATCACATTAGAAAATCGCATAACTGCTGTATATATAATAAGAGCGGCTATCTTTTGGGATAGCCGCTCTTATTATATAAGATGAATCGATTAGTATTTGTTACTAGATTCTTTTCTTTTTCCAGAAAAGTCTCTAAAACCACCACCATTTCCTTCTCTACGATCTCCACCACGGTATCCACCTTCACGTCTTTCACCGCCACCGTTTCTGCGATCACCACCACCGCGGTAACCACCTCCACCTTCACGTCTTTCACCACCGCCAAAGCTTCTACGTTCGCCACTTCCACCACGGCTTCTGTTTCCACCACCACGGTTTTCAGTTTTTCCGTCTCCAGAAACTTCGATACGTACGTTACGACCGTTGAAATCAACGTCTTTAAATCCTTCGAATACTTTTGTTACCTCAGCATCTTCAACTTCAAAGAAAGTGAATACTCCTTTTAAATCAATTTTACCAATTGATTTTCCAGAAATTTTAGCGTTGTTACAGATAAATCCTAACATGTCTCCACGGCTGAATTCATCTACAGAACCAAGGTTCATGAATAAACGAGTAAATCCTTTAGAGCTACCACGTTCTCCTCTTTCACCACGCTCGCCTCTTTCGCCACGTTCGCGGCCATTGCTGCTGATATCACGTGCTTCGATATTTAAATCATGAGCACCTTTGTAATAATCTAAGAATCTATTGAATTCTAATGAAGCAAATCTTTTTACGATATCTTCTTTCGATAACGATTCAAAACCTTCCATAATAGCTGGTAAGAATTGATTGATTTGATCCTCATTAACTTCAACATTCTGAACTTTATTGATGATCGTTAATAATTGTTTTTCAACAACATCAGCTCCTTGAGGAACTTGTTTACGCTCAAATTGTTTTCCGATAACTTTTTCAAGTTGACGGATTTTGCTTTGCTCTTTAATGTTGATCAATGAGATTGAAATACCAGTTTTACCTGCACGAGCTGTACGGCCAGAACGGTGAGTATAGTTTTCAATTTCATCAGGTAAAGAGAAGTTAATCACGTGAGTTACGTCGTTTACATCAATACCACGGGCTGCAACGTCTGTAGCAATTAATAATTGTAAACTACGGTCACGGTAACGTTTCATCACTTTATCACGTTGTTGTTGAGATAAATCTCCGTGCAATGAATCAGCGTTGTAACCATCTTTAATTAAAGATTCAGCAATTTCTTGCGTTTCAATTTTTGTACGACAAAATACGATACCGAAAATATCTGGATTTGAATCTACAATACGTTTGAAAGCAGCGTATTTGTCTTTAGCTCTAATTAAATAATATTGATGCTCAATATTAGCATTACCAGTGTTTTTCGTACCTACAGTCATTTCAACTGGATCAGTCATATAGTTTTTAGCTATACGGCGTACCTCAGATGGCATTGTTGCAGAGAATAACCATGTTTTTTTAGTGTCAGGAGTTTCTGACAGGATGTTGTTGATGTCTTCTTTGAAGCCCATGTTAAGCATTTCATCTGCTTCATCTAACACAACATATTTCACTTGAGAGAAATCAATAGCATTACGGCCAATGATATCTAACATACGACCTGGGGTCGCTACTACAATTTGCACTCCACGTCTGATTTGACGCAGTTGGTCACTAATATTTGCACCTCCATAAACAGCAACAACATGTACGTTGTCGAGGTTTTTAGCATATCTTTCTATATCTTTCGAGATTTGCAAACAAAGCTCACGTGTTGGACACAATACCAACGCTTGAGGATGTTTCTGAGAAAAGTCTAATTGCTGTAATAATGGAAGACCAAATGCTGCTGTCTTACCTGTGCCGGTTTGGGCTAATCCGACAAAATCGTCGTTACCAGTCAATAAAACAGGAATGGCTTTTTCCTGAATTTCAGAAGGTTTTTCAAAACCTAATTCTGAGATGGCATTAACAATTTCCTCACGGATTCCCAGTTCTAAAAATGGGTTCATGAATTAATTTATACAATAGGCTCTATTGCCTAAGGCGATGCAAAGATAAGAAAATAATATTTACAAAACTAATTTATAACCTAAGTATTTGATATAATGTGTTTTTTGAATGACAAATAAATATTTTTATACGTGTTAAACATAAATAAACCACATTGAAAAGAATTATTTGGATTGTGAAACTATTTTATAACTATTCTGCTTTTTTGATCATTTGTTAATGTAGACTTAATATTTCAACCTTACTTTTGATAGTAGTATGGATCAAATACCAATTATATATCAGCATTGGCTTCAAGCTATTAAAGAGCGGAATGATACGAACGCTTTTGGAGAGCTTTATCGCTATTGTTGGAAAGATCTTTATCAGCATGCTGCCCGGCGGATTTTGGACGCTCAGGATGTAGAAGATATTCTTCAAGAATTATTTGTGCAGTTTTGGGAAAAACGACATGCTATCGACATCCAAATGAATCTTCCAGCCTACCTCAAAGGAATGCTCAAATATAAAATTATAGATTTTTTTAATGCCAATAAAGTTAAAAATAGTCTCTTGGATCATTGGAGCAACCATATTTTTGACTATGTACACCAGCATCCTGAAGAATTGGAAACTTACCTTGCATTAGAAAAATTACTGGAAGAGGAATTGGAAATTATGCCGCATAATATGCGTCAGGCACTCTTGCTTAAATGGGAGCATCTGCCAATTCGAGAGATCGCCCGGCGTATGGGGCTTTCCGAGCAGACCGTGAAAAATAACCTGACAGAGGCTTCCAAAAGAATGAGGAAAGCAATAAGTGCAAGACAAAATGTACAAAATAGTACGCTTAGCGTATTTCTTGTTCTCGCTCTGGAGCAACTATCTAAGTAAATATTATATACTTTAGACAATCTCTGCCATCAAAAATATACTTAACAATTCTTTTATAAAACATTAACTATTTCTTGAAGTACTTTATAGCTTTTTTGCGGACTTATATATAAACAGCAGGCAAAAAAGTGAAAAGAAGAATATTTGAATCCCTGATCTACAGATATCAGCAGAACAAAGCTACGAAAGCAGAGCGTATGTTGGTCGATCGCTGGTATGAAACACTAGATCGGGAAGAGATTCCTGAACGTGTAATTGATGAGGTCCAATTATGGACTAAGATACAACAGCAGATTGAAAATACAACTCCTCAAAAATCATCAATTCGGAAAATGGTTTATTGGATTGGATCTGTGGCGGCTACACTTTTGTTTTGCCTTGGCATATTGTTTTGGGAGAATCAAACCGCTCTGGATACCGTAAAACAGGAAGTGAATGTAAAACCAGGGTACCGGATTTTTGAAACAGGAGTTGCACAACGGAAGAAGGTATTATTGGCAGACGGATCAACGATCATTTTAAATGCACGTTCCAAAGTTAAATTGGATACCGTTTCATACGACAGAAAGGACCGTGTAGTAGAGCTTCTTGCCGGAGAAGCATTTTTTGAAGTTAAAAAAGATTCCACAAAAGCTTTTATTGTCAATACGCAGCAAGTACAGACAAAGGTATTGGGTACATCATTTACGGTAAAAAACTACCGCGAATCGGATGAAATATCTGTATCTGTATTTACAGGTAAAGTACAAGTAGCGGCCGACAACAAGTCATTAGGCACATTGGAGCGCGGCGGACAGATTCGTTATACTAAAAACAACCACAGCATTAAGCAAGAGACTTTTGACCTCACTATTCGTAATAGTTGGATTGAAGGAAAGATTTACCTAAAGCAAAGCAGTTTTGCAGAATTGGCGCTAGCAGTTAAAAATATGTACAATGTCGATCTGAAAGCTGGCGATGATCAGATTGCCCGACAGCGCTACAGTATGCCGATATCGAAACAGCTCTCTTGGTCAGCAACCTTGGAAAGTATAAAAGCTGTCCACCATAACAAGTCTAGGAAGGAGGGGAGTACGGTGCATATCTATTAATTCAGGCATAAAAAAAGAGCTGACGACTGCCATCGTCAACTCTGGACCCTATAGCATCCATAAGGTGCTATAAATAACATATACAAAAACTTACAGAGCTATTATATACGCATACAAATTTATGAAATACGTTACGAAAAACAATATTAAGTTTATGATCAAGTCATCATTGGTGGGACTACTTCTTTTAATCGTATCAGCAGAAATGCTTTTAGCATCAGGTGCATACGGCCAGTTGCTCAATAGAAAGATTTCAGTTTCTTTTAATGAATCTAATATTCCAGCAGCTTTCGAGCATTTGGAATCGCAAAATATACATATTGCCTTTGACGCCAATAAATATAATCTGTCAAAAGAAAAAGTGAATGCCAAAATTTTTAACAATAGCAGTATAGGAGAAGTAGTCAACTACCTGCTTAAGGGCACAGATCTGATACCTCAAGACAACGGGGTCTATATTACATTGGTCAAAAAACCAATACAGCAGGTAGGAAGCATTTCCGGTAAAGTAATTGATGATCGCGGTCAGTTTTTGGCCAACGCAAGTATTAAATTAATTGGAGCCAATAAATCGACACAGAGCAGTATTGATGGTAGTTATATTTTAACCGGTGCGTCGGGCACCTATGTCTTGGAGGTCAGTTATCTATCTTATCAGACACAACGCATTGAAGGCGTGAAAATAGAGGGCGGACAACGTACAGCACTCAATATTGCTATGAAAACGCAGACCAATAAGTTGGAAACGGCAGTCGTTAGTGTGTCATTTAAAAAAGCATCAGTAGCAGGACTTTATGCTGCACAAAAAAATGCGGCTACGGTGACCGATGGTATTTCGGCTGAACAGATCGCCCGCACACCGGACAATGATATGGGACAGGTTTTGAAACGCGTAACTGGAGTGACCACCGTTAATAATAGAAATGTGATTGTGCGGGGTATGTCGGATCGCTATAATCAGGCCATGCTGGATGGAGTCGTTATTCCAAGTACTTCACAGAATAGACGCGATTTTTCTTTTGATATTATTCCAACAGAAATGGTGAGCTCGGTGGTGGTCAATAAAACAGCAACACCGGATGTATCGGCTGAATTTTCGGGCGGACAGGTCTCGATCAATACGTTAGATATCCCAGATAAAGATTTTACCACAATACAATATGGTGTTGGAGGAAATTCCCGCACAACAGGTAAAGACTTCTATCGTCTTGGGGAACGGAGAATATCAGAGTTTTTTGGTTTTAATCACACTTCCTCGATGCAGCCCGAAGGCATACAGCCTTGGTTTTGGAATGGTGAAGCAAGACGTCTAGATGCTCCTCCAGGATATATATTGAACGACCCAAGGTTGAATGAAGAATTTTTAATGCCAGGCTCAAATCTCAAATATAATGATATTGATGCAATAGCCCAGTCCAAACAGATTAACGCCGATGCGATGAAATTATATCGTTACAAGGCCAATCCTAATCAAAATTTAAGGTTTGCATTGGGAAGGCGGTTTAATTTTTCAAATGGATTATTGTTCGGTTTCTCTGCTTCTGCTAATATTCGAAATGAGCAAAATATTGTCGCCTTCAATAATGTGCGAGGATCTAGTATCATTAATGGGTATGGAGAAAAGCAACATATGATAGAAAGTGACACGATCGGTCAGAATGGTGCAGGGACATCTTATCGCTTTAATAGTAGTAGCGGCTTGGTGGCAAATTTTGGACTAAAAGGACAGGATTTTAAGCTCGCATTTAAAAATATGTACGCCCGTACTTTTAACAATAATTATAGTGAAAATATCCGGTCAACCTTTACTAATTTAAATACCCCCCCGACCAAAAATCAATATCAATTACCTGAAACAATGTCTTTGCAGCAGCATCAGTTAAGTGGTGAATATCAGCTGCCGTGGAAAATCAAGGCTGAGGGTATGTTTGCCTATAATAGAATCGAGCAGCAGATATTGGATGAACGTAAATTGCGATATGGATTAACGACAATATTAGACGGGAATTATATGTTTCAAAGTCCTAATTTATTAAGTCTTTCTAACTGGTCTAACCATTCCGAAACGGGTTTTGATTCCCGGATGTGGACTGAGATTAATGAAAATGATTTTAATTGGGCAATGGCATTTTCTCGAGTCTTTGGGGAAAGTAAATCCGTTAGCACTTTGGTTAAGGCTGGATATCAAGGTTGGAAAAAGAATCGTAATCTTTCGGTTTTTCGTTTGTTGCCATTTACACGCTCTTACATGCCCGATGATCCTTCTAAACAGGCGCCTGCTATTGAAAAATCATATGATATATTGTTCTCTCCAGAAAATATTGGAAACGGAGTTGGTCAAGCTTATTATTATCCTGAGCCTATTGGAGGCAATGTTTATGATGGTGATATGAGTTCGCATGCAGGATATTTGATGTTGGATCAGAAATTTTGGAATAAGCTGAGATTAGTCTACGGATTCCGTGCTGAATATTACAACTTGTTAAATCGTCAGGATGAAATGTTTAGAAAACAGAATGGCGATCCAGAAGCAGATAACAATAAATTATTGCTTTATAAACTGATGATTCGTGAAAATAATTGGAAATTTTTACCATCCATTAATGCAACCTATAGTGTGACCAACACCTTTAATGTGAGAGGAAGTTATTCAAAGACAGCCATTCGTCCAGACTTTAGGGAATCAGGTTTTTTTGGATTTTATGACTTTGAATTGGATGCTATTGTTTCAGGGGATAATGTCGAATCAACTTTTATCGATAATGTTGATCTGCGATTGGAATGGTATCCAAGTCCTGGTGAAATTATATCTTTAACCGGATTTTATAAATATTTAGATAAGCCAATAGAACTGATTGAAAATGAAGATGTAAGTCCCGGAACTGCATATGTTTTCAATAATATGGAGTCCGCAAAAAACATGGGATTGGAATTTGAAATTCGTAAAAATTTGAGTTTTATTGGTGAGGCCGATTGGCTATCTAAAGCTTTTCTAAATGCCAATGGAACATTGTTGAAATCTGAAGTTAATGCATTAAGTCAGTGGAGACATAAGTTGGTAGATGATCGTACAATTGCAGAACGCGAAAAAGAAAGAGCGCCCAGTCAAGACCGTCCACTAATGGGACAATCACCTTGGTTGTTAAATCTTGGTGTAGGTTATTGGGGTGATAGTTTTGGTATAACAGCAAGCTATAACCATAGAGGCTATCGTACAAATACGGCCTCTTTCAATCCAAATAGGGTAGAGTATGAACTTGCGCCAAAGCAGGTTGATTTTCAGGTGTATAAACGTTTTTTGAAACAGAAATTGGAAGTGAAATTTAATGCTGCCAATCTTTTGGATGAATGGACAAGGTATTATCAAAATCAATCGGCGTATAGTAATTCTCAAGGAGAAAAAGGAGAAATAGTTTATGAGCTTGTTAAAGGAGATAATAAGTACAATAGGGCGGACGATGATATCATTACTTACAGAAGAAAAGATGGTCGAAGATTTAGTCTTTCAGTATCCTATAATTTTTAGAACAAAATAAAATAACTGCGCGAGGCAGCTCCATATTACCCCTCAATAATGTACAACAGTTCCGAGTTTGTCCATATAGCACAACAGGAAAATAAAATAGAAGCAAAATAGGGGGAATGAAAACAACTATGCAAACTTATGAAATGCTATCCCATAGGGATGCATAGTCTAAAAAATGATCTTGTGATGGCAAAACTAGTAATTATTTAACATAAAATGAAAAAAATCTTAACAGTAGCAAGTGTATGCGCAATCGCATTGGCTTCTTGTAACAAAGACAACGTAGGACCTAATTCAGATTTGAATGCTGGTTTGCCAAACAAACCTCAAGCAACTATTCCAACAGATGCCTCAGGTATTATTACCAAGACAACTCTTTCTGCGGATACCGTATGGAAAATTGATGGTGTAGCTTTTGTAAAACCAGGGGCAACATTAACTATTCAACCAGGTACGTACATTACTTCTGGTGTAACTAAAGCATATAATGATCAGATTACCGGATTGACACAAAATATCAAAGGAGTTTTGGTTGTTCCTAAAACGGCCAAATTGATTGCCAATGGTACTGCCGCCGCACCTATTGTATTTACTTCTCCGAATGCTTCAGGCCTACGTAATCCTGGTGATTTTGGTGGTGTTGTATTATTGGGTAACGCGACGACAAATCAAGCTGCAACAAAAAGAATCGAAGGAATTCCTCAACCTGTGGGCGTAGATGTGACTTATGGTGGTACAAATGCGGCTGATAATTCAGGCTCATTAAAATATGTGCGTATTGAGTTTGCAGGTTACAACTTAACTGCCGACAATGAAATCAATGGATTGACTTTAGGTGGTGTTGGTACGGGTACAACGCTAGAAAATATCCAAGTATCTTGGGGTAAAGATGATGGATTTGAGTTCTTCGGTGGTACTGTCAATGCAAAATACTTAGTTGCATTATCGAATGACGATGATGACTTTGATTTCGATCATGGATACACCGGAACAATTCAATATGCCTTATCATTGAAAGATCCTAATTCGACAAACAGTCTATCAGGCGGTAACTCTGATTCGAATGGTTTGGAGTCTGATAATGAAGGTATAGCTCCATATGCACAAACACCAAAAACACGTCCAGTTTTGAAAAATTTCACATTCTTGGGTATTAAAGATGTTACTGTAGCCGGTACTAAACTAAAATTTGGTAACCGTTGGAGAAGAGCTTCTGAGTATGATATTCAAAACTCGATTATCGCAGGTTATGCAACAGGTGCCGCATTCCAAGACGGTGCAACAGGTACTTTTACTGCAAATGTCGTACATGCATATACGGCAGCCTTCAGTGGTGCTACTCCGACAGGAAACCAAACAAATGTATCAACCGATGCAGCAACTTATTTGAAATTGGCAGGTGGAGCTAATATTTTTTACCCAACAACAGCTACTTTTAATCCTGTTGTATTAAGACCACTATCCACTTCACCGGCATATGGTAATGGAACTACAACTTACAGTGGTGCTTTCCATCCAACAACTGCTCCATGGACTGCAACTTGGACACAATTTGCGCCAAGAACTTATTAACATAATATCTCTTAGTGAGCCATTTTTATGGCTCACTTCTTTAATTATTCTCAAATGATAAAAAATCTATTAACATATTTTGCTGTCTTTTGGACAGGATGTATGCTATGCTCATGTCAGAAAGGTGAGCTTGTTCTGGAATCGGAAGAATTAGCTAGGATTGCTTTTAAAACATATACTGCTGTATCAGCAGATGTAAAAAAAGTAATGGTTGACGGGAAAATTGCGAACAGTGATAAGAGCAACTTCATATTTATGAGAAATAAAGATGCCGATTCTTCATTGATTGTAGCCTATGATGGGAAAGATCATGTAGTTCTAGAACAACGCTTACCTATCAAACCCGGGTTAAATACCTTTGGTGTACATAGTAAAAGTCCCATTGATCCTTCACTAGTTGTAGGGGAAAATCCTTTAGGTGATGATGTGCCGTCGATTCCAGGTGTAATGCAGGTGAAAATATTAAATTATAACAAAACGATTTCACCAAAAGGGGAGCCAATTCGATTGGCGGTTTATCAAGGTAAGCCTGTTTTTGATGAAAGTTGGGGAATGGACTTGGTCAAATACGACGAAACTCCGATCCTTATTACTGACTTAATATCGGATAAAATCCCTGAAAAATTTCTCAAATTAGCAGTGGACCCCATTTTTCCAGCAAAGGCGCAGGTATTGGATAAGGATTCAAAGCCAATATTTGTAGATGGACAAAAAGTCTATTTGTTCTTTTATTTTACGGTAGACATAGGTATTGTATATCTTCCTCAAAAAGAATCTGACACTCCTTTAGATGTTGATGGAGTTTCAGAAATTGGCGGAATAGGTTATAGTCTGGATAATATCTGGCTTAAAAAATAAATGGTAGTTTTTTTTAAAAAAAACTCCATATAATACAAAAATCTCAATCTATATTACCATAAAAGAATCATTATGAAAGGAATCAATGATTTAAAACATCGAAAACTACTGGCGCTCTCCCTGAATTTTCAGGGAGAAATTAAGCATGATATCGATGCAACTGTGCTTTTTGCCTTGGGTAAAGAGCTTAACGACCTGAATCAACTTTATAGTCAATATCAAGAAGTATTACAACAGTTGGAAATATTGGTCAGGGAATATGAAGTAAAAGAACGCAATATTCGTTCCGGCATATTATCGCGTTCCCTTCGTAAGCTTGTTAGAGAAGGACAAACCGGAGTTGATCTCCGTACCGTGATCAATTCTTTCAATTCCTGCGCACGCTGAAGAACGAATAGGTATTTATTCCAGTTTTTCTAATGGGGATTTATTTCTACAGGAATCGTTTCATAACTGCTACCCAGATATTGATGAGCATTTGAATTGGCTTTGTTGTTTTTATCAAGAGCGATTTTAGCTTGAGGTTTATGTGCATTGATCGTATTCAACACTTCCTCAATAAGTGGATCTTGTATATTGCCTATAGGCACCAGTGGTAAAAAATCAAATTCATTTATAGGCTTTTGTGGTAGAATTCCCGCATTGTAGTTCCCTTGGTCCAATTTGTTATAAATTTTATAAACCATTGGGATTAAATGCCAGCTGCGCTCTACGCCATGTATTTCTTCTGGTGTAGATATGGTGGTAGAAGCCATGTCTTTTCCATAGGTTTTATCGCCAACCTGAATAACCTGTACGTAAGGGTGCAATCCATTAATGAGCATTTCGGAGGCGGAAGCTGTGTTTGGACCCGTTAGGATATATATTCTATTTAGTCCCAGGCCCTCTTTTAAAACTTCTTTGGCAATAAAAGAATAACCCTCTGGCTGTCTTTGTAGCGTAGCTGAAAAAGAGTCCTCCAGCTTTTTGATGTTTTTGTTTCCCTGATATTTCGCAAAGATGTCATTTTCCTTAATATTAGCGAACAATAGCGCACAAAATGAAGCAAAAGCAACTTGTCCGCCAGGGTTATAGCGTAAATCAACAATAAGATCCTTTATCTGTTTGGATTTAAAATTTTGTACAGCTTCCAATAATGAATAAGCACCGCTGAAGTCAAATTGACTTAAAAAAATGTAACCTACTGTGGGAGACGACGAGATAATCTTAGACATATAAACAACAGGTTGTGAAATATAGGAGGAGGGTAGAATAAATATTTTCCCATCTATCCGCTTCAGATTGATTGCAGGCAAATGAAAGGATTTATTTATCAGAGCTTTCATATTACTCTTATCCAAAAGCTCGTTGTTCATATAGGATAAACTATCACCACGTTTTAGACCCAGTAAATCTGCTTCACTAAATGGAACCACCTGAGTTACGACTTGGATAGTACCTGTTGCAACCTGTAGCTGCACCATATCAAAGCCAAAAGTATTTGTCAAGGTATTACCGTAGGTGTCGCTGTTCAGGGTTTGCATAATCATTGAATAATGGTCATCTTGAAACAAGATACTTTTGAAGAATAGATCCGGACGTTGCTGATAATCGTTTGTTGTTCTGATTTTAGTATTCCAGTAATAATACTGTCGCATTTGATCCAGAGTCCAGTGATTGATGGCCTCATTTGAGCCGGGCTCTTTCAACGAGTCTTCTTTTTCACAGGAGAAAAGAATCACTGAAAAAAGGGTTAAAACAATACGATTTGATTTCCACATTTTTTAAAATCTTAACGACATAAAAATACGTATTATCGAAATGATATTGGCGTTATCTTTATGTTGTTCAAATGTTTATTTGGTTTAAACAACTTATCAAAGCATTCATATTGCGATGTTTTTATTTCATAAAAAAAGGCTACTCTATATAGAGTAGCCTTTATATACCTGATGTTAAAATCTACTAATATATTGTAAACTCAACACGACGGTTTTGTTGGCGACCTTCTGCAGTTTTGTTAGATGCAATAGGTTGGTTTGGACCGTAACCAGTAGCTTCAATACGAGAAGGGTTAGCGCCTTTAGATACTAAATAAGCTTTTACTGATTCAGCACGCTCTTTAGATAATCTTAAGTTCAATTGTAATGAACCTGTATTATCCGTGTGACCAGCTAATTTTAAACTGAAATCTTTTTCAATTAATAAAGCAGCAACTCGATCTAAAGAATTGTATGAAGTAGAACGGATAACTGATTTACCAGTTTCGAATTCTAAGTTTTTAATTGCTTCATCAACAGTTCTTCTATCCGTCTCTGTGATAACTTTCTCTACAATTTTAGTTTCATTTTTAACAAGAATTGGACAACCAGCACCATCTACTTGAACACCTGAAGGCGTACCTGGACATTTGTCAAATTTGTTAGCAACACCATCGCCATCATCATCTTGTAAGTCAGCATTCAATGACTCAACTTTAGATTGTAATGCTTTATTAGCAGCATCTAGTGCATCACGTTGTGCTTTTAACTCATCATATTTTGCAGAATAATCATTTACTAACGTTGCAACAGGGTTTGAATTATTCAAAGTAGGTTTCGAACCATCTCCTAAAGCAATCTCTAAACCAGCATGTGCATACGAGAATAAATCATTTTTGAAGGTAGGCTTTGGATCCACTGCTGGATTAGATCCATCAAACTTCTGATTTGCCCAGTTCAACTGGTACCCTAAATCTAAATTAATCCCTTTTGCAATGGCGAATTTCAATCCGAAATCAGCAGGAACAAATAACTTCGATTGAGAATCATATGTAGTGCTTGTTGACCCCATCGTTACTGTAGCCTCAGAATTTAATACCCCAATACCTAATGATACATAAGGTTTGATAAAACTGTTGAAAAATCTCCAGTTGGTATTAGCCATTGTCCACTCTCCAGATAAAGCTGCCGACCAAGGTGTTTTAGTTTCGAAAGATTGTGAACCATCATCATATGCTCCACCAACTTTACCGCCTAAATAAGAAGCTTTAAATCCAAAAGAAGGAGATATTTGTTTCTTAATGTATGCCGAATAACCAACATTGTGATCTAAATCATTGTAATCCTTACGGTTGAAACCAAAAATATTAGTTTGATTTAAAACCCCAGCACCAATACCGATAGACCAAGTTCTGTATTGGGTAGATGGTCCTAGCGGTGTAGTGCCCTCTATAGAACCAACTTTTGCATTTTGTGCAAATGAAGCAGATGCCAATAATCCAGCTGCTACTAATAATCCACTTTTCTTAAGGTTAATCTTCATATTATTTAAATTTGATTTTAAATTTCTTCATAGTGCTCTAGACAATAATGTTGCCAAATATTGGACGTCTGTTAGAATCTGAGTTACATTTATCCCTTCTTGTAGACAATTGTCTACTTTGCCATTTTATTAATTTTTTAAAAAAAATGCCATAATGTATACTATAATTAACATTACAGCGTTAGATTGTACTTTATTTAGGAATATTGCTATTCGGATTCGTTTTGCCAAAGAAGTTAGGAATAACAATCCCCATAGCCATTTCTTTGATTATATTTTCATTAAACAAGTTCTGAAAAAATGTTTTACGGCTCTTTGTTATTAAAATAATATCAATATTTTCATCGCGAATCATCGTTTGTATTCCATTCGCAATTTTCTCAGCAGAATTTGCAAAATGACTTCTGTTTTTTACGGTATATGAAACGTCGTCAATACCCGTTTCTGTAATGATATTGTCTATCCATTCCGTAAGTTTTTTATCCAGTATTTTAATATCAACCTCTTGTTTATTAATATGAATCAATAATAGATGAAATTTACTACCAAAGACAGGAATCGCCTGTTTTAACACCTCTAATTCACCTGGTTTAAAATTCGTTAACAAAGCAATCGTATCTTTTTTATATGCGGTTGCATTAGCAGGTATCGCTAAAATTGGAGTTTGTGAATCACGGATTACATCATAAGTATTACTCCCTATTAATACAGACTCTAATCCAGAGGCACCCTTTGTACCCATAACAACAACTTTATACTGATTTCTTGCCGTTTCTTTACTAATAACTTCAGCAAGAATCCCTTCATCGAAAAGTTGGCTTATGACCAAAGTAGGCCATTTTTCTTTTACCACGCCGACAAGTTGATTGAGTTGTTCCTCAGATTCCTTTATAGTTGGATCAACAATGTGTTCCCCATGGACCATAAAATTGGCGTATTTGTTTACATGTCGGGTGTAAACATGTAAGAAAACAAGTTCATCTTGATTTTCAAGAGCAATTTCTCTTGCGTATCGTGCAGCAATAATCGAGTTTTCAGAAAAGTCGATCGGAACTAATATTTTGCCCATAATAATTAAGCTTTAGAAAAAAATGTTGGAATAATAGGATGATGAATGATTTGTTTGGCGACAGATTTTTTGAACAATCTTTCAAAAAATGACTTACGTGTTTTCGTGATCAATACAACATCGATTTCTTCATCTTTGATGATATCATTGATTACCTCAGGAATAGTGTCCAATTCTTCTACATCAGTTTGTATAGAATCTACTTCTATATCCACATCGGTTATTTCAGTGTGCTTTTTGATTTGATATTTCCAAATTTCTAGTTTATCCTCAATGTCAGATTCAGACTCCGAATGGTAGTGTACGTGAATGATCTGTACTTTGACATCAGATCCGAATATTTTGATGTATTCATTTAATGTATCCAATTCAGCATATTTAAAATTGGACAATAAACCTATTTTCTTAATATCTTTTGTTTGGTAATTAAAGGGGATCGCAATAACGGGAATATTACTTTTCTGACTAACAGCATATGTTGTACTGCCCACTATCACACTGGTATCATCTGTTTTACCCTTAGTACCCATGATAATAGCCGAATAAGTAGTGTTTTTCGTTTCTTTCAACAGGGACTCCGTAATAATGCCGCGCTCACATTTTGACGTGAAAACGATAGTAGGATTATTGGCCTTTAGTTTCTCGATTAAATCAGCCATTAAAACATCTGCTTTGAAATTATCATCAGAACTATCACTGTTTACATCATCAAAAGTACTGGACGAAACGGTATAGTTATGATATAAATGAATATCAAACCCTCTTTTTTTTGCCAAATCAATTGCAAATTGAACAGCCGTGTTGGCGTTCTCTGAAAAATCAATCGGGACTAAAATTTTATTGCTCATGTTGTTTGGTAATTAATTTTATTACGTACACTTTCTTTAATTAATAATGATATAATTTCATCATTGTAGCTTAACACATTTTGTATCGGTTAAGTTTGTTTTTGACTGTTGTAAAGATATTTTTTCCAAAGATCTAAACATGTGCTTAATTTAATGAAATAAAGTGATTTTAAGCACAAATTTAAATAAGACGTATCACCACCATTAATTTTCCTTATTCCTATTGTAGAGTGAAATTGAATTATTCCTAAAAATAGTCAAAATTTATTTTATTTCATGACACTTTTAGTACATTATTATGAACTAAAAGACATCCGTCTAATTGCATAACGAGGCAATTTTAAGTAAGTTTGCAACATCATAATTAGACAATTAGATTTTCAATGACAAGTAGAGAAATTCGTCAGGCTTTTTTGGATTTTTTCAAAAGTAAAGGACACCAAATCGTACCATCTGCACCAGTTGTGGTGAAAAATGACCCCACATTGATGTTTACAAACGCGGGAATGAATCAGTTTAAAGATTTATTTTTAGGCGAAGCCGCCATTAAATTTCCACGTGTCGCCGATACACAGCGTTGTTTACGTGTTTCTGGTAAGCATAATGATTTGGAAGAAGTAGGTATTGATACCTACCACCATACCTTATTTGAAATGTTGGGCAATTGGAGCTTTGGCGATTATTTCAAAAAAGAGGCTATTCAGTGGGCTTGGGAGTTATTTACTGATGTATACAAATTAGATAAAGACCGTCTTTACGTGACGATTTTCGAAGGTGATGATTCAGAAGGACTAGCAAAGGATACTGAAGCCTATGATTTTTGGAAAGCTTTAATCGCTGAAGATCGTATTCTATTAGGAAATAAAAAAGATAATTTTTGGGAAATGGGAGAGACAGGACCATGTGGTCCATGTTCCGAAATCCATTACGATATGCGTACGCAAGAAGAACGTCAAGAAGTAGCAGGACAGTCACTTGTTAATGCCGATCATCCGCAGGTTATTGAAGTATGGAATTTGGTTTTCATGCAGTTCAACCGTCTAAAAGATGGTTCATTACAACCTTTACCAGCAAAACATGTGGATACAGGAATGGGTTTTGAGCGTTTGGTACGTTCTATTCAAGGGAAAACATCTAACTATGATACCGATGTTTTTCAGCCTACTATTCAGTTCATCTCTCAAAAAGCCGGGATAGCTTATGGTGCGGATGAGAAAACAGATATTGCAATGCGTGTAGTTGCAGACCATATCCGGGCGATTAGTTTTGCCATTGCCGATGGTCAGCTACCTTCTAATAATAAAGCTGGTTATGTAATCCGTCGTATTTTACGTCGTGCAGTGCGTTATGCGTATACCTTCCTAAATTTCAAAACACCATTCATCAATGAGCTAGTCCCTTTGTTGGCGGCACAGTTTGATGGTGTATTTAACGAATTGAAAGCACAGGAAAGTTTTGTTCAAAAAGTAATCTTAGAAGAGGAAGTATCTTTCTTAAGAACTCTAGTCACAGGAGTACAGCGTTTCGAAAATTATGCTGAATCAAATACAACTGTTGATGGTGATTTTGCATTTGAATTATATGATACTTATGGCTTTCCAATAGACTTGACCGAGTTACTAGCGAGAGAGAAAAATCTTTCCGTTGATATGGTCGGTTTTAATAAAGCATTGCAGATCCAAAAAGACCGTTCACGTGCAGCAACTGCCATTGATACAGGAGACTGGATTTTAGTCAATGAAGATGAAGGCTTTGAATTTGTTGGATACGATACACTAAGTGCAAAAACAGAAATTGTAAAATACCGTAAAGTTTCAGCAAAAGGAAAAGACCAATTTCAATTGGTTTTATCGGTCACACCTTTTTATGCAGAAGGTGGTGGTCAGGTCGGTGACACTGGAGTTTTGATTTCTGAAGCTACAGGTGAGAAGATATTTGTAACCGATACAAAAAAGGAAAATGGGTTGTTCGTACATTTTATAGATATCCTCCCACAAAGTTTTGCAGGCCTTTTTGTAGCTCAAGTCGATCAGGCAAAAAGACAAGATACAGAGAATAACCACTCTGCGACGCATTTATTGCACGCTGCATTAAAGCAGGTATTAGGCGATCATGTGAATCAAAAAGGTTCCTTAGTAAATGATGATATTTTACGTTTTGATGTTTCTCACTTCTCTAAAGTAACAGAAGAGGAAATCAAACAAGTCGAAGATATTGTCAATGCTAAGATTCGTGAAAATATTGCATTGAAAGAAGAACGCAATATTCCTTACCAACAAGCATTAGATTCAGGAGTAACTGCGTTGTTTGGTGAAAAATATGGCGATTATGTGCGTGTCATTACTTTTGATGATCAATTTTCAAAAGAACTATGTGGTGGTACGCATGTTAAAGCTACCGGTCAGATCGGTTTCTTTAAGATTACATCAGAGTCTGCCGTTGCAGCAGGTGTACGTCGTATCGAAGCGATTACAGGAACGAAATCTGCAGCAGTGATCCGTGAACATTTTGAATTAGTTGACCAAATCAAAGGGTTATTAAATAATCCAAAAGACTTTGTTGCTGCAATGGGTAAAATTGTGGACGAAAACAGTGCTTTGAAAAAGGAAATTGAAAAAACGATTATTGAAAAATCATTAGCGTTAAAATCAGACCTAGAAAGCAAATTACAACAAGTAGGTGATGTTAATTTCTTAGCCACAGTTGTTGATTTGCCAAACGCAGAGGCTGTAAAGACCTTAGCTTACGCATTAAAAGGAGCCGTTAATAACTTATTCTTAGTAATAGGAGCTGACTTTGACGGTAAACCAAGTTTGACCGTTGTCATCTCAGATGAATTAGCAAAATCAAAAGGCTTGAATGCTGGAAATATTATCCGGGATTTGGCAAAAGACATCCAAGGTGGTGGTGGAGGACAGCCGTTCTTTGCGACAGCCGGAGGAAAAAATAGTGCCGGATTACAAACAGCGATAGATAGAGCAATAGAATTTATAAAATAAAACGAATATGATGAAGCAGACGTTGCTAGTGGTGGGTTGTTTATTTTTATTTCTAATCGGATGTAAAAATAAAGATGAGTTTACAATTTCTGGCCAAATTGAAAATCCAGGAAATATTAAAGTAATATCGTTATACGAAGGCGAAAGAAAATTGGACTCCATGTTTTTTGGAGACAAAAATGCCTTTCAATTTAAAAGACCTACAAGTCAGGCGCGTCTATTATCACTTCGTGTAGGTAAAAATCGTTATGATTTAATTGCTTCACCAGGAGAGGACATTGTTTTCAAGGCAGATCTTCAGAAAGATGTTAACGATTATCAATTAGAGGGCTCTGAGTTGTCATCATCGATTCAGAGTTTCTCAAAAATGAGAAATCGACGTGATGCAGTTCGCGATTCCTTACAGGCAGATTTTGCGAAGAAATCCATCACAGCTGATGTGGATGATATTGAAAATCTGCGTAGTGAGTACAAACAAAAGTTTACAGAGCAATTGCAGTACTATACAAAAGCAGCAGTAGATTTTGCTGAACAGCACGATGATATCGCTGGATTTTATGCCATCAGTACACTAGATCCGGAAATTGCAGAAGCTGAAATTATAACCTATGCCGATAAGATAAAAGATAAGTTCTTAGATAATGGCTATGTTACCCAATTTAAAGAAGAAACAAATAAACTGAGAAAGTTGGCTGTAGGTCAACCAGCTCCAGACTTTGAATCGTTCACACCTAACAATAAATCGATAAAGTTATCAGATTTCAAAGGTAAATATGTGTTGTTGGATTTTTGGGCGTCATGGTGTATGCCCTGTCGTCAAGAAAATCCGAATATTGTCAAATTATATAATCAGTACAAAGGAAAAGGGTTTGACGTTTTCGGAGTATCTCTTGATGATAATCCCGGACCATGGATGCGTGCCATAGCAGACGATCAGTTACAATGGACGCAGGCATCTGATTTAAAAGCATGGGGATCCGTTGTTGTTGGTCTGTATCGAATAACAGGAATACCGGCCTCTTATGTCTTAAATCCAGAAGGCTTGATCATTGCTAAAAACCTACGCGGTAAAGAATTGGAAGATTTTTTAAAGAAAACTTTAAAATAGCGCAAATTAAATATTAACTTTCGGAATGTTACTTAACAATTTAATAACACTTCGTTAATGTTTTGTTGTCATTTTGTTCATAATTTAGCAAAAAAAAAAGATGAGCATTGCAAAGCAAAAAATATTAGTAGTTGATGACGAGCAGGATATTCTAGAATTAATTGCTTTTAATTTAAAGCGCGAAGGATATCAAGTATCAACTGCCTCGAATGGTCACGAAGCTATCAATGTAGCAAAGGATATTAATCCAGATCTTATTATTTTGGATGTTATGATGCCTAAAATGGATGGTATCGAAGCTTGCCGACTAATGCGTGCCATGCCAGAGTTTAAAAATACATTTATGGTGTTTTTAACGGCTAGAAGTGAGGAGTATTCTGAGATTGCAGGTTTCCATGTTGGAGCCGATGATTATATTGCAAAGCCTATCAAGCCTCGTGCTTTGATGAGCCGTATTAATGCCATTCTAAGAAGAAATGTCTCGGAAGAAGCAGCACGATCACAAGATAAATTAGAGATTATGGATCTGGTGATTGATCGTGATTCTTTTTTAGTGTACCGTGGAGAACAAAAAATTGTACTTGCAAAAAAAGAATTTGAATTGATGTACTTATTGGCATCAAAACCAAATAAAGTTTTTACAAGAGAACAAATTTTGAAAAGCATTTGGGAAGATTCAGTTGTTGTTACCAACAGAACAATAGATGTACACATCAGAAAGCTTAGAGAAAAAATTGGTGAAGATTATGTAACCACCGTTAAAGGTGTTGGATACAAATTTGATGTAGCTTAGAAATTACAGAAATATCATAACAGAAAAGGGCTGTATCATCATGATACAGCCCTTTTCTGTAAAAAATCAGTTTCTAAATCCCATTTAAACAATTAACGTTCGATCTTCTCGAACAATTTATTCTTAAGATTAGCGCGATAGTCCAGGATATAGGTATTCCGTTCGATAGTCAGGATAATAAAACAACTATCTTTTCCGTTACTCAGAATCGTTGCGTTCCCGCCATCAGAAAGCTTAAAAATACCTTTTCTAACCTTTCCCATTTCAAAACCCTCAATCTTACCCACAATAGTGGGCATTTTTTCAATAGTAATAGCTTTTATTTGATTACGATCAATAGCAATAGCATATGGACCAGAAGTATATATTTTATTTCCTTTAATAGTAACGTTAACCTCAGCCAACCCAATACCGATACCCGCCATAATCGCGATGATGATCATCAAGCCAAATGTCAATATAGCCCAAGACCATTTGTTAGGTTTATAATAACCAATAGATTTATAAATAATAAAAAATACACCAATTAAGGGAAACAAAACACTATAAATGATAAAAATTAGCGGGTTCTTAACACAGGCAGAAATCAGTAAACCAATAATCAGATACGATACACCCAAAAGGAGGAAAGATCTTTTAAAAAATTTAAGAAAATTAACGAGATCAAAATGATTACGTTCCTTCTCAGGAAGCATATTGTATCCACTTAATAAGTACTTCGCATTCTCTTTATTAATAATAAGTCCGATCAATATTAAGATAAAAGAAAGTAAATACAACATGTTTATTTCCATTGTTAGATGAATTGTTTAATGAGCGAATAGTTTTGTTTAACAAATCCGATTTAGGAAAATTGATTATAACATAATATGATCTTGTATCATAATAGGGCTATCCCTATTAAAGGGTAAAGCAACTTAATATACAAAAATTTAATAGTATTTCAAACTCATAAAATATGCAAGCAAGCATCCAATTGTGTATTTTTAGGCTGTAAATATTCAAATGCTTATATTTGTATATCATATTAAACATTACCATCATCCATGTCAACAATACTTATAAAATCTGCACAAATCGTTAATGAAGGGAAGATTACCACTTCAGATGTCTATATCAGTAATGGCCGTATCGAGATGATCGCCGCAGAGATTAACCACCCTGCCGATAGAGAGATTAATGCCGAAGGATTACACCTTTTACCCGGATTAATTGACGATCAAGTACACTTTCGTGAACCAGGATTGACGCACAAAGCTGATATCTGGCATGAAAGCCGTGCCGCAGTGGCGGGAGGTACAACATCATTTATGGAGATGCCCAATACAGTACCCAATACTTTAACACAATCTTTGTTACAAGATAAGTACGATATCGCCTCTCAAAATGCTTTAGCCAACTACTCATTTTTTATGGGTGCAGCCAATGATAATCTGGAAGAAGTACTCAAAACAAACCCTCGTGATGTCTGTGGTGTCAAAGTATTCATGGGATCATCAACTGGTAATATGTTGGTAGACAATGAGCGTGCATTGGAACAGATATTTGCTAACTCGCCCACATTAGTAGCCACACACTGCGAAGATGAAGCCACTATCCAGGAAAACCTTGCTATATATAAAGAGAAATATGGCGAAGCAGGATTGACAATAGATATGCATCCCCTTATTCGTTCGGCAGAAGCTTGCTACATCTCATCCTCCAAAGCTGTAGAATTAGCGAAAAAGAACAATACCCGCTTACATATTCTGCACATCTCTACTGCTAAAGAAATCGGACTATTCAGAAATGACATTCCATTGGCAGAAAAATTAATTACAGCTGAAGCATGTATTCACCATATGTGGTTCTCCGATGTCGATTACAAGACAAAAGGTAATTTTATCAAATGGAATCCAGCTGTTAAAACAGCAGATGATAGAGATGCCATTGTAAAAGCGGTATTGGATGGACATATCGATGTAATTGCTACCGATCATGCCCCACATACCATTGCTGAAAAGACACAAGCTTATAGCGCAGCACCATCTGGAGGGCCATTGGTACAGCATGCATTACAAGCTTTATTGGACATGTACCATGAGGGCAAGATCACTTTAGAGCAGATCGTTCAAAAGTCAGCACACAATACAGCAATTTGCTTCCAGATTGAGGAACGTGGATTTATTCGTGAAGGCTATTGGGCAGATTTAGTACTGGTAGATTTAAATAAACCTTATACTGTTACAAAATCAAATATACTGTCAAAATGTGGCTGGTCTCCATTTGAAGATCATACCTTTAAATCTTCTATCGAGCACACCATTGTATCAGGACAATTAGCCTATTCCAAAGGGAGCTTGATCGAGTACGGCTCTGGTAGACGTTTATTATTTAACAGATAATCATGATCATCCAGGACTATGGATAAAAGAACATTTTTAAAATCCTTAGGCTTAGTCGCAACAGGAATACCTGCACTATCATTTGCAAAGGAAGATTTCTTTGAAACAAAAGCAGATCAAAAGAAATTACTAGCTCAAGTATTGCGCAAAGGAGATACCATCGGATTAATAGCTCCTGCGGGAGTTATTGATACCGAAGAAGCCATTGTTATGACCCGCGAAATTTTTGAAAACTTTGGTTTCAAAATCAAAGAAGGAAAACATATCCGAAGTAGATATGGTAATTTTGCAGGAAAAGATGAAGAGCGCCTAGCCGATATCCACAGCATGTTTGCAGACAAAGAAGTGAAAGCGATTGTCTGTATACGCGGAGGAGCAGGAGCATCCCGTTTATTACCACATATTGATTATCAACTCATCGCCAATAACCCCAAAGTATTATTAGGTTATAGCGATATTACTGCACTGATCATGGCCTTCTATAAAAAGACCGGTTTAATATCCTTTCACGGCGCAGTCGGTATCAGTACATGGAGTAATACCGTTGCTAAAAATTTTGAAAATCAATTTTTCCTTAATCAGCCGACACAATTTGCAAACCCAACAGAAAAAGGCGATAACTTTATCCAGTACAAAGAGCGGATCACGACCTTAAACTCAGGACAAGCAACAGGTACACTACTAGGAGGAAACCTGACATTGCTCAGTGGGTTATGCGGGTCAGCCTATTTGCCAGATTTTAAAAATGCCATACTCTTCCTAGAAGAAGTAGATGAAAATATAGAGCGCGTGGACCGGATGTTCTGTCAATTAAAATTAGCAGGAATTTTGGATCAGATCAAAGGTTTCGTCTTTGGTAAGTGTACGGACTGTGGGCCAGCAGGAGGTTATGGTTCTCTTACGCTCGAACAGGTATTGAACGATTATATCAAACCGCTCGGGATTCCTGCTTATTCAGGAGCCATGATCGGACATATTGCCAATCAATTTATATTACCGGTAGGAGCACAGGTCAAAATAGATGCCGACAAAGGAACCATTACACTTTTAGAGAAAGTACTAAAAGATTAAATCGATGAAAATTATCCCCCTGATGAAAATTATCTTCTTTTTGATCTTCGTTACTTCGGGAATTACAATTTCTGCCCAAACCATGAATTTAAATAAAAATGATTTTGATGAAGCCTATTCATCCTATAAAGAAACCACGTTAACAAAACGTAGATTTAAACATTCGACTGTAGTCGATCTCATCAATAAGCATCAGGAGGCATCAACCCTAAAGATTGATCAGATCGGACTGTCAGTTCAAAAAAGATCGATCTATAAATTAACCTACGGTCAGGGAAAAAAGAAAGTAATGCTGTGGTCGCAGATGCATGGCGATGAACCGACCGCAACCATGGCCCTTTTTGACCTGTTTAATTTTCTTGAAGGAAAAGATAGCAGATTTCAAAGCTTAAGGGAAATATTAAAATCAAACTTAGAAGTGCATTTTATCCCTATGCTCAACCCAGATGGAGCTGAAATCTATACAAGAAGAAATGCGCAGCACATTGATCTGAATCGGGATGCCAGAGATACCGCAACACCAGAAGGTAAGCTATTAAGAAATCAGGCAGAAATGATCAAACCACAATTTGGCTTTAATCTACATGATCAGAATATCTATTATAACGTTCCGGGAACTAAAACTCCGGTTACCATTTCCCTTTTAGCACCAGCATATAATTGGGAGCGCGAAGTCAATGAAGTGCGTGGTAATGCAATGAAGATCATAGCTGGTATGAATCAGCTGCTTCAAGACTATATCCCAGGAGCCATTGCCAAATATGATGATGAACACTCACCAAGAGCATTTGGAGATAGCTTTCAGCAATGGGGTGCAAGCACCATACTGATCGAATCAGGAGCTTTTGCTGGAGATCCGGAAAAACAGGAAATTAGAAAATTGAATTTTATTCTGATTCTTAATTCCTTACTGCAAATCGCCCAGGACAGTTATCAGCAATTTTCAATCTCAGAATACCAGCAGATACCATTCAACGCCTCGCAGCTGCACGATGTGATCCTTCGTCGGGTGACCACAATATCACATGGTCTTCCTCTGAAAGTAGATATTGCTATCCGAAGAGATGAGATTACCGAGGGGGAAGATTACTATACAAAAGGATATATTGAAGACATTGGAGATCTTCATGACTTTTATGGGTACGATGATCTGGATCTGACAGATTTCGAATTTGTAGAAGCTAAAGTTTACGAAAAGGAATTTTATCGCCTGAGTGATCTTGAAAACGTTGATATAAAAGCATTACTGAAGCAAGGATATGCCGGTGTAAAGATAAATGCATCCGAGCCCAAAGTACTACATCATTTAACCATCAATGTACTATCTAAAAGCAAGTTGAGTACGATCAGAACATTAAGTCTTGGTAAAGAAGCAAATTTTTTCTTAAAGAAGAATGAAGAAATTCAATACGCTGTTATCAATGGTTATCTCATTGATTTGAATCATGAGTTGCCACGAAATATGAAACAGATTGTTCGGTAGTTTGGTTAGTTAGTTAGTTAGTTAGTTAGTTAGTTAGTTAGTTAGTTAGTTAGTTAGTTAGTTAGTTAGTTAGTTAGTTAGTTAGTTAGTTAGTTAGTT
>NZ_SLYV01000011.1:158984-261612 GCF_004342035.1 Sphingobacterium sp. JUb20 | reverse complement strand
TCTTCCCATTCCGAACAGAGAAGTCAAGCCCGCCAGAGCCGATGGTATTGCCGTAACAGGTGGGAGAGTAGGTCGGTGCCTTTTTTTATACAGAATAGCCTTTTAACAAGGCTATTTTGCTTTAATCTGATTTGTTTACATCAACATTGTTGATTCAAAATATTTTAGGTGTCTATATCGGCGGTGTCTACCTCTTCCCATTCCGAACAGAGAAGTCAAGCCCGCCAGAGCCGATGGTATTGCCGTAACAGGTGGGAGAGTAGGTCGATGCCTTTTTTTATACAAAGCCTCTAGAATTATATTCTAGAGGCTTTTTGCTGTATAATGCTTTTTTATAGATCTGTAATTGTACAATTGGAATTTATAATGGTATTATTTATTCTTTTATTATCATAACAATATTACGAAGTTCTACTTATTTAGTCGTTAAATTTTTATAAACTTGAATATTGAAATGTATTTTACGCATTTCTATATGTTATACTGGATTATGAAAATTAAATATATTGTCATTGCGCTACTAATTCTTGTATTTGGATACTTGATCTGGCAAAGAATAACGACAAATAAAGAGAAGAATGAAGTTCCGACAGCCGGAAAAGGAAAAGCGGCTACCATGTCTGTATATGGTGCTGTTATTTTTGCTGAATCGTTCGCTGATAACCTTAATCTGACAGGTACCATTGAACCAGATGAACAAGTGGAAATTCGTTCTGAGGTTTCTGGATTAATAGATCAATTAAATTTTTCTGAAGGAAGTCGCGTAAACAAAGGTGCTATACTTGTGAAAATCGTTGCCTCAGATTTATTAGCACAATTAGAGCAAGCTAAAACAAGAACGCAATTGACTTCGGAAAATGAACGAAGAGCAAAACTGCTACTGGAGAAAGAGGCGATTAGTCAAGAGGAGTATGATATTGCAAGTGCTGATTATAGAACGGCGAAATCGCAAATCGCATATATCGAAGCACAATTATCTAAAACATACATACGGGCACCATTTTCTGGAATAATTGGTTTGCGATCTGTATCTAAAGGCGCATATATCACTCCTACTACCCCTATTGCGAAACTTGTAAAGTCAGATCGTGTTAAATTATCATTTGCGATCCCAGAAAAGTATGTAAGCAGAGTGTCGGTGGGTAAAAAGATTTCATTTACAATTCCTGAATCTAAGGAGGTTTTTGCAGCAGAAATTTTTGCTATTGATCCTGCTGTTGATTTGACAACTCGAACTTTACTAATAAAAGCTCGTGCTGATAATTCAAATAATAAATTTGTTCCTGGTGTCTTTGTGAATGTGATCTTACCACTGGAGAGCATTGATGATGCTTTAATGGTTCCTTCCGAAGCACTAATTCCTATACAGAATGGAAAGAAAGTATTTGTTGTAAAAGACGGGAAAGCAAGAGAGGTGATTGTAGAAACAGGAGGAAGAACTAAGGATAAGGTGAATGTATTGTCTGGTTTAATGAACGGTGATACTGTTTTGACTACAGGAGTAATGTCGCTGAAGAATGATGTTAAAGTGAAGGTTACATTACGTTAATCGTGTTATATGAGTTTATCTACAACAAGTATTAAACGCCCAGTATTAACTATTGTACTGAATTTGATGTTGATCTTATTTGGTATCATTGGTTATTCCTACTTGGGTGTACGAGAATTCCCTTCTATTGACCCGGCTCAAATATCGGTTAGGACAAGTTACGCTGGTGCTAATGCCGATATTATCGAGTCTCAGATTACGGAACCTTTGGAGAAGGCTATTAATTCCATCGATGGGATCCGAAATATTTCCTCATCGAGTAATCAAGGTACTAGTAATATAACGGTGGAATTTAATCTAGGTAAAAACCTAGAGGAAGCGGCAAATGATGTGCGCGATAAGGTGTCACAGGCTGTTCGAAGTCTACCTCAGGATATTGATGCAGCACCTGTGGTATCAAAAGCTGATGCAGACTCTGAACCTATTATTACCATGACAGTGCAAAGTTCTGAAAAGAATATTTTGGAATTGTCTGATTATGCTGAAAATACGATTTCACAGCGTCTTCAAACAATTCCAGGGGTTAGTTCGGTACAAATCTGGGGGCAGAAGAAATATGCTATGCGACTTTGGCTAGATCCAGTCAAATTGAATTCTTATGGTGTTACTGTTCTGGATGTGCGATCTGCTTTAAACCTACAGAATGTTGAATTACCTTCTGGTAAATTAACGGGTTCTAACACGGAGCTGACAGTAAAAACCATCGGTAACTTGGCTTCGGAAGAAGAGTTTAATAATATTATTATTAAATCGACAGGAAATAGTATTATCCGTCTGAGTGATGTTGGGAAAGCTGCGCTAGAGGCTGAAAATTTCGAAACTAAAATGTCTGACTCAGGATTACCCATGTTGAGTATGGCTGTGATCCCACAGCCCGGCACGAATTATCTGGAAATTGCAAAAAGTTTCTACAAGGAATTTGATCAGTTGAAAAAGGACCTCCCTGATGATATTGTCATGAAAATAGCACTTGATAATACGCTTTTTGTTAAGCGTGCTGTTCTAGAAGTCGCGGAAACATTATTGATTTCTGTTGTACTGGTGGTCCTCATCATTTTCCTATTCTTTCGGGATTGGTCGATTGCATTTCGACCTTTAATTGATATACCTGTTTCATTAATTGCTACATTTTTTGTGATGTATCTCTGTGGGTTCTCGATTAATGTGTTAACGTTATTAGCGATCGTTCTTGCCACAGGACTTGTTGTTGATGATGGTATCGTCGTCACAGAAAATATATTTAAGAAAGTGGAAGAAGGTATGTCTCCTATTCAGGCGGCTATTAAAGGTTCTAATGAAATTTTCTTTGCTGTTATATCGATTTCTATTACACTTGCCGCTGTATTCTTACCTGTGGTTTTTTTAGAGGGATTCGTAGGTCGGCTTTTTAGGGAGTTCGGAATCGTTATTGGAGCTGCTGTACTTATCTCAGCATTTGTCTCCTTAACATTGACTCCGATGTTGAATGCTTATTTAATGAAGGGCGGAGAACAGAAGAAAACTAAATTTTATGATCGGACAGAACCTTATTTTGTGGCGCTAACAGATGGATATGCAAGTTCTCTGATAAAATTTTTGAAAAAGAAATGGATCAGTTATCCAATTGTTTTAGCTTGTTTTGGTCTTATTTATCTTTTCTTTAGCTTATTACCAAAGGAAACGGCTCCCTATGATGATAGAAGCTATCTGACAGTGCGAGTCACTGCTCCTGAGGGTGTATCTTATGATTATATGGATCGTTTTATGACTGAATTAACAACTCTTGTCAATGATTCAGTTCCTGAAAAAGATGTCAGTTTGGTGATTACTTCTCCCGGATTTGGGTCAGCCGCGGCTAATAGTGGTATGATTCGTCTTGGTCTTGTACAGCAGGAGGACCGAGAGCGTACGCAGGCGGAAATAGCACGTGATTTGTCTCGTTTAACGCGATCTTCTTCTGAAGCTAAGGTTTCAGTTATGGAACAACCGACTATCTCTGTGAATAGACGAGGGGGGCTACCTGTTCAATATATTATACAGGCTCCTAATTTTCAGAAGTTGGAAGAGAAAATACCTGAATTTATGGACGCGGTGAATGATGATCCAACTTTTTCAATCTCTGATGTTAATTTGAAATTCAATAAACCTGAGCTTTATGTCAATATTGACCGTGAAAAGGCCTTAAGTTTAGGTGTTTCTATATTAGATGTTGCTCAAACATTACAAATGTCTCTTTCTGGACAGCGATTTGGGTATTTTATGATGAATGGGCGTCAGTACCAAGTTATTGGTCAGTTTGATAAAAAAGATACGAGTACGCCACTCGACCTTGCCTCGATCTTTGTTAAGAACAAGGATGGACAATTGATTCAGCTGGATAATATTGTAAAGATTGAGGAACGGAGCAGCCCTCCTCAGCTCTATCATAATAATCGCTACATGTCTGCTACTGTTTCTGCTGGTTTAGCCCCAGGAAAGAGTTTAGGAGAAGGAATAGAAGCAATGGACCGGATTAAAGCCAAGGTACTGGATGAGACTTTTACGACAGATTTAGGTGGTGAGTCGAGAGATTTTAAAGAGAGTGGATCCAATACAATGTTTGCCTTTGGTTTGGCTTTACTTTTAATTTATTTGATTTTAGCAGCGCAATTCGAAAGTTTTATTGATCCTTTCGTCATTATTATTACAGTACCACTAGCCGTTGCGGGAGCATTATTTTCACTTTGGTTATTTGGTCAGTCTTGGAATATATTTAGTCAGATTGGAACGATTATGTTGATTGGACTGGTAACGAAAAATGGTATTCTAATTGTAGAATTTGCCAATCAGTTAAGAGAAGAGGGGAAATCTAAATATGATGCAATTGTTGAGGCTTCTGCTGGGAGATTACGCCCGATTTTAATGACGTCTTTAGCAATCGCGCTTGGAGCCTTGCCGATTGCCTTGTCATTGGGAGCAGCCTCTACAAGTCGTATAGGAATGGGCGTTGTTATCGTAGGAGGAACTATGTTTTCACTCGTATTGACTTTATTTGTGATTCCTGCAATCTATTTAATGTGGTCTAGAATAAAGAAACACAATCCTGAACTGACGAATATTGAAGATTAATATGAATAAGATTTTTTATCTACTAGCCTTGCTTTTTATTCCTGTAGGCAGTGCTTTCTCACAAAATGTACTTACTGCTCACGATGCAGTTGCTATAGCTATGGAAAATAACTTTGATGTATTGCTGACAAAGAAGGATGTGATCATCGCTAAGGAAAATGCAACATATGGGAATGCTGGAATCTTACCAAATATTACTGCAAATTTTAGCCAGAGCAACAGTAATCAGAATTCCAAGCAAACACAAAGTACAGGTGAGGTGAGAGAGTTGGAAAACGCAAAAAATAACAGCATGAATTATGGTGTTAGTTTAGGCTGGACCATTTTTGATGGCTTTGGTATGTTTGCGCGGTACGAGAAATTGAATCAACTGAAAGCAAGGGGTGACCTCGAGTTGAAATCGATCATTTTAACAACTGTTGGCGATGTGCTGAATATGTATTATACAATTGTTCTGGAAGAGAATCTTTTGCACACCATAGATTCTTCAATAGTTATTTCCACTGATCGTTTAAAAACGGCAGAAAATCGTTTTCAAATTGGAAAAGCTTCTAAATTGGAAGTTCTCAATGTACAGGTGAACTTAAATGCGGACCAATCCTTGCGATTAAAAAAATTGGAAACTATTGCCAATTTGAAAACGGAGTTAAATAGATTGATGGCTCGGGATTTAACGATAGATTTTGAGGTTCAATATGAGTTTCAATTCAATGAGAATTTGGAAATTAATGCTTTATTAGAACAGGCTACTAATCAAAACATCGAGCTTCAATTAATCAAATTGGATAAACGTTTGGCCGAGCTGGAGCAAAAGGATGTCCGCTCGAAACGCTTACCTGTTGTTCGTCTTAATTCTGGCTATAACTTTTCGTCATCAGAATCTAGTTTGGGATTTGTTTCTCAATCTAATGCAAGAGGTTTGACTTATGGTGTAACGGCATCGATGAATATTTTTGATGGTTTTAATCAACGGAGGAGTGAGCGAGTGGCTAAACAAATGGTGGAAAAAGCCTCGATTCAAATTGAGAGATCCAAAGAACTCATTAATGCCACTATTTTGAAAGCATATCAAAGCTATGTGACAAATATCAGCTTAGCTAAACTGGAAGAGCGAAATGAAAAAATCGCAAAGCAAAATTTAAATATAACTTTAGACAAGTATAAGATAGGTACGATAAGTGCAGTTGAATTTAGAGATGCTCAAGAAAACTATGTAAATGCTATGAGCAGGCTTAAAGAGGCTAGCTATCAGGCTAAGCTGTCTGAGATAGGTTTAAAAGAATTAGTCGGTAACTTAGACCTCTAACTCTTTTATAAATAAGCTAAGAGCCTTAAAAGGGCTCTTAACGTCCATCTTCTGTATAGAAGTCTAATAAAGAGCTCATGTATGGATCATCCCATCCATCAACAATATCATCATAAGCTTCATCAGGTATATTGACGTGGTTTATCTCGACTGAAGTTCCTTTTTTGTGTTCATGTAGTTTGATGGTAACAATGGAATCAGCCTCTTCTTCTCCAAAATACCATTGCTGAACAATCGTTTTATTGGGAACCAAATCGATAAATTTTCCTGTGATAGCACCATCCCACATCGAGAACTCACCACCGATAACAGGATCGATTTCTACTAAATCACCTGTCCAAAGACGTATGGTAATGTCCGTCGTCAGTGCTAGGTATATTTCTTCTGGCTCTGCAGGTATTATATAATATTTTTTGAAATCTTTCATAGCACAAAAATACGTTAATTATGAAAGAGTGCCTTCATCTATTTTAATCTTTTCTTGAATGAAAAAGGCTCTTGGAAAATATTTAGAAAACTGTTATTTGTTTTATGATGGGGTGATCTAACAGGGAACAGCTTGGTAAGAGATCGTGCAATATCTGATCAGTTTTAATTATGATGGAATAGTATCTTGTTCAGCTTTTGAGGAGAAGCTATAGTTAATAGTACTATTTTTGAGTTAAAATAGGGTGTTGTACGATCAGTTGACAAATATCTTTTGCAACATCTTCTTTTGATTTTAATGTAAATTCTTGAATATGCTGAAAACGGTCAATTACAGTTACTTTATTGGTATCTGTTGCAAAACCTGCTCCTTTATCCTGCATTGAATTTAAGACAATGAAATCCAGGTTTTTACGCATTAATTTATCTTTTGCATGCTCAACTTCGTTATTTGTTTCTAAAGCAAAGCCGATTAAGAGCTGTTTTTCTGTTTTCTTAGTTCCGATAGATGCTAGAATATCTGTCGTTTTCTTGAGTGCAATGGAGAATTGATCTTCTTTCTTTTTTATTTTCTGCGAAGCAACTTCGATCGGAGTATAATCCGCAACAGCAGCACTCATAACAATAATGTCTGATTGTGAAAAATGTTGTACGACAGCTTCAAGCATTTCATGTGCAGAAGTAACTTGAATACGATCTACGTTTTGCGGGGCATCTAAAGCGGTAGGTCCACTGATTAAGGTTACCTTAGCACCAAGAGCTACAAGCTGTTTTGCTAAAGCATAGCCCATTTTTCCACTAGAATGATTCCCAATAAATCGTACAGGGTCTATCGCTTCATATGTAGGTCCAGCAGTGACTAATGCATTCCTTCCGCTTAAAGGGAGTTGAGGAGAAAAGCTTTGCGTAATAAAATCTAAAATTTCTTCAGGTTCTGCAAGTCTTCCTTCTCCAATTAAGCCGCTAGCTAGTTCTCCATTACCGGGATGAATTATTCTGTTTCCATAGGATTGGACTAAGCGGATATTGTTTTGAGTCGAGGGATGTTTCCACATGTCTAGATCCATCGCAGGAGCTATAAACACAGGACATTTTGCAGATAGGTAGACCGCAGTTAACAAGCTATCACAGATTCCATTTGCGAGTTTTCCAATAGTATTGGCAGTTGCTGGTGCAACCAGTATCAGATCAGCTTGTAATCCGATATGGACATGATTATTCCATTCCCCTGTTTTAGGATCGAAATAATCGATTAAAACGGGGTTATTTGAAAGGGTTGACAACGTGAGTGGGGTAATAAATTCAGCCGCTTCTTTTGTCATAATGATCTGAACATTCGCTTTTTCTTTAACTAGCAGTCTAGTCAAATGTGCAATTTTGTATGCGGCAATACTACCGCATACAGCAATCACAATATTTTTTTTAGCTAAGCTCATATCAACTGAGATAAAGCAAATTATTCTTGCTCTTTAGCGGGATTTCTGAAATAAACCTTATCGTGTAAGAATTCATCAATCGCAATAAGTGTAGCTTTTGGCATACGCTCATAGTGTTTTGAGATTTCAATTTGCTCACGGTTTTCGAATACCTCTTCTAAGTTATCATTGTTAGTAGCAAATTCTGCAAGTTTGCTATTCAACTCCTCTTTGATGTCAACAGAAATTTGATTAGCACGTTTGCTGATCACTACGATTGACTCATAAATATTGTCGGTAACGGTGTCTAATTGTCTTAAATCACGAGTTACAGTTGAAGTTGCTACAGTGCTGTTATTTTTTTGACTCATTTTTTTGGGTATTATCTTTATTATCTTTATTTTCTTTAGCGGCTATTGCTGCTTTTCTTTCTTTTTCTTGTTCGGCTATAGCTTTATTAACAGTTGCCATGTAGGTCGCCGCAGTTTTCATTTTTTTCTCGGCGCTATCACGAAGAGATTCAACTTCCTTCATATATTTGCTATTCGGGAATGACATTGCAAAAGAGCGATAATAGTCAATAACTTCAGAAAAGCGATCTGCTTGCTTGACAGGACTACTCTGAGTTGCAAGTTTATACTGAGACTTTACCGTAAGGTACTCAATTTCTTCTGCATACTTGGTATCAGGATAGGCTTTCAATACATTTTGCAATGCAATCACAGCAGCTCTATAGTCATCGTTTAATCCCATGTCATAGAGCAACCTAGCATTTGAAAATGCTTTAAGCTCTAATTTATCACGCAGCTTTTGAATTAATTCACCAGCTTCTTTTGCCCTTTCAGATTCAGGATACAAATTGACAAATAACTGTAGTGCATCGATTGCTTTCCTTGTATTCTCTTGGTCAAGACTTGATTTTGGAGAATCTAGATAATAACAATATGCAGACATAAAACGACATTCTTCGGCTCTAGGACTATTGGGATAAACATCTGCGAAATCTTTAAAATGATAACGTGCAGAGGTGTAATCCTTTAGTCTGTAGCTTGCAAAAGCTGTGAAATAATATAAATTTTCTGCTTCGGCCTGTCCTCTAAATTTAGTTCTTAAATCTTCGAACAATATTAAAGCCTTGCTATATTTTTTGTTTTCGTATAGTTTTACCGCTTCTTCGTACTTCTGAGCGATATTATTGCTTGCTCGCAACTTCTCAAACTTACTCTTACAGCTACTGAACGATACCAATAACAAAATTCCGGCACATAAAGCCGCTATACGCCTATTTAAAAACATTTTACAAAGATAAGTGAATTTGTAATACTAATCAATTAAATTTTTATGTTGCAATATAGTGCAATATTGGAAGCTATACAATGAATTTAATCATATTAACTTTTTTTAACCATAAATTCTAGAATGTTTATACTATTGTCATTTGCTTGTTTAAAAACAGTATCAATCGGATAGTCTTCTTATCATTTTAGTAAATTTTGATTATATTTACATTCAAATTGTTTTTAGTATGACATTAAAAGAAAGAGTTGAACAAGCATTGGATACAATTAGACCGTATTTGGAAACTGATGGTGGTGATGTTAGTGTGGAAGAAATCACTGCAGATAATGTTGTTCGTTTGAAATTATTAGGGGCATGTGCTTCATGCTCTATGAGTATTATGACTTTTAAGGCTGGTCTTGAACAAGCTATTAGAAAGGCTGTACCTGAAATTACTGCTGTGGAAGCGATTAATATTACGGACATGAATGACCCTAATGCTAGTTTGCCGACACCTAAGGCATTATAATTGACCGCTTTAATTAACACAATTTAACAGCAGTGTAACTGTTAATGTCTTAGATTTGTGCTATGAAATTCAACTACCACTTTATTTTTGTTCTATTTTTCATTCTCTCGGGGTATGCTTCATATTCACAAGAGCGCAAAATCTTGCAGTTTAGTGGTATTGTAGAAACGATTAGCTCTGGTCTTCCTGTGGGCTATACAACTATAACGAATGAAAGCTTTCGCAATGAAGCCTATATGGCCAATAACGAGGGCTTTTTCTCTTTTGTAGCGCATGTCGGAGACACGCTTCGTTTTACATCTGTCGGTTATGAGACCTTAATGTATGTTATTCCAAATATTCAGGGTGATCGTTTGTCTACGGCGATCGTTATGAAAAATCTGATTACGGAGTTACCGATGGTGACACCTTATCCTTGGGCAAGTATTGAGGAATTTAACATTGCATTTATGAATCTGGAGGTTGATTCAGACAATATTATTCGTGCGAAGCGAAATTTGTCGAAGGAATCTTTAGATGCTTTGGCAGCTAGAGTACCTCGAACTGCCGATGAGATGCATAATTATAATGTAAATGATAATCATCGCAGTATGAATAATAAAGTTATTAATCAGCGGTATGCGAATCCTCTATTAAACCCTTTTGCTTGGGGCAGCTTAATTCAACAAATTTCCAAAGGGAAAAAAGGGAAGTAACTATCCTTTATTCTGTCGCTTCTAATTTATTTAATTCCAGTACACTTATTTTCGAAGTAAAATAGGCAATTAATCCGGCTATACTTGTTATGGTAAAGAAGACGATGACAAAGTCTGTCCAACGGATTGCAATGGGGTAGCTGTCAATTAACATATTAGCTCCCTCTTCCACTTTTATGATACCATAGTTTATTTGTAAATAACAAAAGATGTAACCAATTAGCAAGCCCGTTACACAACCCACTAAGGATATCATTAGTCCTTCATAGAAAAATATTCTTTGTATTAACGAGCTGTTAGCACCGAGATTCTTTAAGATGTTCATATCTTCTTTTTTATCTAGTACGAGCATGGTTAAGGATCCTACAATATTGAAAAGGGCAATTATACTGATCAATGTCAAAATAAAAAATACGGCCCATCTTTCAACGCGAACATTTTTATAAAGAGTCGGATTTTGTTCTTCTCTGTTTTTTACAATATATTTTTCTCCAAGATCCGTCTGTAGTTTCTTTTTGAAATGTTGAAGATTTGCTTTGTCTTTTACATAAAATTCAATTGCTGAAACGCGATCATATTCTCCAAGCACTTCTTGTGCAAATGAAATTGGGGTGATAATTAAATTGTCAAAATCTTGTTGACTTTTTAATATTCCTTTTGGCTGTATAGATCTGATATTAAATTCATCGGCAGGATTTGCTGCATTTTTAGCCCCCTTTCTAGGTGAATATACATCAATATTACGGAGGCCACTGTGAATAGATACGCCCAAGTTTGCTTGAACACCTGCTCCAATAACCGCAGATGGAATACTGTCAGTTTGCAAGGTATAACTTCCACTTATTAATAAACTATCTTTGCTTTTATGGTCTATTGAATTTGCCTGAATACCTTTAATAGTACCAATATACTGGCGGTTATCGTATTCCAATAGTACCTTTTCCTGCAGTACTTCGGTGTAATCGATTACATTGGAATCTTTCTTTAACGCAAGGATAGGAGGTTGATTAGCATCAAACAGCTTTCCTTGGGCAGGTTCTATCTTTATTTCTGGCACAAACTGGCTGTACATAGAAATTATCAGGTTTTCCATACCGTTAAAAGAAGAAAGTAAGATAATGAGTGCTGCACTGCTTACCATAACGCCAACGATGCTAATACCTGATATAATGTTGATCGCATTAACAGATTTTTTTGAAAATAAGTATCTTTTAGCAAAAAGGTATGGTAGGTTCATTGTGATTAGCCTCTAATAAATGGATTGGTCGCTTTTTCAAAACCGATGGTCGTAGTCGGTCCATGCCCAGGATAAATAGTAACTTCATCGGGAAGTATATATATTTTTTCCTTGATATTCTTTAATAACAAATCATGGTTACCTCCTGGAAGATCTGTTCTACCAATGCTGTTTTTAAATAAAACATCGCCGCCAATCAGAAATTTTTGCGGCTCACTATAAAAGCATAAATGAGCAGGGGAATGACCAGGAGCAAATATAATTTTCAATTCATGATCACCAATCTTTATCACATTTTCTTCAGTAAGAAATGTTTCTCCAATCGGGGAGATATCATACCTGAAACCCATTTGTGGAGCATAGTTCTGTACCTCGATCAATACCGGAAGTTCTCCCTCATGAAACTGGGGATAAAGACCGTAAGTGTCAAATATAAATCTATTACCTAGCACATGGTCAATGTGACAATGTGTATTTAATAAGATCTTTGGATTTAAACTATTTTGCTCAATGAAGTCTGTCAACGTTCTTTCATCAGCAGGTCCATACATGCCGGGATCAATGATGACACAGTTTTTTTGTTCATCATAAATGACGTACGTATTTTCTTGGTAAGGGTTAAAGGTAAAAGTCTTGATCTGCAACATAATTTGTAAAAATAAAGTTTTATTTCGAATGTAAAGTATTCAACTGATCTTCTATAAGGCCACTGTGAATGAATAATTGTAATTACAATTCATTCCAAATTTCCCAATTTTTTTCTGCCTGAAGCTCAAGCATTTCCAGCCCATTCTTAATTTTTGCACCATTGTTTTTCCCTTTTTTAAGAAATGCGGTTTCTGCTGGATTATAAACAAGATCGTATAATAAATGCTTATTGCCAATATATTCATAGGGAATATTGGGTGCATCTTCAATATTAGGGAAAGTCCCAACAGGCGAACAGTTAATAATAATATAATGTTCATTGAGGATGTCGGCATCAAGTTCGCTGTAGATCAGATTATTTTCACTTTTATTCCGGCTAACAAATTTATAAGTAATTCCAAGTTCATTTAATGCATACTCCACAGCTTTCGCCGCACCCCCATTGCCTAGAATCAATGCTTTTGTATGTTGCTCTTCCAGCAGTGGTTTCAGCGATTCTTTAAAGCCGTAAACATCCGTATTGAAGCCTTTTAAGTAAGGTCCTGACGGCATATGTTTAATCTGAATACAGTTGACCGCTTGAATAGCTTGGGCCTCAGGAGATAGCTCCTGAAGATAAGGTAGCACATTGATCTTATGTGGTATTGTTACATTAACACCATAAAAGTTTTGATCGTTAAAAATCCGTTCAAATTCCCGAATGTCTTCTATACTATATAAATCATAGTTAATATCTGTAATAATTTCTTTATCAAATTTATCCAGATAGTATTTTTTAGAAAATGAATGTTCTAATGGAAAACCGATGAGTCCTAATTTCTTCATTTATTTAGGAGTATATTTTTTTATGATTTCTGAAATAATATGATTTCCTTGCAATTGCGGAAGGTAATCAAAAAGAATATAATGTTTTTCAGGGTCGGTTGCCAATCCTAATTCAAGAAACACAATAGCATCATTATACTTGCCATTAGCAAATAAATAGGCTACCATTCTAAAATATAATTCGGCAGCTTCTGGATTATTCGTAATAGCCTCCGATACAATTTCTATTGCTTCATCTACTTTATCTTGTTCAAAGAAGATAGAAGAATAATCTAACCAGGCATCAACATCTAGTGGATTTAATGTGACAACCTTAGCATATGCTTCTTGTGCAAGATCAATCTGTTTTAATTTATAGCGCGCATCCGCGATTGCAAACCAGTAATCTGGATTAGCATCGTCAAGTTCAAGTGCTTTTTTATAAAAATGGAGTGATTCAAAGTGTCTTTCTTCAAAGTCTAGTGTAACGCCTATCCCAAACCAGGCATCTGCTAAATCACCGTCCATTTTGACTGCTTTTTTATAGAAGACTCGAGCTTCTTCCATTTGCTCTAATTTTTCTAGGCACTCCCCTATAGCACAATAGGTGTCGGCGCTAGGTTTTTCATATTCAAAAGTTTGTTTATAAACCTCTAGAGCCTCCTGGTAGCGATCAAGGTTTACTAAAGCATTGCCTTTATTGAAATATGCTGAAGAAAAATTTTCTTTAATTAAAATAGCATAATCGTAAGCATCAATAGCTTCCGGATATTGCGTAAGCTTGTGATAAGCGTTACCTAGATTATACCAGGCATAATAAGAGTAAGGCTCAGAATCGATGTATTTTTTATAAAACTCTACGCTCTCCTCTTGTTTGTCCAATATGTCATAGCAGTAAGCAAGTTCATAAAGTGCTTCTTGATTTTCCATATTGAGTTCAAGCGTTTTCTTTAAATAGTAAATCGCTTTTTCAAAATCACCTTCTCCCTGATAAACTACGCTAATGTGGAAATAGATTTCATCCTTATTGTCTGAAAGGCTCAATGCTTGGAATAATTGTTCTTTGGCTTCGTTAAATTGACCTCTAGAACCATAGACTCCGCCTCGGATAAAAAAAATATCTCCTTCAGAGGGTTCTAACAATTCCGCTTTTGCCAGTGCATGCAATGCTTTATCAAATTGCTGTGTTGAAGAATAGAGTTGTGCCTGTTTGAGTAAAAATGTAATATCAAAAGGATGCTGATTAATTGCATAATCGGCAACCTGCAATGCTTTTATAGGATCATTTTTTTCAATATAATAGTCTATAATCCCTTCAAATGCTTTGGAATCAAAGAAATATTGGTCTTCGTTCCTAATCATTTCTTCGTACCGATCCACCGAGATTTTTCTTTCCTCAGGGGATTCAAAATCAAATTCCTCTTCCATCATCCTTGTTTAATCTATCAATAAACCCAACTTAGTTGAAAATAGTGATTTTTAATAACTATGTCTAATTAATTTACTAACAAAATTAATTTCACTTTACAAAGATACGGATTAAAGTATGCAAAATAAAAAAGCCGATTCGCAAGAATCGGCTTTCTAAATTATATGTTAGCTATAATTATTTTTTGATCTCAACACGACGGTTTTGAACACGACCTTCTTCAGTTGCATTAGATGCTACTGGATTAGCCTCACCGTAACCGTTAGCTGTGATTTTAGAAGAAGCAACACCAGCGTTAACTAAGTATTGTTTTACTGCGTTAGCACGGTCTTTAGATAAAGAAACGTTGTAAGCTTCAGAACCTTCAGCAGATGCGTAACCATCTAAAGTAACAGATGAGTTGTTATCACGTACTTCTTTAGCAACTTTGTCTAATGTAGCGTAAGATTGAGTTTTCAATACAGAGCTATCAAATTCAAATTGAATAGGAGCAACGTAACCGTTTGATGAAGTGAATTCATTTGCAACTGGCTCAGGGAATTTGATTTGACGACCAGATCCATCAACTACTGCACCTGCAGGAGAGTTAGGCTCTTTATCGAATTTATCAGAAACACCGTCACCGTCAGAATCAGTATTTAAAGCATTAACTGTACCTTCTAAAGTAGATACGCGTTGTTTTAAAGCTTCAACTTCGTTACGTAATGAAGGATCTTTCAACTCATCATACATTGTAGCAACTGGGTTAGCAAAAGTCAAGTTTTGTTTGTCTCTTGAACCTAAAGTGAATTCTAAACCACCGTATACGTTAGAGAAACGTTGTTTGCTAGTTCCTTGTCTGCTTGGTCCGTATAATAAAGCCTCATCAGTGAAGTTCATTGTGTAACCTAAGTTTAAAGCAACAACTTCAGATAATTTGAATTTAGCACCAACTCCAACTGGAACGTACATACCTAAACGGTAATCTCTATCACCTTTGTATTCTCTATCGCCAAATACAGCCTCACCAACTTTACCTTTGTTGTCATAAACAACAGTTCCAGTGAAGTCATTGTTAGCATATTGAACAGGGTTATAAGCCATAACACCTAAACCAACTTTAGCGTAAAAGTTTACTGAATTTTCTCTTCTCAAGAAATCGATAGTACCTAATTGGAATACACCATTTAAGCTAGCAGCCCAGTTAACTTCAGTTTCAGCAGATTTAGCACCACCTTTGTTCTCTACAGCAGGTCCTGACTCAGCATGGTTAAAAGTTTTGATTTTACCACGGTTACCTTCAACTTCTAAACCAAATAAGTGAGAAAATTGTTTACGAACTGTTAATCCGTAGTACTCACCTACTTTATTTTGGAAGTAACCAACTTTCTGACCGAAAGCATTGTTACCACCGATCAAAGCGTTAGGTGTAGTGATACCACCTTGAACACCGATTGACCAAGTTCTGTATTGTGATCTTCCACCAAATACAGTTTGAGCTTGTGCTACATCAGCGAAGCCTAAAGCGGCAACTAAGGAAGCAGCAACAGCTGTTTTTTTAATTGTAGAATAGTTCATACTCTTGTTTTAAGGTTATTATTAAATTTTAATTGTTCTTGTTTTGTATGCAATTGTTTAAAGTGCAATCACGGTTTGAAATAATCAAACACCGTGCCGAAATTAAAAAAGGATCAATTGTTTTAATTCTTACTATAATAAAAACTCATTTTTCCCGCTTTTATTGCAAAGCAGTAAAACAAAAATCCGGACGAATGTACCAAATTTTTGTTTTACTTTATATTTTTTTGAGAAAATACTTTAAATTATTACAATATGTAGTGTATAATAAACAATGTGATCGCGCCAAGCAATGCAGAGACAGGAATAGTTAATACCCAGGCCCATAATAAACTAATGGTAACCCCCCATCTTACTGCCGAAACTCTTTTAACAATACCTACCCCGATAATTGAACCGGTGATGGTATGCGTAGTAGAAGCTGGAATACCGAAGTGTTCAGTAAGTCCTAAAGTCAAGGCACCTGCAGTTTCTGCTGCTACACCTTCCAGAGGAGTCACTTTCGTAATTTTAGTACCCATTGTTTTTACAATTTTCCAACCACCACTCATTGTTCCCAATGAAATTGCTAGATAACATGTTAATGGAATCCACTCAGGCATATGCTCTGTGTTTGGTAAATAACCTCCTGCAACCATAGCTACTAAGATGATACCCATTACTTTTTGCGCATCATTACCACCATGAGCAAAACTTAATGCCGCAGAAGAAACAAGTTGTAATACTTTAAACCATTTCTCTGCCACTGCAGGTCGTGAGTTTTTGGCAATGTTAATAATGACAAGGGTGATGATAATGGATATGATCATCCCAATAATGGGGGCGAGGACAATAAATGCAATGATTTTTAATGTTGCATCAATATTAATCGCATGGATTGGATCTCCACCTACAATGAAAGCATAAGCCATACCTGAACCTGCAAATCCACCAATAAGCGTGTGAGAAGAGCTGGATGGTACACCATAGTACCAAGTGAAAAGGTTCCAACCTATTGCGGCTAGTAAACCAGCAAAAATAACTTCTAATGTAATATATTCTTCTAATACAGTTTTTGCAACCGTATTGGCCACTTTATGGTCGGTAAAGTAAAAGTAAGCTGCGAAGTTGAAAATCGCGGCCCACAATACTGCCATAAAGGGGGTTAGTACTTTTGTTGAAACAACTGTAGCAATTGAGTTGGCCGCATCATGAAAACCATTAATGTAGTCAAAAGCAATCGCTAGTATAATTACAACAATTAATAATGTTGACATCATAATATGAATGTGTTAATATGCTAAATTCGCAATTATGCGTTTTTAACCAAGATGCTTTCTAATACATTTGCTACGTCTTCACATTTGTCTGTAGCGTCTTCCATTGCAGATAATACTTCTTTGTGTTTAATTAAAGTAATCGCATCTTTTTCGAATTCGAATAAGTCAGCTACCGCTTTGTCAAATATATAATCAGCTTTATTTTCAACACTGTTGATACGAACACAAGAATCTGTGATGTTACGAATATTTTTTAAATCTTTTAATTCAAAAATTGCTTTTGCAACATGGTCAGTAGCCTCAACGATCAGATCCGCCATTTCTATCATGGGTTCAGTTGCTTTTTGAACCTTGTATAGATCCATTTTATTAGAAGCACCATTAATGAAATCAGCAACGTCGTCTAGTGAGCTTGCTAATGCGTGGATATCCTCACGGTCAAAAGGAGTGATAAAATTTTTACCTAATTCTAAGTGTATTTGGTGTGTGATGTTGTCACCTTTATGTTCTAAATCTTCGATTTTGCGAACGATTTCTTTACGTTTTTCCGCGTCACTAGCGTTAACGGCTTCTTTAAGTAGCTTAGACATTTCTATCAAATTACTACCTGCTTGTTCAAATAAAGGGAAAAACTTTTTATCCTTAGGAACGAAATACTGAAAAATGCTATTTAAAGACATATCATTATTAATTATTTTTTGCGAAATTACTAAGTTAATGTTAAGTTAATGTTAAGTTTTGAGGAATGTTAAGTTGCGTTTTGTTAACATTAGATCTGCGAAACTTTTTCTAAAGTAAACCCAAATGTTGTACCTATACCTTCTGTACTTCTTACATTTACATTTTGCTGATGGGCTTCAATAATGTGTTTAACAATGGATAAACCAAGGCCAGAGCCACCTATTCCCCTAGATCTACTTTTATCGATTCTATAAAATCGTTCGAAAACACGGCTTAGATTTTTCTCTTCAATTCCATAGCCATCATCTGTTATCTCCACCAAAACTTGTTCAAATAGCGGGAATATCCTGATTTGGCTTTTGCCCCCGTTCTTACCATATTTAATGGAATTCTCAATTAAATTGACAAGTACTTGACTAATCTTATGCTTGTCGGCTTTCACCCAGTAGGGAGTACCAGGTTTAGTTTTTAGTTGAATCTCTATATTATGTGCTTTTGCTTTGTCATCCAGAGATTCTTTTGTCTCTTTAATAAGTTCTACGATATCAAATTTTTCGATATTTAAAACCATTTTACCAGATTCAAGTTTTGAGATTTCGTCTAAATCTTGAATGAGGTAATTCAAACGATCTACATTTTTAGATGCTTTGTTTAGAAATGTCTTAGCCATCTCGATATCCTCTTCCATCAGCCCATCCTGTAATGTTTCTATATATCCTTGTATGGAGAATAAGGGAGTTTTAAACTCGTGTGACACATTTGACAAAAATTCTCTTCGAAACTTCTCCTGTGATCTAAGTTGTTCTATTTCTATTTTCTTTGCTTTTGCCCATGCCTTGACCTCATTTTCAGCATCTCCTATAGGATCTGCTGTAACATGTTCACCCAATGCGTCCTTTAGATCCTTACCTAATTTTAGGTTATGAATCAGTTTGTACATGGTATTGATCCTTTTATAAATATAGCGTTCAAATACAAAGTTGAACATGAGAAAACTGATCAGCGTAGAAACGGCGAAAATAATGAGGAATGATTTCCAGTCCGAATGATAGTAAAAACTAACAGCAGAAATAGCTAATCCTACGGCTAATGAACAATTTAAAACAAGCTGTCTAAAATTCATGTATGTAATAAAAAAGGCTTTAGTAAAAATACCAAAGCCTAAGTTAGTGATTCCTTTATTAATAAATTGTTATAATTTTCCTATGATTGTTTTACCTCCCACTACTTTATCGCCAATATTGACATCGATCTGTGTTCCCAAAGGAAGGAATAAATCTACGCGAGATCCGAATTTAATAAAGCCAAATTCCGAACCTTGCGTTACATGATCATTTTCTTTTACATACCAAACAATACGACGGGCAAGTGCTCCTGCGATTTGTCTAAAAAGAACTTCTACGCCATTAGCGTTTTTAACAACTACAGTTGTTCTTTCATTGTCTGTTGAAGATTTTGGATGCCAAGCGACTAAAAACTTTCCTGGATGGTATTTGAAATAGCTGACCATGCCAGAAATCGGGTTACGATTCACGTGTACATTTATAGGTGACATGAAGATGGAAACCTGTAATCTTCTGTCATGAAAATATTCGTTCTCTTCTGTTTCCTCTATCACAACAACTTTCCCATCTGCAGGACATAAGATCGTTCCTTCCTGTACAACGATTTGTTTTGTTGGACTACGGAAAAATTGAACAATCGTAATAAAAAGAAATGCTGAAAGGATGTAAATAATCCATTTAATAACTTCAGGAGCATCATAATAGTCCGCGATTGCGTTAGCAATAAATATCACTAAAACAGTAATTGCCAGACTTGTATATCCTTCTTTGTGAAATTTCATGTCTATAAGTTTTTTGCAAATATAATCAAATAGTCCTATTGTCCTTTTTCTCGATGAATTATTATCGGTAGGACTATATTTTTTCCTTCCGAATTCTTGTACATTTTACCTGTCACTGTAAGGATATCAGCTATTGGTTTACCATTTTCTAATGAAGGATAATAGAAGCTGATATCCACAATTAATTGTTCTAGTATATGATTAAGATTTTCAGAGGATGTCTTTTTTATAAAATCTACTTTTGAAGGATTCCCTTCTTTATCTAATTTAGTTTTGTATTCAAAACTATCTTCTGTAAAGTTTTCTGCATTGATTCGGATCAATGAATTTGTTAATTCTTTACTAATGAACATATTGAAATTGGAAAAATCGTCAAAGTTACATGCTTTGAATGTAAGAAATTCTCCTCTAGCAAAAACATCATAAGGAATAATTCCAAATTTACTATGTCGGTAATTATTGTCCAAAAAGTAATCCTCTCCGATTAGTAGATTGCCGTTTTGATATTTTTCCAATGCAATTAATGTCTGCTTACCTCCCTTATCATGACCTAAAATTTGCCAATTTCCTTCTTGTTTACCATTTTTTATTTTTCCCTTTCCAAGATAATATTCGAAACCATATTGATTGTAGCCTTCAAATGGTATGGAAAAGGAGTAGTTTCCTTCCCCGTTTTTTACTTTCTGTGTTCCATCTGGAAGCCAAAAATCCTGAATTAAGATAACGCTATCGGTATACAAAAGTTTCATCGCCACTTTATCACTTGGGTAACGATGTATAACGTCACCCATCGGCATATCATTTTTAAATGTCGCATCCCATTTCACGATTCCATTTGGATGATATGCTTTAAAAATACCTTCTTTACTTCCGTTAATATAGGATCCCTCTAGAATTAAACGACCATTGTTATTAAAGTCTTTAAATGCACCGTCAAATTTTTGCGTCTTCGGATTTAATGTAGCAACACGTTCTATGGATTTAAACTCACAAGATTTGTCAGCTAAATAATAATTCTTATCAAAATAGAATCGGAACATATTGCTATCTAATTTTTCGTAATAGATAGCTTTATCTTGTCCAAAGGCAAAATTTAGCAACAAAATCAAGGATGATAATATGAACAGAAATTTTTTCATAATTCTTGTTTACAAAATGTTATTAATGCGCTTCCAGCCAGTTTTTACCTTGTCCAATCTCTACTACCAGTGGAATTTCTGTCTTAATCGCGGTCGTCATTTTTGTTTGAATGATTTCTTTGAAAATTTCTACCTCATTTTCTGGGACATCAAATACAAGCTCATCATGTACCTGCATAATCATCTTACCGGATAATCCCTGCTCGGCAATCTCTTTCTGGATTCCAAGCATGGCTATTTTAATTAAATCTGCTGCCGATCCCTGAATAGGAGCATTAATGGCATTTCGTTCAGCAAAGCCCCTAACAGTCATATTGGCCGAGTTGATATCTCTTAAATAACGTCTTCTTTTGAGGATTGTTTCGACATATCCATTTTCTTTTGCAAAGTCTAAAACTTCGCTCATGTATTTTTTTATACCGGCATATTGACTAAAGTACTGATCAATAATTTCTGCCGCTTCTTTACGGGGAATAGCAAGACTTTGGGATAGCCCAAATGCAGATTGACCATAGATAATACCAAAATTTACGGCTTTTGCATTTCTACGTTGATCTGATGTTACCTCCTCTAGCTCTAAACCATAAACTCTGGCTGCTGTGGCGCGGTGAATGTCATGACCGGAAGTAAATGCTTCCATCATATTTGGATCTTTACTCAACTCTGCAATGAGACGCAGTTCAATTTGAGAATAATCGGCAGAAAGTATAACATTATTTTCATGACGCGGAATAAATGCTTTTCTAACCTCACGGCCTCTTTCTGTGCGAATCGGAATATTTTGCAAGTTGGGGTTCGTTGAACTTAAACGGCCAGTCGCAGCGACAGCTTGATTGTATGAAGTATGAATTAAACCGGTGTCGGGGTTGATCAAACCAGGGAGTGCATCTACATAGGTCGATTTTAGTTTTTGTAACTGCCTGAAACTTAATATATCTTGTACGATATCTGATTTATAAGCTAAAGCCAATAAAACGTCTTCGCCTGTTTTATATTGACCTGTTTTGGTCTTTTTCGCTTTTGGATCTAATTTTAATTTATCAAAAAGTACTTCTCCAAGTTGTTTTGGTGAAGCGATATTGAAATTCACACCTGCTTTTTCATAGATAGTCTCTTCCAATTGTCGAATATCTATTTCAAGATTTTGTGAGAACTGTTGTAATGCATCGGTATCGATCCGAACACCGTTACGTTCTATTTCTGATAAAACATATACTAATGGAAATTCGACCTCATTTGCTAAATTTAGCGTATTTGTTTCCTCCAGTAGTGGTTTGAAAATTTCTTTGAGCTGTAAGGTGATATCCGCATCTTCAGCAGCGTATTCCTTGATGATCTCAAGCTCAACATCGCGCATATTGCCTTGTTTTTTTCCTTTACTTCCAATTAGTTCGGTAATAGAAAGGGGCTTGTAATTAAGATAATTTTCGGCAAGTACATCCATACCGTGTCTGGTGTCCGGATCGATTAAATAGTGAGCAAGCATCGTATCGAAAATAGGACCTTTTACTCCTACCTGATATCTCGCTAGTAGCAAGATGTCGTATTTGATGTTTTGACCTATTTTCTCTATTTGTTCATTTTCTAAAACAGGTTTAAAAATATTGATCACATCCTGCGCTTGGTCACGATCTGCAGGGGTTGGCACATAATATGCCTTTCCTTTTTCAAAAGCAAAAGAAAGACCTACAATAGCAGCTAAATTAGCATCTAAACCTGTTGATTCAGTATCAAAACAGAAGCTAGAAAGTGTTGCGAGTTGTTCTGCTAGTGCTTCTTGCTCCTCTTTGGTATTCACTAAAATATAATCATGTGGAGTGTTCTCAAGGCTATTGACTGGCCCTGAGTACGGTACTTCTTCTTCTATATCGGCCTGTTGTGGTAATGAAAATAAATCCATTTGACCATTTGTATTTTTTGAACTGTCGGTAACACTATTGTTCTCTCCAAAAACACGTTTACCAATTGTTCTAAACTCTAGTTCGTTGAATAAGGGTTCTAGTATTTCCTTATTAGGTTCTTCTATTAATAAATTTTCTTCTTCAAGTTCCACCGGAACATCCAGTAGGATAGTGGCTAATTTTTTTGAAATCAAACCTTGTTCAGCATAGTTTTCAACGTTTTCACGTTGTTTGCCTTTCAATTTATCTGCATTTGCAATGATATTTTCCATTGAGCCAAATTCTTGGATCAATTTTTTAGCTGTTTTTTCACCGATACCCGGTATTCCTGGTATATTGTCAACAGCATCACCCCAAAGACCTAATATATCGATCACCTGATTGACGTCAGCTATTTCCCATTTTTCAAGAATTTCTTTTACCCCCTGTATTTCAGCACCATTACCCATACGGGCAGGTTTGTAAATAAAGATATTTTCAGACACAAGCTGTCCAAAATCTTTATCTGGCGTCATACAGTAAACTGTGAAGCCTTTTTTTTCTGCTTTTTTTGCAAGTGTTCCGATGATATCATCGGCCTCGTAACCGTCCTTCGTAATAATAGGAATATTAAAACCGGTGATTAATTTGAAGATATAGGGGATTGATGCTGAAAGATCTTCTGGCATCTTTTCGCGGTGTGCCTTGTACGATTCAAATTCGATATGACGTGCTGTGGGTGCCTCAGTATCAAAGACTACTGCTAAATGAGATGGTTTCTGATTTTTTAATATTTCTAACAAAGTGTTAGTAAATCCCATTATCGCACCGGTATTTAAACCATTAGAGGTAATACGAGGTGTTTTGTTTAATGCAAAATAGGCTCTGTAAATCAGGGCCATTCCATCTAGAAGAAATAGTTTTTTCACGAATGCTAATTTTAAGGTAACTCTTACAAAGATAATAAAAACGATAAACCTTAAGTTTAATAAATTTTTACGATTTTTGTAAGATGATATATGCACAAAAGGAACTTATATGAGAGGATTAGTAACCAAATCTACGGGTAGTTGGTATCAGGTGCTGGGTGAGGATGGACAACGTTATGACTGTCGTATAAAAGGGAAATTTCGTACCAAAGGTATTAAAAGTACTAACCCTGTTGCTGTTGGAGATTGGGTGCATTTTGAAGTGGAACCGGATCTTGAAAGTGCTGTTATCAATGAATTGGAACCAAGACGTAACTATATTATCCGTAAATCTGTCAACCTTTCGAAGCAAACACAGATTATTGGTGCGAATCTGGATCAAGCCTTTTTAGTTGTAACATTGGCTTCTCCTCCTACTTCTCTTGGTTTTATCGATCGTTTCTTAGTTACTACAGAAGCATATGGTATTCCTGCTGTTTTGATTTTCAATAAGTTGGATTTGTTCAGTGATGAGGGACTAGCTATTTTACAGGACTATAAGAGTATCTATGAGCGTATCGGTTATCCATGCTACGAAGTTTCAGCGTTGAACGGCGTGAATATAGATCAATTAAAGGAATTGCTTAAAGATAAAACCACTTTAATTTCTGGACATTCGGGAGTAGGAAAATCTACATTACTGAATTCAATTGTTCCAGAGTACGCCGTTAAGACAGGTGATATTTCAGACTGGTCTGATAAAGGAAAGCATACCACAACTTTTGCAGAGATGTATGACCTTCCTTTTGGTGGAAAATTAATCGATACTCCTGGGATACGTGAGTTAGGAATTGTCGATATCGAAAAGCAGGAATTATCACATTTCTTTCCAGAAATGCGAGCGCTAATGAACCAATGTCGATTTGACAATTGTAGACATGTGAATGAACCTGGTTGTGTTGTTATAGAAGCTGTAGAAGAGGGAGAAATCGAATCCTCTCGTTATGATAGTTATTTAAGTATCTACCATAACGAGAACAATCGGATGTAAATGTATTATTTACTGGCTATAAAGTCTCTTAAATAAGTACATTCATGGACCGCAGTTTGGTAAAATGCAGTCTTACTGTATTGTGATTTTAATTGATGAAAGTATTTATTATGTAATGAGAACTGGTAAAATGGGTTTTCACTACTATTTTCATAGTATGTCCATCTCATGTCGTCTTTTAATTCGAAGTCTTTCTGTTCGCACTTTGCTAGCATAAAGGTACACTTGGCTTTAAAGTCCAGGCTTGTAGCCAAATCTCGAGCTTTTAGGTACCACTCTTTTGCAGTTTTTGCCTGTTTGTAGTTTCTTTCCCAATACCTGTCTGGTTTGGCATTGTTGTCATATGATGACCAGCTGTACGATACTAAGGACCAGGCATTACCATAGGTGCTTGTTTGATATATGCCATTAGCCATATGAAAATAGTAATCGGCTTTTTTACCATTGTTTTTTTCATCCTTTATTAATGTTTGGTACTTGAGCATACGAGCTGCATATTCAAGCTTTGTCATACTTGATTGTCCAATCTTTTTAGGATAATCATTGATCGTAACGATGAATGGATTTGGAGCAATTGTTTCTTCCGCATACCAATTGCTGTATTCTTTTGATTTATAGGTTCCTGGTAATTTCTTGAACGTTTTTACGGCATTTGTAAAGTCTAATTCTCTTAAATATGCTGTCCCGATCAATTCAGTTAAATAATTACTGTTTACTTTTTTGATATCTTCAAGTAGAAACTGGACCATTTTCGGCTGTTTTTCAGGAGACTGTATGTACCTTTGAACTTGTACTAAGGTCTTAGGAGTTAAATCTTCTTGCCAAAATCGAATGGTACTGTATTGCATGTTATTTTCAAGTGTGTCATTAACGTATCCGTTGTTATAAAAAATATCTCCCTTTACTGCAGCTAAACTTGCCAGTGCGGTATCTCCTTTAATAAGGTATTGGTTAACAACGATATTTTGTATGATGTTTTTTGAAATAAGACTGTAAGAACCATTCTCAAAAGAACTCCATGAATTATTGCTTTCCATGTTTTTTTCCTTCTTTGCTTTTTCCTGCAACCACTTCAGTGTTGCAATCAGCTGGTTTTCATCTAAGGATTTTTCTTTTTCCCAATCTGTCAATAAGGTTAACATTTCTGTAATGCGTAACTGATCTTTCAGATTTTCATTTAAAGATTTGGGCTCTACCATCTTCAAGTATTTTTTTGCGAGATCATTTTCGGCATTGAGCCAACTCAAGTAGGCCGCTGTAACTAAGCCTAATTGTGGTTGAATATATTTTTTATCCTTGTACATGGTTAGCGCAAACTCTCGAATGTTTTGGAGGTGCTTTTGAATTTCTCCTTTGTTTTCATCATGATACCACTGCGATATATTATGACCTAATGTATGGTCTTTAATGAAGAAATTTTCTATTTTGTTAACCTCCCGTGTGAGGAGTACGGCATTTATAGTATTAGCAGGATCCAGCTTATAACAGTTTTCGAGATATTCAATAGTACTATTTGGGTTATTGAAACCAATGATTGCATTGATATTGAATTTGTCTGCTTTAGTTTTGGTATAGGCAAAAATTTCAGCATCAGTTGCTTGTATATAATGAAAATTGTTGTACGCGAGTACTCTTCTTTCGGGCGATATTGTAAATACACTAGAAAATAAAAAGGCAGCTTTTGCAGGTTCACCATTTTTCCTTACAGCACCTGCATAATTGGATAATGCCCAACCTAATACGGGAGATTTCAGTTTTGACCGAGAGATGTATTTATCATAAACGGTGATGCTTTTTTCATATTCTTTAGCAAAAAGAAATAATCTTGCCGCTTGATATGCGTAACGTAACCACAAGAAACTATTGTTCTTATGAGCCGAAATTTTACTTTCTGCCTCAAGCGCAAATTGCTTTATTTCATCAAAATTACGCTCATCAGGACTCCAAGGGTCTTGCGCAATATTGGTGACAGGTTCTTGTTCTTTTGTAAAGTAAAAGTAAGCGAGTTCCTTTTTATTTTTAGGAAGAAATAGACTTTGAATAAATGTGTTATTTCGAAGTGAATCTGGAAGATTATCCAGGGTTGCTGTATTCTTTAAAACCTGTATTGTTTCCGGGTTTGATTGGTACATGACTGCGTATAGATCATTTGGTTTCACATTTTTTCCTAAATGATTTACCCAGTCTGTAACATTTACAGACGCTTCCAGTACAGGTTCCTGTTCTGTATAGAGAAATTGATAGGGAATAAACTGAAAAGCGGAATAGCTATTATCTTCCAGGTTTGGCAGGAAATAGGTCTGTTGATTGTCATAAGGGTCTATTTCGGGACCACATGCGATATTAATCGCAATTTCACTGAAATAGAGCATAAATGTAGCGCTAAAAAGCAGCAATAACTTCTTGTAAATCTGCATAATTATAGTTCGATAAAACTTCTGGAGCCAAATGGTAGAAGATGATTCTTTTCTCTTTTCCTTGAAGTTCTTTATTTAAAAATTTGGCGGTTGCTATTAACTGTTCCTTCGTTATAAATTCATGACGGATCACATCTCCCTTTTTTAGATTCGCTTTTTGTAAGTCCTGGTTCAGAATAAATAATTCCGTCTTTGGATTTCTTGTAAAGAGTGATTTATCATCCAAATCGCTCTTGTCGATATACTTAGAAATACCAATATATTGATGATCGCGAAAGGCTACATACCAATCGAATAGGGGTAAAGCAATATCTAATTCTAAAGGATATTCTTTAAGAGTTCCACTCAGGTAAGTTGTTAAATCTTGCTGATTTAAAATAGAATTATGATCTCCAAATTGTCTTAAATTTCCCATATTATAGCACATCAGTGTTGCTCTTTTTACAGGAGGTATACCACTGGACTGAATATTTTTAACTTGATGAAGCCTTAATGTCGTGGTTATCGTCACTTCATTTAATTCAGGTATCTTTTGTAGGTATTCTAACAGATAGAAAAATTTATCACGGGAGCTTTTGGTCCAGTCGCAATCAATCTGTAATTCTTTAAAGTCTTCTTTTCCAGATTGTTTAACCTTTTCAGATACAAAAGGTATCATTTTATGAGCAATTCCTCTAATCTGGAGACTATCTAATTCTGTAAATATTCTTTGGTTGATAAATACAACAGGCACAAGTGCTTGGTTTGATGGAAGAGTTTGTTCAAAAGAAATTGGAGAGATGGGAACGGGCTCAATACCCCCTTCATTAAAATCAATATCCATTATACGAACAAATAATGTATTTGATTTTAGATCTTGTATCATCTTTTGTGATAAGGTGTCGGACTTATAGTTTGTCTTCCAATAATAAAAGCCTACTGAGGGTTCTTTTTTTTGACAGGAAATGTGTAATATTATACTAAGCGAGATACAGAAGAACAGTTTTATTTTATATGGTGTCATGAATTTGGGACCAAGTGAAAGAATCGTTACTAATCTACTTTTATTGAAAATCAAACAAAAGTATTAATAAGTTGTTTTGTATAAGATAAAAATAACCAAATAAATTTACTAAAAGAGGAGCGCGTTTTACATGAAGGCTGTTTGGAAATGGATAATCGGTATTTTCGTAATACTGTTGATTGTGCTTGGTGGGGTTGTTTGGTACTTTAGTGTGCATTGGAAGCCAATTGTTGACCAAAAATTCAGAGAAATAGTGCTCGCATCGACCGATAGTTTGTACACGGTTGATTATGATGACTTGGATATTAATCTTGCTTTAGGAAATGTAACGATAAGCAATCTGGTTTTACGCTCGGACAGCAATGTTTATGCGCGACTAGAAGGAATAAATAAAGCTCCTGATAATCGTTTTCAAATCGAAGTCGCCAAATTAAAATTTCGTAATTTCTCTATACGGGATATGCTGCTGAATAAAGAGCTTTATCTAAAGAATGTCGTTTTAGATACCCCAAGTGTCCATATGATCAATAAGTATCATTCTTATAATGATACAGCATCTACAGAAAAGAGTAAACCCTTATACGATAAAATAAAGAATACCCTTAAAAGAATCCGCATAACCGGAATCGATTTGAATAAGGTCAATTTTAAATATTCGCAGATTCAAAAAAGCATCTACCAAGATTTTGAGATCAAGAAAGTCAATATACAGATTCAGGATGTTTTGGTCGACTCAACATCAATTTCCGATGCGACACGTTTCTATCATACCAAAATGGTTGATATAGAGGTTCCTGCATTTACTTATAAAACTCCTGATGGATTTTATAAGGTTGATTTTGATCAACTAAAAATCAATACCAGGGATCGTAATATCATGTTGACGAAGGTGGCTTACCAACCTATTTTGGGTAAGTCGGCCTATTATAAGGCAAAGGGTAAAGGAGGTAGCTATGTTGTCATGAAATTCGACACGGTCCGTTTTGAATCTTTTGATTTTAATAGTTTGTTGCGTAATAAGAAGATCTATGCCGCAAAAGCGCAACTGAAAAATGGGCTCCTGGATATTTATTCGGACAAGCATTATAAATCAACACCTGTAAATAAAGTTGGAAGATCTCCGCATCAAGCATTAATGCATATGAAAACGCAATTAGCAATAGATACGGTATTGGTGCAAAATGCTGATATAAGCTATTCGGAGTTAAGCGATAAATACAACCAGGTCGGGAAGATTACCTTTGATAAGAGTTATGCGACCATTAGTAACATGACCAATGATGTTTCAAGTCTGGCCAAAAATAAGTGGATGCGTGTTGATGTTCTGACAAAAGTGATGAATAGCGGGCGTTTACATGTTTTATTCGGATTTGATATGACATCGAAAACAGGTTTTCATACGTATAAAGGAACAGTAGGAGCAATGCAGGCACCTGCCTTTAATAAAATTTTAAAACCGCTTTTAAATGTAGAATTAGCCTCTGGAAATATCAAAAAAATAGCTTTTGATATGGAAGCAACCGATCACAGAAATTGGGGAAAGTTTAATTTTGATTATGATGATCTAAAAATCACCATTTTAGAAAAGAAAGAAGATGGAACTGTTAAAAGAAAAGGTTTTATCTCTTTACTGGTGAATGAACTTTTGGTTAACGGTAGTAATCCAAACCTTTCTGGAGAATATATTATTGGAAAGGTTAATTGGCATAGGCATGCTGACCATACTTTTTTTAAGACCCTTTGGCAAAGTCTATTGGATGGAATAAAGCAATGTGTGGGGCTTAGCAAGGAGCGGGAAGCTAAATTAATGCGTACTGCTGACCGCGCACAACATACGGTAGAGAAAGCCAATACCGTTGTTGGTAAAACGAAAAGCTTCGTATCGAAGCTTTTTAAGAAGAAAAAAGGTGACGAAGAAAGCAAAGTCGCCGAATAAAAAAGAGGGTTTCACGTGAAATATGATCATCGGGTCAGGAACTTCTGTTTTTCCTAAGTTATCAGTATGTTTGTGACAGATGGGGTCAATATTGAGTTTTTTAAAATTCGTTTTTAAGTATAAGAATGGCATTGTAGATCAAATCATGTTTTATGTCAGCATGATCTGTGCTTTTGCTGTTATTTTCAATGTAGGCTATGTAAGGGATCCAGATCTTGCAAACCTACTCGATCATATCATCAATGCGATGTTCTATGTTTTGTTCATCATGACGGGACTTCGTACAGCTTCTTCTATTTTTGCGTTGAAAAGAGTTGAAGTAGAACATTATTCGGGGCTGGTGATCCTAAGCTATTTTGCTTTAATTATAATAGCGCGATTTGCAAGTGTCCCCGCGGTTGATCTTTTCGGTAAAGATCAGTGGATCTATCTGGGTATTTATCTGGTGTTTATTGCAGAGCTTTCCAAGAGTACCTTGTTTTTTGATAACTTCTATTTTAATCCTACGATTTTATTTGTTATCAGTTTTTTTGCATTGATTCTTATCGGTACTGTTTTGTTGATGTTGCCCCGAACAACAATAGAAGCCCCTTTGAGTTTTATTGATGCATTATTTATGGCGACAAGTGCTGTATGTATTACGGGACTATCGGTGACAGATATTTCAACTAACTTTTCGCTCTTTGGACAAACAATTATTCTGGTGTTGATCCAGATTGGTGGATTGGGAATTATGACTTTTACCGGTTTTTTCGGATACTTCTTTTCAGGTGGTTTTTCGTTCAAGAATCAATTGATGTTTGGCGAAATTCTTGGTGAAAATAAAGTGGGATCGGTGGTTAAAACACTTCTCACGATAATTTTTATTACATTATTATTTGAACTTCTCGGTGCTTTATTAATCTTTAGCACGCTAGATGCAGCTCTTTTTCCTTCTCTGGGAAATCAGGTGTTTTTCGCTATTTTTCATTCTGTATCTTCTTTTTGTAATGCTGGTTTTTCGATCCTAACGGATGGAATCACCAATGATGGCTATAAATTTAATTACAACTTCCAATTGGCTCTGTCTGTATTATTTATACTAGGTGGATTGGGTTTTGGGATCGTACTGAATATTTATTCCTATGTAAAAGATTCTTGTATTTACTGGTATCATCGGTTGGTGACGAAGAAGAATTATAAGCATAAAGCTTGGAACTTCAGTTTTAATTCAAAATTAGTGCTCGCGTGTAATGCGGTTGTCGTTGTGTTGGCAACAGTATTCTTTTTTCTGTTAGAGCGAAACACGACTCTTTCTTTGGAACAGGGGCAGATGGGCGAATGGATCACCTCATTTTTTATGGCTAATGCTTCGCGTTCGGCTGGATTTAATAGTGTTGATCTCTCATTTGTATCCATGCCCACAGTCCTGTTAATTATTCTACTCATGTGGGTAGGAGCATCTCCTGGTTCCACAGGTGGTGGTGTTAAAGTTACGACCATTGCGGTGTCTATAATGAATATCATTGCTTTGGCAAGAGGAAAGGAGCATATTGAACTTTTTAAAAGACGGATCGCAGGCGAATCTGTACATAAAGCATTTGCCATTATTTTATTGTCGCTATTTACGATCGGTGTGAGTTTTATGCTGCTGGTTTTTTCAGATCCTGATAAGAGTTTTAAAGCATTGTTATTTGAGGCAGTATCTGCTTATACAACCTGTGGGCTGAGCTTGGGAATTACACCATCTTTGAGTGTTGCAGGTAAATTTATTGTAATGATGACGATGTTTGTCGGTCGTGTCGGTACGTTGACATTATTGGTGGCTTTTATTAAAAATATAACACGAAGAAATTACACTTTTCCAGAGGAAAAGATACTCTATTAATCGAATTTGTATGAAATATATCGTTTTAGGACTAGGGCATTTTGGACGATCACTTGCAGTTCATTTGACAGAATTGGGGCATGAGGTGATCGGGGCGGATAAAAGTCTGATTATTGTTGAGCAATTAAAAGATAAAGTAACACATACGGTTTGTCTGGATACTACAGACCGGGAGGCAGTATCATCTTTACCGCTTAAGGACTGCCATGCAGTTATTATTGCTATTGGAGAGGATGAAGGAGCTTCATTGCTAACAGTAGCTTTAATGAAACAATTAAAAGTAAAGCGAATCATAGGAAGAATTGTTTCGGACCTTCAGAAAACAGTGCTTGAAGCAATGGAAATCGCCGAATACATTATGCCAGAGGAAGAGGCTGCAGAAAGGCTAGCGATGCGTTTGGACAATATTGATATTGTAGATTCATTCAAAGTATCTGAAAAATACAGTATTATTGAGACAAAAGTTCCATCAAAATATGTTGGAATGACCCTTCGTGAAGCTAACCTAACTAATCTTTTTAAAGTGATTGTCATGACAACACTCAAGATAACCGAGGTAAAAGATAGCATCAAAAAGAAAGAAATTAAGGAGGCTTCGGGTATAGCGACTTCGGAAACATTATTGGAAGAAGGGGATATATTGGTTCTTTTTGGTGAATTGTCCAATATTAATAAGCTTATCCAAAAAGGGGAATAGGAGAAATAAGTCTTGGGTTTGGAAAATAATATAAATTGTAAAATCAAATGTATATTTTTGGTTTTCGTAAGTTTTAATAACCTAATAATATAAATGAAAAATTGGTTTAAGGAAAATTCAGCACATCTTATCGTGATAGCGATTTTTGTAGCGCTTGTATTCTTTTATTTTACTCCAGTGTGGCAAGGGCAGACTTTGGCACAAAGTGATGTTGTGCAGGCTCAAGCTGCACAGAAGGAAATGTTCGATTATAAAGCTCAAGATGGAAAAGCTCCGTTGTGGACAAATTCAATGTTTGGTGGCATGCCCACTTATCAAATCTGGTCTGCAAGTGAAAATAATATTGGAACCTATATCTTAGCGGCGGTCAAAACCGTTTTTCCACAACCCATTGATATCGTTTTATTTTATTTATTGGGGGGGTATTTCTTATTGAGTGTATTACGTGTTCGACCATGGCTAGCCGCTTTAGGTGCTATTGCTATTGCGTTTACATCTTATAATTTTATTTATATCGAAGCTGGACACGTCACAAAAGCGTATGCTATTGCTTTTATTCCTGCTGTCATAGGAGCGGTGATCATGTGCTTTAGAGGGAGCAGAGTTTGGGGCCCTGTTCTGTTGGCCTTATTTATGGCTCTTGAGATCCGTGTCAACCATTTGCAAATGACCTATTATATGCTTATCGCATTGATGGTTTATGTAATCTTTGCCTTGGTATACGCCATTCGTGATAAAAAGATCAAGGAGTTTTTTATTGCTTCGGGTTTACAGTTGGCTGCAGTAATTGTCGCTATTTTAGTGAATGCTTCTATTTTAATTCCGACTTATGAGTACAGTAAATTAAGTACACGTGGTCACGCCAATATTACTAAAGTGGATGCCTCGAAAGAAAAGGGATTAGATAAACAATATGCTTACGAATGGAGCCAAGGTGTAGGAGAAACATTGACATTTTTGATTCCGAATGCGTATGGAGGTGGTCAGAGAGGTATTTTGGATGAAAAGTCTAATGTCGCAAAGTTTTTGCAGTCTACTTTTGGGGCACAAATGAGTAGTGCTCAAGCTGCAGAATTTGCAGGTGGAATGCCTGTTTATTGGGGAGACAAACCTTTTACATCTGGCCCCTGGTATTTTGGAGCAGGTGTATTGTTTCTTTTCATTTTAGGTCTATTTATTGTTAACAATAGACTAAAATGGTGGATTCTTACAACAACTGTCCTTATTTTATTGCTGTCGTTTGGAAAGAATTTTACATTGGTTTCAGACTTATTCTTTGACTACTTCCCGATGTACAATAAGTTCAGAGCGGTCGAGTCGATATTGGTTATCGCGGCAATCTTGATTCCATTGATGGCGGTGTTAACGTTAAACGAGTTGATCACAAAGGCTGATAAAATCGAAAAATTGGATAAAAAAGTACTGTATACTTTTATTGGATTAGGGGGTATTTGTTTGCTTGTTGCTTTTGTTCCCGATCTATTTTTAAATTTTAAAAATAAAGAACACGCACAGCTTGTTGAGACTTTCACCCAGAAAGTTGTTGGTGATCCAACAATAGCAAATCAGTTGGCAAATAGTTTAATAAAAGATCGTTCAGCAGTGGCCAGTGCAGATGCTTATCGTTCTTTTGCCATCGTTTTGATTACCTTTTTAGCGGTATGGTTTTTTATTAAGAAGAAGCTTTCTGCAAATGTTTTGATTATTGGATTGGCGGTTGTTTTTCTGTTTGATCTCTGGAGTGTCGATAAGCGCTTTTTAAACGACAAATCTTTTGTAGAGAAACGCATGGTAACAGGTCAGGCTTTTCAAGAGCGAGAGGTAGATCAATTGATTCGTATGGACAAGGATTTGAGTTACCGTGTCATTGATTTAACCACAAATCCATTTTCAGATGCCCGTGCGTCATATTATCATAAATCTTTAGGTGGTTACCATGCTGCGAAATTGATGCGGTTTCAGGAGATTTTGGAAAACCAATTTAATGGAGCTATAAACGAAGACGTGTTGGATATGTTTAATGTCCGTTATGTCATTACAGGAGATGAACAAAAGGGGCAACGGATACAACGTAGAAGTTCTGCTGCTGGAAATGCCTGGTTTGTTGATCAAGTAACATTTGTTAAAGACAATGCGCAAGAGATGCAGGCGATCGGTAGTTTCAGTCCTTCAAAAGAGGCTTTTGTTAGTGAAGAATTTAAAGATAAATTTGACGGTAAACGTTTAGGTTTGCCCGTTAATGCATCTATAAAGCTGACTTCTTACCATCCTGATAAAATGGTTTATGAATATTCTACTCCTACAGATGCATTTGCTGTATTCTCTGAGGTGTATTATGAAAAAGGCTGGAAGGCTTTTGTTGACGGTAAAGAGGTGCCAATTATACGTGCTGACTATATTCTGAGAGCATTACAATTACCAGGTGGGAATCATAAGGTCGAGTTTATTTTCGATCCGGCATCTCATAAGCTCGGTAATATATTGACATTAATTGCGTCTATAATTTTAGGATTAGGGATTGCTGTCGCAATTTATTTTTCAATCAAAAAGAATAAAAAAGCAACAATCTAAAAAGATTGTTGCTAAAAATATTTTTTAAAAACCTTTAGAATAATTTGAGCTGTGGATCAGTTATTCTAAAGGTTTTTCTATGATGTGGTGTTATTCCTCTGGCAAGTACCGCACTTCTGTGCTTGACGGTAGGGTAACCCTTATTGTTTAACCAATCATACTCAGGATAATCTTTTGCAATATTGTCCATATAGTCATCACGGTACGTTTTAGCTAAAATGGATGCTGCCGCAATAGATAAATATTTACCGTCACCTTTAACAATGCAATTATGGGGGATTTCCTGATAGGGAATAAATTTATTACCATCGACTAAAATGTACTCGGCTTTTAATTTTAATTGATCCAGAGCTCGATGCATGGCTACATAAGAGGCATTATGAATATTTATCCGATCAATCTCTTCTGCGGAAACGCTAGCTACTGCATATGCTAAAGCCTCCTCCTCTATAATACTGCGCAACTGCATTCTTTTTTTTGCACTAAGTTGCTTAGAGTCATTTAATACTTCATGATGGTAGTCTTTGGGAAAAATTACTGCAGCAGCAAAAACTGGTCCCGCCAAACAACCTCTACCAGCCTCATCACAACCCGCCTCTATAAACTCATCTTGAAAATATGATAATAGCATTTTATTTATTTTTAAGTAGCAAAAATACAATATATTATTAATAGCAAAAGGATGTGTTTATAGTAGCTTTATATATGAATTGTGGTATTTGATTTTTTGAACAAAATGAACACGATTTTTTATACTTTGATTCATTTTTTTAAAGTTTTTATTAGCCCGCCAACTGTTGTGAAATTAGATTTTATTGTAACTATTATGTTAAAATTTAGGTTTTACGTTTATTAACACTACTATTTTCTTCTTTTGTATAAGTATCAAGTGAATATAACTCTGTGCTGTATACGATCGTTGTTTACCTGTTGGCTCTATTCTTTATGTTAGAAAGATGCAGTACTGCGTATCATGAGATGAATGGGAAGATTGGGTTGATCTATTTGAACTTGGTGGGATTATCCACACAGAATAAGAACCGATAATTACAAAAAGATGTATATGATGAGGATTACTTTCCTTTTATTTTGCAGTATGTTATTGAGCTGGGTTGCTCAAGGACAGACGAAATCCGTTCAAGGGATGTTGAAAGATGACAAGATTCGTGTTGTCGCTGGAGCTTCAGTAAAATTGATTTCAGATCAAGATTCCCTAGTAACCAGTTCTTCGATTGCCGGTATATTTATTTTTAATAATGTAAAGGCGAGTAAGTTTAAAATTTCTGTTTCAAACTTAGGTTTTGAAAGATTTGAGCAAGAGTTTACCTATCCGGAAGGAGAAAGTAAATATATTATTCCAAGCTTTACATTAAAGCCGGCCTCAGAATTATTGGAAGAAGTGGTTATTGATGGTGTGCCGACTATTGTTGTTAAAGGTGATACATTAGAATATACCATGAAGGATCTAAAATTACGAGATGGATCTGTGGCCGAAGATGCGTTGAAGAAATTACAGGGAGTTGAGGTGGATAAAGACGGTAACGTAACTGCTCAAGGTGAATCCGTGAAACGTGTACGTATTAACGGTAAAGATTTCTTTGGTGGGGACGTTAAAACTGCAACACAGAATCTTCCTGCCAATATCATTGAGAAGATGCAGATCGTTGATGACTATGGAGATATGGCCAATATAACAGGTAACAAAAATGGTGATTCGGAGAAAGTTTTGAATATCCAGATTGATCCCAAATATAATAAAGGGCAAATGGCAACTTTACGTGCTGGCTATGGGACAGAAGACCGTTATCAAGCTACCGGTATGTGGACAGGCATGAAAGAAGGCGCCATGTTATCCATATTAGGAAATATGAATAATATTAATGCTCCTTTGTTTGATTTCAGTGCAACCGGAGGAGGAGCTCGCCGTCAGCAAGGCGGTGGTGGACGAAGGGGTAGTTTTGGAGGTAATACTACTGGATTAACCAATACAGGTTCTATAGGAGCCAATTTCCGACGTGACTTTAATGATAAGCTTACCGTATATGGAAGTTATAGTTTTGGACGCGATGACAATAACACGACTTCGCAAACGGTTAATGAATATATTCTAAAAAGTGGAAATCAAATTGATAAAATTAATTCAAATTCAAATACCGTAACAGGTAGTCATCGATTTGAATCTAATATCGAATGGAAGCCCTCAGTAAATGATTTTATTAAGATAACGCCTCAAATCGGTTATGATAAAAGAGATGTTACTAGTTCCTCCCAATCATCAACTTATTTTGGAGATGTTTTTAATTATTCTGAAGATGAGCGAATTAATTCAACTTCTACAGCCCCTAGATTTGCTATTAGTGGATTATACAATCGTAAACTGAATGAAAAAGGCAGAAATATTTTCTTCAATATGAACTTAAATAGCTCTGCTACGAAAAAAGATCAAGAAAATATTTTGGAACGTTTAACTGCTAATGAAACAGACCCAACAGCATCTATGGATTCATTATACCAACAAGCAATACAGGAAGCTAACAATAAAAGTTGGAATGGTGGAGCATCCGTTAATTATACTGAACCTGTAAGTGAGTATGGTAAAATCGAATTAACGTATGATTTTAATAGAAATACGTATGATAATAAGAATAGCCAGTCAGCTTTTGATGAATTTGGAGAACTAATATTAAATAAACCGAAATTAAATTTTGACTACGATTACGATTATTCTTTTACTACTCATCGTGTGGGAGCTAATTACTCTTTTAATAATGATAAAGTAAAATATTCGATTGGAGCAGCTGTGCAACCTTCTCAATTAAGGGGCGATGCTTACAGTTCTGCTATACATGAGCCAATACATCGTAATGCGTTTAATATTATGCCTATTGCTCGATTTGAATATAAATTTTCGCGTCAAAGTAATCTGAGCATAAATTATTCAGGTTCTAGTACAGAGCCTACGGTTTCCCAAATTTTGCCTTTTGACATTAGTACATATGAGACAAGTTCAATCATTGGTAATGCGGATCTAGTACCACAATTTACACATCAAATGAACATGCGATTTAGAAATGGAGACTTTCAGAAAGGGAAATCTTTTTTTGCAATGCTAAATGCAAATCTAACAAATGATAAAATTGTAACTTTTAGAAAGCGATTCCTAAGACAAGGAATCGGTATGATTCAAGAAACATATTATTTAAATGCAACAGAAGATCCGACATATGGATTTAATTCCTTTTACCATTATGGTAAATCCCTAAAGGAAAAAACTTATAATTTGATGTTAATGGGCGGGATTAGCTATAATAAGAATATTAGTTATATTTCGGAAGATTCGTTAGCACTATTTGGAGATAAAAATGTGTCGAGTAATTGGGTTTTTAATCAAGGGTTGATGTTTCGCTACAATCCTTCTGAAAAGCTTGAAATAAATCCAGGCATAAGATATAGATATGATTATACACATAACTCCTTAACAAATATTAAAACAAGTGTAAGTTCATGGACGCCGACATTAATTGGTTCTGTAAATATTACTCCTTCTTTAATATATGGCGTTGATATCTCTAAAACCTTTAATAATGGTTTTGCAGTAAATTCAAATCCATTTATTATCAATACTTATGTTGAGCAAAAATTCCTAAAGGATAACCGGGCTACTCTGCGTTTACAGGCATTTGATTTATTAAATCAGCAGACAAATATCACAAGAACTTTAAATGAGTCTCTTATTGCGGATAGCCGTACTAATCGTTTAGCTCGTTATTTTATGCTGACTTTGACATATAAATTTGAAAAATTTGCATTAGGCTCTCCGACAGGAGATGGTGGCGGTCATGGAGGCATGCGCCCGCCTCGCATGTAAGCTTACCACCTACCTATCGAAAAACAAGTGGATAAAATGGTTCTGATCGTAAGATCAGGACCATTTTTTGTTTGGTGATCTATCCCATCCACGTCATTTTTCGGCTGTTATAGAATTCGACTGTTTTTATTTAGTTATTTTTGCCACTAAACGAATGCATTATGATCACATTTGAAAAATTAACGTCTGAAAATATTGATATCATTGTTGCTATGATGCAAGATTTTTATGCAATTGATGGATATGATATCGATCCTATTGTAAGCCGAGAAAATTTTAAAATTTTTCTTGACGATGAAAAGTTAGGGCAGTCTTGGCTAATTAAAGAAAATGATTTAGTCCTGGGGTATATTATTGTTGTTTATTTCTTTAGCTTTGAATTTAAGGGAACGGTAGCTTTGCTGGACGAATTATATTTAAATGCTGATGCAAGAGGCAAAGGTTTAGGTAAAAAGGCTGTTGAGTTTGTCAAAGAATATGTTCAGGACAAGGGGTGTAAATTGGTTCTGCTAGAGGTTGAACCGCATAACTTACCGGCACAAAAATTATATGAAAGTCAAGGTTTTGGTTTTCATCCTAGAAATATAATGCGATATGGCATTAAAAATAATTAAATAGAATCTCCAAATTAATATATGGAATACGAAATAATACGCTTATCCAATGGTATCCGTGTGGTTTTTCAACCGCAAAACCTACCGATTACACATGCTTGTATGTTAATCAATGCAGGATCAAGAGATGAAAAAGAAGGTAAATTTGGCGTTGCACATTTTATTGAGCACCTACTTTTTAAAAGAACTGAACGTAGAAGTACGAATCAGATTTTAAACCATTTGGAAGCTGTTGGTGGAGATCTTAATGCCTATACGACAAAAGAATATACGTGTGTTCATGCATCATTTTTGACTCCCTATTTGGATAAAGCTTTAGATCTATTTGAGGACATCTTTTTTCATTCGACTTTTCCTGAGGAGGAATTAGATAAAGAGAAATCAGTTATTGTCGATGAAATGGCTTCTTATCTGGACAGTCCTGAAGAATCTATTGTAGATGATTTTGAAGATCTATTATTCAAAGGAGCTGGTTTGGGGCATAATATACTCGGTCTTGAGGATCAATTGTTGGCACTTACAAAAAGCGATATTCATGATTTTATTCAGTCAAATTACGATACAAATGAAATCGTGATTTCGATTACAGGAAATTATACGGTTAAACAGGTCGAAAGACTTGCCAATAAAATTTTCGCATCCGTTGCTGAAAATAAAATTCAACGGGAGAGGAATGATGTTGTTGCGGTTCCCGTATCGCATGTCGAGATTCCTAAACCAATTAATCAGGTCCATTATATGGTCGGTGCTCATGCATATAGTTTTAGAGACGACCGAAAAACAGGTTTATTGTTATTAAACAATATGCTGGGAGGAATGGGGATGAGTTCGATATTGAACCTTTCTATTCGTGAAAAATATGGAATAGCGTATACCATCGAATCAAATTATACCATGTTTTCAGATTCGGGCTTATTTAGTATTTATTTGGGAACAGATGAAGAAAAGATAGAGAAAGCAAAAAAACTTGTTTTTAGGGAGCTTAATAAATTTTGTGAAAAGGAGATGAGTGCTGTACAGCTTCAGAAAGCAAAACGCAAATTTATCGGTCAAATTGCACTTTCAGAGGAAAATAGAATGAGCATGATCATTGCTGCGGCAAAGAATGTGATGGACTACAACCAGATCATTGAACTGGATGTTATTATTGATAAAATAAAAGCGATTTCAACGACAGAATTATTGGAAACATCACGGGAGATTTTAGATCCCGCTCGCATGACATCGTTGAGTTTTGTTCCTGAATCTTAGTGTTTAATTTTTTTTTATTCCATACAGGAATTTAAAAGATGCATAGACGGATTGACTGTAGACGATTTCATGAATTAAATATTAAAGTAGAGGTAAAGCGTACAGCTTCTGATATTGACTTTATGATATTGTATATAAAAGACAATTTATCTAAGTTTGTGCATTAGAACAGATAATTTTAAATATGAAAACAGCATATGTATTTCCTGGTCAAGGCGCTCAATTCGTAGGAATGGGGCAGGACCTGTATAATCTGAATGAAGAAACAAAAGCTTTATTTGAAAAAGCAAACGATATATTAGGGTTTCGTATAACCGATATTATGTTTGCAGGAACTGATGAGCAGCTGAAACAGACCAATGTTACTCAACCAGCGATTTTCTTACATTCAGTGATTTTAGCGAAAGCTTTGGGAGATCAATTTCAACCCGATATGGTTGCAGGTCATTCTTTAGGTGAGTTTTCTGCTTTAGTATCAGCGGGAGCTTTGTCTTTTGAGGATGGATTGAAATTAGTGTCACAACGTGCTAACGCGATGCAAAAAGCTTGTGAATTGGAGCCTTCCACTATGGCTGCGATTTTAGGTCTTGAAGATGCTGTTGTGGAGGATATTTGTGCAAAAGTAGATGATGTAGTGGTTGCCGCTAATTATAATTGTCCAGGTCAATTAGTAATTTCTGGCTCTATCGCCGGAGTGGATAAAGCTTGTGCGCTTTTGACAGAGGCTGGAGCTAAACGTGCTTTGAAATTAAATGTTGGCGGTGCTTTTCACTCGCCATTGATGGAGCCGGCTAAAGTTGAGTTACAGGCAGCAATCGAAGCGGTTGAAATTAACACGCCGATTTGTCCTGTTTATCAAAATGTGGATGCAAAGCCATATACAGATGCAGCAACAATAAAAGAGAATTTGATCGCACAGTTAACTGGCGCCGTACGTTGGACTCAAACAGTTCAAAATATGTTAGCGGACGGAGCAGAAGCTTTTGTCGAAGTAGGTCCGGGCAATGTGTTACAAGGTTTGGTGAAAAAGGTAAACCGTCAGGTACAGACTTCTGCAGCAAGTATTGCGGAGTAATTACTTGGATAATAAATAGAAAAAGTCGCCCATAGGCGACTTTTTCTATTTATTACGGAATAAGATATAATGATCTTTCATGACTTGATTAACAAAATCATTAGGATGCATAGTGGATTTAACATCCAGAATGTTTTCTAGTTTCTGAGTAAGGGCTAAAAGAATATTGTAGTCTTTCCTTCTGACAGCGCCATCGTAAATCTCCTTTACCTTATTTGCATCTTGATCGCTCAACTTAATTACTTGCGGAAAGATAATGTCTTTTTCTGATGGGACATCCTCAAAGATTGTCTGTTGTAGGTTTAATTTTGCTTTTAAACTGATGACAGATGTCTCAGCGGATAAATCGCCAATACGTTGTCCATATTTGGATAGGGCAATTGAAGTAATTGCAATCCCGCCCATACACATCCAGATATCAACCAGAGAAAATGTCCAACGGGCAAAATATTGATAAAAGTTGGCACGGGTTCCGTCGATCTTAACCACTTTAATTTTCATGATTTTCTTTCCTATGCTTTGTCCTGCCATTGCGGTTTCCATAACAAGAGGATAGAAGAGAGCGGGAAGTGACAATAATGATAGAATACCAAAGAATAACCAGGAATCCTTCATATTAATATGGAAAGAGTCAAGAATGACAATTATTAAGATATAATAAACAAGAATAATAAAGTAATCAATAGCAAAAGCAATAATTCTAGAACCTAATGACGCTAAATTGTATTCTATTTTTACGTTCTGTGGAGTACTTATTAATAGTTTATTCATATATTTGAAATAGCCGGTTTAAAATTTATATTCATGAGAGAAGCATCATTCATCGAGCGAAATAAGGAAAAATGGTTGTCAATTGAAAATAATTTATCCATTCATGTTGATGTTAATCCCGATGAACTGGCGTCAAATTATATTGAACTCACCAATGACTTAGCCTATGCACAAACTTTCTATCCAGAAAGTAGGACAAAAGATTATTTAAATGAGTTGGCCATTTTAGCACATCAAAAAATATATAAAGATCAGAAAGCTTCTGAAAATAAACTTAAGCATTTTTTTTCATATGAAATACCTTATGCTGTTTGGCAAATGCGGCGACCGTTGTTGTTTTCTTTTTTGATTTTTCTTTTGGCGAGCATTATTGGGTTTTTGTCTGCTCACTATGATGAAAATTTTGTGCGGTTAATTTTAGGAGATGCCTATGTCGATCAGTCCATTGATAATATCCGAAAAGGGGATCCTGCTGCCATTTATGCATCAGGGAATAATTTTGGATCTGCACTAGCGATCACCATTAATAATGTAAGGGTAGCTTTTTTAGCTTTTACGTTTGGTGTTTTTTTTAGTGTGGGAACGGGTTATATTCTTTTCTCTAACGGTATCATGTTAGGTGCATTTCATTATATGTTTTATGAATACGGGGTTTTACAAAAGGCGATGTCTGCCATTTGGATACACGGAACTATAGAAATTTCTGTTATTATCATAGCAGGAGGTTGTGGTTTAATGTTAGGTAATAGTTTCTTGTTCCCAAAATCATATAGTAGAATGGAAGCCTTTATTCGAGCGGCAAAATTATCAATGAAGGTTTTAGCGAGTACAATTCCATTTTTTATACTTGCTGGTACATTAGAGGGGTTTGTTACCCGTTACTATCATATTTCTATGACCATGTGCTTGCTGATCATAATAATTACATTGGTGATGATTTTATATTATTATATTCTACGTCCTTTTCAATTAGCTAAAATCAATCAATGGAAATAAATTTCGAATTTCAGAAGGAACGTAAAATTGGCGATTTTTTACAGAGTTTTATCGATTTGTTAAAAATTGTTTTGGGTCATTTTGTCGGAACAGTTTTTAGTGTTTCTATTATACCCTTGAGTATCACGACAATCCTCTATTACTATTTATCTACAAAAATTACATTTTCATCCGAAAGTGATTCCTTTGAAGATCTTAACGTGTACTTATGGGTAAGTCTTCTGTGTGTTACTATCCTATTATTAGGATTATACATTTACGGTATCTGCATCGAATATTTTATTTTATTGAAGAATCAAAAAAATACGGACTTTACAGGTCGAGATTTATTGAACGCATTTCGAAACCACATCGGTATGTACGTGAAGTTTTTCTTCGCGTCTTTGTTGGTCGTCGTAATAATTGGTATTCCCGCGGGAATAGCTATGATTATTCTCATGTTTATTCCTTTGTTTGGCAGCTTTGCGATTGGAATCTTATTTTCAATAATTGGATTGTGGTTTTTCTGCTCGTTCTTGTTTTATCGGGAAGGATATTTTTCTTTGACGACGACTTTTTTAGAGACATTTAATGTCATTCGAAAGAATATTGTTCAATATGGTATTGCCACTTATATTGTTAGTTTCATTTTTCAAGTAGTCATGATGATGTTAACTTTCATTCCAGGATTAATCATCGGACTAATTTCCTATAATTTCTTAGAATTTGATAGCTCTTTTTTCGATGGATCTTTTGGGAAAATGTTAATGACCATAGGAGCGCTCCTTGTAACTCTTCTGACAATTTTTTTATATATGGGAGGTGTTCTGGCAAATGGGATCATCTACGAAACGGCGAAAGATTTTAAATATGGCGATCGTATCTATGCGATGATTGCAAATTTGGGAGGGAAAAATGATGAATAGATATTTTTTTGTTATTCTTTTATTTTTCACGACAGCTAGCTATGCAAATAAAGACTCTATGCGTATGGCTATGCCGAGTATAGATACATTAAAGCAAAGTCGCGTCGATATTTGGAACAAGAATTTGTTTCAGGAAATTCCGAAAGATAATCGTGCTGCTACAGTAACGATTACAGATTATAAAAGTGTCTTGGATCGCTATCAATCCGAAGAGTTTATCTATTCTGAGAATATTAAAGATAAAATTGGTTTTTTTGATCGTTTAATGACCCGTTTCAATCGTTGGCTAAGCAGTTTGATGCCAAATTCTTCTTTTAATTATAATGAAGAGTTTTTCTATTTCTTAGGAATATTAGGTTTAGCGGTATTGATTTATATCTTTTATAAATTAATTTATTCAAGGGATAGCTTCTTCAGAAAAGACAATAAAGAGCCTGAAACAGAGGGTGTTCAAAATTTGGGGTGTGTAGAGAAGAATTTGATGAATACTGATTTAAAGCCCTATCTCGTTGATTCGATTAAGGATAGAAATTATACACTCGCTATTCGTTATATGCAATTGTTAAATATTCAAAAACTAGCACATGCTCATGTGATCAAGTGGAAGTATAGTAAAACAAATAATGATTTTGCAAATGAAATTTCAGACTCAGTTTTAAAAAATGAGTTTATTAAATGCACGCGGGTGTTTGAATATGTTTGGTTTGGTGATTTTAATTTAACTGCTGCCGATTTTGAGCGTTATCAACAAGATTTTAAAAATTTTCAATCTAAAATCTCATGAAAGGCTCGTTAAAATTTAGCGTATTTATTTTTACAATTGTATTTGGTGCAATTGGTATCATTGATCTAACGAGTAAGAAACCTATTATTTGGGACAGAACATTTGATCAAAAAGATAAAAATCCCTTCGGACTTTATGTGACCCATGAAGAGCTTCCACATATGTTTGACAAACAGGCGAAGGTTATCGATATTAAAGAAGATCTATTTACCTACTTTGAATCAGACAATAGACTTAATGCTCCAAAAGAACAGCTGTTGTTTATTTCAGAAGCGTTTGACCTTGGTGATGCTGTTAATAATCGCATATTAAAATTCGCGACAAATGGCGGCAAAGTTTTTATTGCTGCCGAGCAGATCAATCAAAAATTATTAGATACGTTACAGGTTGATTATGAATACTTCTATGATAATCAAGATGATATTGAGGAAGAAATAAAAGTTGAGCTTACCCAAGATGGGATACCTATTTCTTTTAATAAGAGTACTTTGGATTATTCGTTCACCAAACTACCAAAGTCTGCAACGATCTTAGGTGGTTTGCGCTATAAGGAACATTTGTTGCCGAACTTTATTTCTTTGAAAATAGGTAAAGGGAGCATCATGCTAAATATTACACCCGAGTTATTTGGTAATTATTATTTGTTGAACAATCAAAAGCAATATCAATATGTCGCCAGAGCTTTTAGCTATTTGGATGGACAGACTATTGGGTGGTATGATTTTAAGAGTAAATATAATGAATCGAAAACACCACTTCGTGTTCTGTTAAATCATATGGGATTGAGACAAGCATGGTATTTACTGCTAGTCAGCTTATTATTGTTTTTAATTTTTAAGAGCAGAAGAGAGCAGCGCGCTGTTAAAACAGTTCTTCCAGAACCTAATTTGTCTAAGCAGTTCTGTGAAACCATTGCAACATTATATTATGAAAATGGTTCTCCGGAAAATATGGTTCACAAAAAGATTGATTATTTTTTACATGATATTCGCAAAAAATTTCATGTTGATACATTGCTTATTCATGAAGAAGAATTTTTAGAGAACTTGTCTCAACGCTCTGGTGTCTCAAAAGAAATAACAGCAGAAATGATTCAATTGATAACAGAATGCCAAAAAGGAAGTCATTTTACAGAGCAAGATTTAAGAAATGTCAATACTAAAATAGAAGAATTTAAAGTTAAAGCAGAAATGTAATGAGTGAATTTGAAAAATATATGCCCTTTGAGAATCGGTTAGATTTGACGGTTCTATATGATAAAATGGCAGCTGTAAAAGCTGAAGTAAAGAAAGTGATTGTTGGTCAGGATCAACTCTTGGATATGCTATTGATTTCGATCCTAGCATCAGGTCACTCTTTGATTGAAGGTTTGCCTGGAGTGGCGAAAACATTATCTGCGAAATTGGTTTCAAAAACAATTGCTAGTGATTTCAAACGGATCCAGTTTACACCCGATTTAATGCCTTCAGATGTCACAGGTTCTTCTATTTTGGATTTAAAGACGAATGAATTTATTTTTAAGAGAGGACCTATTTTTGCGAATATCATCTTAATTGATGAAATAAATCGTGCTCCTGCCAAAACTCAGGCATCTTTATTTGAATCTATGGCCGAACGCCAGGTGACAGTTGATGGGGAAACTTATTTTTTACCGACCCCGTTTATTGTATTTGCAACACAAAATCCAATTGAGCACGAAGGAACTTATCGACTTCCAGAGGCACAATTAGATCGTTTTCTTTTTAAAATAGATGTTCATTACCCTGATCAAGAACAGGAGTTGTTGATTTTAAAGGAGCATCACTTACAAAAGGCGCAAGATAAAGAAGCGTTGGTTCAACAGGTCGTGTCTTCGCAAGAAATTGCTGATTTTCAGCGTTTGATCAAATCCATATATGTACATGATGAAATTTTGGTTTATATCGCTCATTTAATCTCTAAGACCAGAAACAATCCTAATTTGACATTAGGTGCATCACCTCGAGCTTCAATTGCTATTTTGGAATCTGCTAAAGCTTCAGCGGCACTAAATGGTCGTGATTTTGTCACCCCTGAAGATATTAAAAAAGTTGCTTTTGCCGTTTTAGGACACCGTGTTATGCTGACTCCTGAGAAGGAAATGGAAGGTTTCACAACAGATTACATTATTGATCAAATCATCGCTAGTATAGAAATTCCGAGATAATGAAGAAGCTTAAACAACTGTATTTCACAAATCGATTTTTTTATGGTCTGCTGACCATAGCAACATTTTTTGTTATTTCATTTTTTGTGAAAGTGTTGTTTATTCCTGTAGCTATTCTTTTTTGGATCTTAACTGCCGTGATGATCTGGGATTTGATATTCTTGTTTTCTGGCAAAGGGAGTGTTTCTGTGATAAGGAATTATCCAGAAAAATTTTCTAATGGTGACGAAAACCCACTTATTATCAGAGCCGAAAGTCGGTATCCCCGTCGGATATTCGTTCGTATATTAGAAGAATTTCCAGTGGAATTACAGGTTCGAGATAAAGATTTTGAAATTACATTATCCCCTTTCTTAGAAAAGGAAATTCATTATAGTCTGAAATTGACACGTCGGGGTATTTATTCTTTTGGAAAATGTTGTGCTATGGCTCGTTTTTTGGGTTTTTTTGAAAGAAGGTTTGCAACAAATGATACCTTAAGCATTCCATGTTATCCTTCTTTTATTCAATTACGTAAATATCAGCTTTTAGCCACGACCAACAGGTTGAATGAAATGGGTGTTAAGCGTATTCGAAGAATTGGTGCAGCCATGGAGTTTGATCATGTGCGTGATTATGTGCAAGGAGATGATTACAGAAGGATGAATTGGAAGGCTTCAGCCAAAGTTAAGAAATTGATGATAAATCAATTTGAAGAAGAAAAATCACAACCCATTTATAGTTTCATTGATACTGGACGAGCGATGCGTATGCCGTTTGAAGAGATGACATTATTGGATTATGCCATTAATGCTACTTTAGTTTTATCAAATGCGGCTATTTTGAAACATGATCGTGCAGGGATGCTTACTTTTTCAAAAGAGATCGGTAATCAGGTTGTTGCAGAGAAACGTAATAATCAAATGATGCGGATTTCAGAGGCACTCTATCATATTCAAACCGAATTTCAAGAGTCTGAATTTGGCAATTTATATACTTACGCGAATAAACATATTAATAAACGTTCTCTTATCTTTATTTACACAAATTTCGAAACTTTGGATGCTCTAAATAGGCAGTTGGCTTATTTAAAAATGCTCAATCGTTCCCATATCTTAGTGGTTATTGTATTTCAAAATACAGAATTGGATGAACTCGCGAAAAGCTCGCCGCACAGGACGATTGAAATATATAACCAAATTATTGCTGAGAAATTCATTTATGAGAAAAATCTCATTATTCAAGAATTGCATAGAAACGGAATTCAAACAATTTATACGGCACCAGAAAATCTAACCATTAATTCGATTAACAAATACTTAGAGATTAAAGCACGAGGTCTTATCTAATCTGTCTGTGGAGATATTAAACTACCATATCATAAAAACACAGCAGGCCCATCATATGATGAGCCTGCTGTGTTTATGCGTGGAATTCAGTTAAATGACTATAAACCAAAAGCTGTCTTTACCTTATCAATAAAATCCAGTTTTTCCCAAGTAAATAGCTCAACTTCAACTGTTTTTTTATCACCGTTAGAATTTTCAAATTCTTTCGTTACAGTTTTAGGGGTTCTACCCATATGTCCATATGCTGCAGTTTCCGAATAGATTGGGTTTCTTAGGCCTAATCTGGTTTCAATACCGTAAGGAGTCATGTCAAAAATTTCAGTGATTTTATCGGCAATTTGACTGTCGTTTAATTCCACTTTGCTTGTTCCATAGGTATTGACATAAATTCCCATTGGATCTTTTACACCAATCGCATAAGAAATCTGAACTAAAATTTCATCTGCAATACCTGCGGCAACTAAGTTTTTAGCAATGTGACGTGTTGCATAGGCAGCAGAACGGTCTACTTTTGACGGATCTTTTCCTGAAAAAGCTCCACCTCCATGTGCACCTTTACCACCGTAGGTATCAACAATAATTTTGCGACCTGTCAAACCTGTGTCACCATGTGGTCCACCAATAACAAATTTTCCTGTTGGGTTAATATGAAACTTGATATCACCATTAAATAATTCTTGCAGTTCTGGTTTTAATTGTGCTTTAACCCTTGGGATTAAGATATTTTTAATATCAGCTGTAATTTTTTCACGCATCTCTTCTTCTGATGAAAAATCATCGTGTTGTGTAGAGATCACGATGGTGTCGATACGTGCTGGTTTATGATCTTCCGTATATTCTAACGTTACTTGTGATTTAGCATCAGGGCGTAAATAAGTAATTTCCTTATTTTCACGACGTAATGCCGCTAATTCATACAGTAAGCGATGCGATAAATCTAAGGCCAGGGGCATATAGTTATCCGTTTCATTGCTTGCATATCCAAACATGATTCCTTGATCGCCGGCACCTTGATCTTGCTTTGCCTTACGGTCTACACCCTGATTAATATCTGCCGATTGTTCATGGATCGCAGATAATACACCACATGAATTTGCTTCAAACATATATTCAGACTTGGTATAACCAATGCGCTCTATAACTGCACGTGTTATTTTTTGAACATCTAAATATATTTTTGATTTCACTTCACCTGCAAGTACAACCTGTCCCGTTGTTACCAAAGTTTCGATTGCAACGCGTGCATCTTCGTCCCAAGCTAAAAAATTGTCAATCAGTGCATCTGAGATTTGATCAGCAATTTTGTCTGGATGTCCTTCTGAAACAGATTCGGACGTAAATAAGTAAGCCATATTACCTTTTTTAATATTATATTATAAGGATTTGCGAGGAGAGGTTGTTTCAATAGAAAAGTACTAAATAGCCTTGCTATATGATGGTTTTAGCACTTTTTTACTGTGGTTGCAATCTCCTGTTATATTCTCATTAAGAATATACTACGCAAATCAGTCCACATTTTTTATTGTCGACACAAAACTACAATACTTTCTGTTAAGTTTAAAGATTTCTTGTAGAATAGTTTAAAATAGCTGGATCAATCTTAATGGTATTTAAGAATTTTGACATTGTTTCAAGAAATTAGTGAATAAGCGTATATTTGATTTATGGGAAAACGTAAACAAATACTGTTTGTTATCAATCCGATTTCGGGAGGGAAGCGCAAAACATCTTTTAAGAAGCAGGTGTTGGATGTGCTTGATTTACAAAAGTTTGATCCTACTTTTCAGGAGACATCCTACGCCAATCATGCGTACGAAATTGGTTTGCGAGCTGTTGAAGAAAAGTACGATGCAGTAATAGCAGTAGGAGGCGATGGAACAATAAATGAGTTAGGATCTGCATTAGCAGAGAGCGGTATACCCTTAGGTATTGTTCCTGAAGGTTCAGGAAATGGGCTTGCCTTATATCTTGGTATTCCCTTAAATGAGACTGCTGCAATTCGTCGCATAAATCGATTTGAATTTGTAGAGGTTGATTGTGGCACGATAAATAATCGAAAATTTTTTAATATTGCTGGATTAGGTTTTGATGCATCCGTTAGCGAGAATTTCGCTAATGAGAATATTCGTGGGCCTTTGGGATATTTGAAATCGGCAATAAACGTACTGAGTAAATATAAACCGTGCGACTATAAACTATGGATTGATGGTAAAGAATACGAACGTAAAGCGTTTATGATTTCTGTCGCCAATTCACCACAATATGGTAATAACGCTTACATCGCACCACAGGCATCTGTTAATGACGGGATATTAGATGTGTGTATTGTTCATCAATTTCCAATGTATATTTTACCAAAAATGTTGTTTCATTTGTTTAATAAGTCTGCGGATCAGTCCGACTACGTCGAAATAATTCCGGGAAGAAATATTAAGATTGAAGCGATTGTAAAATCGGTAGTTCACATTGATGGTGAGCCAGTTGACTTGGGTTCAAGTCTTGATATTGGCATTATTCCTAAGGCATTGAAAGTTATTTGTTAAAAAAAGTTATGAGTAAAAATAAGAAACAGCAGTATGAAGGCGTTGTATATTCAACAGATAACAGTTTTGAATATCAATTTTCAGAATTATTAGAGGACCTAGAAACACTTCCTAATCAACAGCAACAGCTCAAAGTTCAATTGGATCGTAAGATGCGAAAAGGGAAAGTTGTCACACTCGTTACCGGATTTAAAGGTAAACAAGAAGACCTGGAAGCGTTATGTAAATTTTTAAAACAGAAATGCGGTGTTGGAGGAAGTGCTAAAGATGCTGAAATAGTTGTACAGGGAGACTTTAAACAGAAAGTTGCTGATCTGTTACTTTCTGAAGGATACAAAGTAAAATTGGTGGGAGGTTAGTATTCCATTATTTTAGCCCCAAACAGGTCATATTGAACAGGGGTGCGCGTTGTAAATGGTTGAAAATTAATAAGTAATATCCGTTTAAACATAGATTGAAAGTTTTTTGATAGATGCAGATAGGTGAGTGAGCGGTTACTTGAATTTGCAATTAAATCGTTTGTTTTCTTGCATATCAAAAAAAAAATGGTTTTCATTGTAAAAAATTTATTGCTTTCTCCTGATAAAAGGGATTAGTAGCATTAGATTGAAAGTCGGAACCGCTGAGGTGATAACTTAATATTAAGGAATTGTAAAGGGAATTTAAAGTCTCTTTTATATTTCTAATATATTTCGCTTTAAGATTTTAAATATGGCATAAAAGACTATATTTGCTTGACAAATTTTAAAACGAATACATACAACAAGCATATAATTAAAAAAAACATATTATATTTAACAACAGTAAAAAACTAAAAAATTAGAAAAATGGCAAACGCACCTAAAACAAGTCCTGCTGCAAAACAAGAGAGCAATAATTCAGGTTCTTTCTTTGCACAAGCTGCAATTATCATTTGTTTCATTCTCGGTTACCTTTTATGGAAATTTGTGATGGGTAGTCCTTCAAACTTTCTTGATAATAATCCAGAGAACCAACCTTTACCAGGTAACTATTTAGGAATGGTTTATCACGCAGGTGCTGTAGTACCGGTTTTATTAGGTTTATTCTTCATGGTATGGGTATTCTCTATTGAGCGTTTCATTGTAATTGGAAAAGCTTCTGGAACAGGAAATGTTGGTAATTTCGTAAGAAAAGTACAAGTATTAATTAATGGCGGTAATTTAGATTCAGCTATTGCTGAGTGTGACAAACAAAAAGGTTCTGTTGCAAACGTAATCAAAGCTGGTTTAGTAAAATACAAGTCAGTTTCTGCTGATACTGCTGTAGATACAGAGAAAGCAACAATTGCAATTCAAAAAGAGATCGAAGAAACAACAGCATTAGAAATGCCGATGTTAGAGAAAAACTTAAACGTAATCGCTACATTAGTTTCTATCGGTACATTAACAGGTTTATTAGGTACAGTAACAGGTATGATCAAGGCCTTCAGTGCGTTAGCAACAGGTGGTACTCCTGATTCAGCTAAATTAGCAAACGGTATTTCTGAGGCCCTAATCAATACAGCGACAGGTATCGGTACTTCAACAATTGCGATTGTAATGTACAATATCTTAACAGCTAAAATTGATAAATTAACTTATTCAATCGACGAAGCTGGATTCTCAATCGTACAAACATACGCTGCGAACCACAAATAGTAATTATATGATGTTTTTGAAAATTATTTTATGGAATAATTGTTTCATTAGCATCATATAGAAAGAGATTGAATAATTAATTTATAAAGAAGTTTAAAATGGGTAAAGCAAAAATAAAAAGAGCCAGTACATCCATTGATATGACCGCGATGTGTGACGTATCATTCTTGCTTCTTTCATTCTTCGTAATGACATCTACAGCGAAACAACCGGAAGCATTCGAGGTTGATACGCCGGCGTCTACCACGAAAGATAAATTACCAGATTCAAACGTAGGTATTATTACGGTTGGGGATAAAGGTAAAATATTTTTTGGTGCGACAGACCGCGATGTTAGGGTTAAAACTTTAGAGAAAATGTCATCAAGATATGGCGTTAACTTTTCTCAACAAGATTACGACCAGTTTGCGTTGATGGAAAATGTCGGTACTCCTATGAAAGCGATCAAGCAAGTGTTGGCAATGGAGCCAAGCAAACGTCTTGAGCCTGGTGTTCAGAATGGTATTCCTGTCGATAGTACAGAAACATTATCTAATGAATTATACCAATGGATACAAACAGCACGTTTAGCTGCAGAAGAGGTAAATAAGGCAAAAGAAGGGGAAAAGGATTTTGTTTATCCAGGACCATTGAAAATTGCTATCAGAGCTGACGCAACGGAAAAGTATCCTTCAATTAATGCGGTAATCGAAACATTACGTAATCAAAAGCAAAATAAATTCAGTTTCATTACTGGTTTACGTGCTGAAGATAAATAATGTTGATTTAATAAAAAGACATAAATGGCAGAATTAAATCAAGACAGTGGTAAGGGTGGCAAAGGCGGAAAAGTAAGATCTAAGAAAAACGGTGGTAAAGTCGATTTGACAGCCATGGTAGATTTAGCATTCTTATTAATTACCTTCTTCATGTTAACTACGTCTTTAAATAAACCACAAGCAATGGACGTTGCGATGCCTGATAAAAATAAAATTAAGGATGAACAATCTGAAGTACTAACAGCAGATAACCGTTCCGTAACGATTTTATTAGGATCTGACAATAAAGTTTCTTGGTATTATGGACAGGTAAAAGCACCTATTGAAGGTCCAACGGTTACAGGTTTCGGAGCAGATGGAATACGCAAGGTTTTAATTGAGAAAAAAGCTTACGTTCCTCGTGTTTCTGGCGGAAAAGATGTAATCGTGATTATCAGACCTAGCGATATGTCTACACAGAAAGATCTTGTTGATATTCTTGATGAGATGAAGATTGTAGATATTAAGCGTTATATGATTGCGAAGATTAGTCCTGAAGAAATAGATGTTTTAAAACGTGATAATATTTATAATGACTAAGTTAGTTATTATAGAAATCACGAAAACTAGAGAAATATGATTGGGTCAAAATTAGATATTTTTAAAAAGGAATGGCTTGATGTAGTATTTCAAGGCAGAAACAAAGAGTATGGTGCTTACGAGCTTCGTAAACTTGCTCCTAAAGCTACAAACGTAGGTTTGTTGGCTGTGGTTGTTGCCGTGGTACTATTAAGTCTTCTTAGATTATTTGGAGGTAGCTTATTTCCTGATAAACCTGTTGAAGCCCCTCCAGTTGTTACTGAAGTGACTTTAGAAGATTTGGAGGAGATTAAGCCACCTGAACCAGAAGAAGAAGAGCCACTTCCAATTGAGGAAGAGAAGCCTCAGCAAGTGGCGATGGATATACCAAAAGAAGATTTGGTACGTTTTCCAGAACCTAAGGTAGCACCAGCTGCTCAGGTGAAAGAAGAAGTTGCTGCTCAAGAAGAGTTTAAGGACGATAAAAAAACTCCTGCTCGTTTGACTTTAAAAGGTAGCGCAGCGGGGTCTTCAGTAGCGCGCGGTGAGTTCGGTACTAAAAAGCAAGATGGTGCTATTACAGGTGTTAAGAAAGGTGATCCAAATGGTGATCCAGATGGATTAATCTCCTTCAACGCCGTAGAGGTTCAACCATTACCTCCTGGAGGTATGGCTGCTTTTATGAGGTGGGTAGGAGAAACATATGAATATCCTTCTGGAGCTTTAGAAAATGGCATCATGGGTGTTGTTGAAGTATCTTTCGTTGTTGAAAAAGATGGTAGTTTAACAGATATTTCTGTAAAACGCGATCTTAAATACGGAACTGGTGATGCCGCAGTTAGAATGTTGAAAAAAGCTAAGAAATGGAAACCAGGTATTCAAAATGGTCGTCCTGTTCGTGTAGCTTATACATTACCTATTCGCTTAAACACACAAAATCAGTAATTAGTGGCGAACTTTAATTCGAATAATACAAATTACAGACAGAAATCGCCTATAAAGCGATTTCTGTCTATTTTAGGACTATTTATGTTTGGCCTGTATTTTGGGCTGGGCTTACTGGTTATTTTTTGGAAAGATTTACCCTTGGACATCAACCCAACTTATAGAACATTGTTTGGAGTTGTTCTGATTGTTTATTCTTTCCTTCGTTTCGTTAGATTGTGGCAAAGTAATTTTAACTAGCCTCATTACGAAATTAGAATTGCCTTAATTTTTGCAACCTATTTATTAAATGATTGCCCTATGAAAAACAGCTTAAAAATAATTTTATTTTCAATTTCTGGAGTTTTTATGTTGATGAGTTGTAATCGTAATGGCAAGCAAGCTCCAACAGCTCCCAGTGAGGATATTCTACGAGGTAAAGTAAATGTACTTGTTGATGAGACCTTGTATCCAATCATTAAAGAACAGGTTGATGTATTTCAAAGTTCATACTCAGATGCTACCATACAATTGTTGGCCAAACCTGAAATTAAAGCCATAAATGCGTTATTGGCGGACACTTCAAATGTGATTATTTTAACACGTAAGTTGACAGCTGCTGAGGGGAAAAATTTTAAGGACCGAAAAATTGTTCCAAAGGAATATCAAATAGGGAGTGATGCAATCGCTTTGATAAATAATGTTAGTGATGCAGATACTATCATCACACTTTCTGACGTTAAATCATTGTTAAACGGCACACTTAAAGGTAAGTACAAAGTAGTTTTTGATAATGCAAACTCAAGTACTTTACGATTTTTAAAGGAATATCTATCTATCGATAAAATTGATCCAACAGCGATTTCTGCCTTAGAGAATAATACTGATGTCATCAAATATGTGAGTGAGAATAAAGGAAGTATCGGAATTGTAGGTTTCAACTGGATATTGGATATGACTCAAAAAAAATCTGAATTATTGAATAAAATTCGTACATTGAGCGTAGAAAATGCTTTAGGAGCTAAGAAAGACGGTTTGTTCTACAAACCTTCGCAATCCAATATATCTTTAGGTGTATATCCTTTTACAAGACCTATATATGTATTGAATTATCAGCCGAACATGGGCTTAGGCCTGGGCTTTAGTGCCTTTTTGACAGGAGATAGAGGTCAGCGTATTTTTTTAAAAGCTGGACTTTTACCTGCAACAATGCCAGGACGTGATATTATTATTAGAGAAGAAAACAGTTTAAATTAGAGTATAAAATAGTACAACAATAGATTATGACAAACAGTAAATTATTATTTAGTCTGTTATTAGCAGGTTCTGTTGGCACAGCAAGTGCACAAAGTTTAAAGGATGCTAGAGCGGCTATTGAAACAGAAAACTACGGTAAAGCAAAAACAATTTTGCAACAATTAGTAAGTAAACAAGCTAAGGTTGGTGATAATTACTTCTATTTAGGTCAGATTTATTTAGTCAATGATAAGCCTGATTCTGCGGCAATTTTCTTCAATCAAGGTTTAACTGCTGATCCAAAATCACAGATTAATAACGTTGGTTTAGGCTACATTGATTTGTTGAAAAAAGATAAGGCTTCGGCTGAAGCTAAATTTTCTGCAGCTAGTGCAAACTTAAAGAAAAAAGATTACGAAGAATTGTTGGAAATTGGTCGTGCTTATATTAAGGCGCCAGAGCCAGACTATGCAAAAGCCTTGGATTATTTAACACAAGCTAAAGCAAAGAATGCTAAAGATGCCGCTATTCCGTTGGCATTAGGAGATGCTTATAGAGGATTGAAGGAAGCAAGTAGCGCTTACTCAAGTTATAGTGAAGCAACTGATTTGGATCCGAATTCAACTCGCGCTAAAATTGGACTTGCAGTAATTGTTCGTGGTGCACAAGCTTTTGATGAGGCTGTTGCTCAATTGACAGAGATTACTACAGCGTCACCTACTTATGCTCCGACTTACCGTGAATTAGCGGAGACTTACAATATGTGGTCAAAAGCACCTGGTACATCTGACGAGAAGTATGTGGAATTAAATAAAAAAGGTGTTGAGCAATATAAAAAGTATTTAGAAGTTAATGGTGATAACTCTTTGGAAGCAAAGATTCGTTATGCCGATTTCTTGGTTTATGCTAGACAATATGATGAGTTAGGAGCAGTTTCTGAAGAATTAGCGAAAAATCCAGATGTAGATCCTAAGATCTATCGTTATTTAGCATACAATGCTTTTAGAAATAAAGACTACGCTAAAGCATCTGAGAATATCCAAAAGATGTTTGCAAAAATGGATCCTCTACGTGTAATTCCTTTGGATAATATGTATGCAGGTTTATCTGATGTCGCTAATAATAAAGTTGAATCGGGTATTGTATTTATTCAAAAAGCAATTGATCAAGATAAAGAATTGTTAGCAGAAGTTGCTGAAACAGCATTTGCAAAATATCAAGATCAAGAGACTGCAACTGCAGTAGCATTATTTGAAATTATTGCTAAATATCCTGATACTGATTATTACTTCGATTCTAATTATTATGCTGGAGAAGGTAATTACCAAATTGGCTTTAAAAAGGATCAGGAAAGTAAGGATGAGGAAGGTAATGTAACTGATCAAGCTTTAAAAGATCAAGCTGTTGCCGCTTTTGTAAAATCGCAAGCACAGTTAACCGTTATCGAAAATGCGAATAAACCTGAGATATTAGAAAAATACTTGGTTCCAGCGCTATACTACAAAGCTTTCTCTGCTTTAGGTACGGATAATTTGGAAACTCCAAAAGGTGATTTTGTGGCTCCTTTCGAAAAATTAATTAAAGTTATCAACGAAAGAGGCACACAAGAGAAAAATAAAGCATATTTAATCGATGCTTACACTTATATTGGTTTCTTCCAATACAGTAAAAATGAAATGGCTAAAGCAAAAGCTAGTTTCCAAGAAGTATTGAAATTAGATCCTGAAAATGAGAATGCTAAATCTTATTTAGAAGGTATTAAATAGACTTAGTATTTTAAAATAAAAAGGGGAGAACATTTGTTCTCCCCTTTTTTGATTTTAGGCTATTTTTTCTTAAATTTAGGTTTTACCAATATAAACATTTTTGATATGGAGCAAGTTAGTGCGAATGCACCTATTGACTATCTGCCAATTTTATTTCAGCTCATTGTTGCTGCTGGATTTGGTATTGGAACGATCATCATCACACATCTCATTGGCCCAAAAGTAAGAACTGCAAATAAGCTGAGTTCATTTGAGTCGGGTATTGAAGTTGTTGGAAATGCAAGACAGCCTTTCTCGATTAAGTATTTTCTTGTTGCTATTCTGTTTGTCATTTTTGATGTCGAAGTAATCTTTATGTATCCGTGGGCAGTTAATTTTCGAGAATTCGGATTTGAAGGTTTGATCCAGATGTTTATTTTTATGGCCATGTTGCTTTTAGGCTTCATTTATGTCATTAAAAAGAAAGCTTTGAGCTGGGATTAGAATAGTTCTAAATTGCGCTAACAGCTTGATTTTTATCTAGAAAATGTTAGTTTTGATATGTGCGATAGCACACAACTGTAAACCACTTTAAATTATATTTCCATGAGCGATATTAAGTTGGCCAAAGCACCTCCGGGAGTTGAGGGCGCTGGTTTTTTTGCCACGAGTTTGGATAAAGCGATTGGTTTGGCGCGTTCAAATTCTTTATGGCCTTTGCCTTTTGCTACTTCTTGTTGTGGGATCGAATTTATGGCTACAATGGGTTCAACATATGATCTTGCTCGTTTTGGCGCAGAAAGACCAAGTTTCTCTCCTCGCCAAGCCGATATGTTATTGGTGATGGGAACCATTGCTAAAAAGATGGCTCCTGTTTTAAAGCAGGTGTATATGCAAATGGCTGAACCTCGTTGGGTGATTGCGGTTGGTGCATGCGCCTCAAGCGGAGGGATTTTTGATACTTATTCTGTCTTACAGGGAATCGATGAAATTATTCCTGTTGATGTATATGTGCCTGGATGTCCGCCGAGGCCAGAAGCAATATTAGACGGCGTTTTACGCTTGCAGGATATTGTTAAAAATGAATCATTGAATAGGAGAAATACACCTGAATACCGCGCTTTATTAGAAAAATACGGAATTGAAACTTATGAATAAGATAGATAATACCTATTTGTGGGAGAAGTTAGGGTCTACATTCGGTGCTGATGTGTCACAATTGGCTGATGACTATGATCTATTAACAGTGAATGTACATATTGATGCTATTTATGCTGTGTTGACTTTTTTGAAACATGATGCGGAATTGCAGTTTATTCACTTGACAGATATTACGGCAGTTCATTATCCGCAGCAGAAACAGTCATTTGAAGTGGTATATCATCTCAATAGCCTCGTGCATAATATTCGGATTCGGATTAAAGTGGCGATAGACGGACAAAATCCGGAAATTCCTACGGCAACTACCATTTGGAAAGGTGCAAATTGGATGGAGCGAGAAACGTATGATTTTTATGGTATACAGTTTTTAGGACATCCAGATTTAAGGAGGATATTAAATGTAGATGAGATGGAGGTTTATCCTATGCGGAAGGAATACCCTTTAGAAGACCCCAACCGTGTAGACAAGAAAGATCTCTATTTTGGACGTTAACGTTAGAAAGGAAACCAGTTATGAACGATTATATTACCAAGATATCCCCAAATAAACCTGTTTACGATGATAATGATCCCCAGGATGAGTTAATAACCTTAAATATTGGTCCTACACATCCTGCGACTCATGGTGTATTTCAAAATGTAGTTCAAATTGATGGTGAACGTATTGTTAGCGGTGTTTCAACAATCGGTTATATCCATCGGGCATTTGAAAAAATTGCTGAACATCGACCATTTTATCAGATTACGCCTCTCACCGATAGATTGAATTATTGTTCTGCCCCCATTAATAATATGGGCTGGCATATGACCGTTGAGAAGTTATTAAAAATTGAGATTCCAAAGCGAGTCCAGTATATGCGGGTTATCGTAATGGAATTGGCTCGTATTGCTGACCATATTATCTGTAATGGTATTCTCGGTGTTGATACCGGGGCATTTTCAGGCTTTTTGTATGTTATGCAGGAGCGGGAGTTTATATATGAAATTTTTGAAGAAATATGTGGAGCCCGTTTAACGACTAACATTGGTCGTATCGGTGGTTTTGAAAGAGACTTTAATGCCATTGCATTTGCAAAGATTGAAGAGTTTTTAAAAAGATTTCCTCCGGTTCTGACAGAATTTATGGAGCTATTTGACCGAAACCGAATTTTTATAGAGCGAACATCTGGAATTGCGGCCGTTACGCCGGAAGAAGCTTTAGATTATAGCTGGTCTGGCCCTATTTTACGTGCTACAGGTGTGGATTATGATATTCGGGTTCAAAACCCCTATTGTTCCTATGATGAATTCGATTTTGATATTCCTGTAGGTACAAAAGGAGATGTTTATGATCGCTACATGGTACGTAATGAAGAAATGTGGCAATCTTTACGCATTATTGAACAGGCTTTAGCTAAAATAGAGAAAGAACCTAAGGGAGTTTTTCACGCTGATGTACCGGAGTTTTATTTACCTCCAAAAGAACAGGTGTACACCAATATGGAAGCATTAATCTATCATTTTAAAATTGTGATGGGAGAAGTTGATACCCCTAAGGCTGAAGTTTACCATGCTGTCGAAGGTGCCAATGGAGAATTGGGATTTTATCTGGTACACGATGGTGGTCGTACCCCTTATCGTTTACATTTCAGAAGGCCTTCCTTTGTCAATTACCAAATGTTTGCTCCGATGAGTGCAGGAATGTTGCTTTCGGATGCGATTCTTAATATGAGTAGTCTTAACGTTATTGCAGGAGAATTAGATGCTTAGTATAAAAAATAATGAATATGTTGAGTTTTCTTCAACATTGCTAAATCAATTTGCTGAAGTAGTGGGACGTTTTCCGGAAGGGAGACAAAAATCGGCATTGCTTCCTATACTGCATTTAGTACAAGCGGAGTTTGGGTGGTTAAGTCCTGATGCTATGGATAAGATCGCTCATTATTTAAGTATTGAGCCTATCGAAGTTTATGAAGTTGCTTCTTTTTATACGATGTATCTATTGCAACCACAAGGGAAGTATGTTTTGGAAATATGCAGAACTGGTCCCTGTTGCCTGGTCGGAGCGGAACGTATTATGAGCCATCTTGAACATAAATTGGGTGTTAAAGAAGGAGAAGTGACGGCCGATGGATTGTTTTCATGGAGAGGAGTCGAGTGTTTAGCAGCCTGTGGCTATGGACCTGTCTTACAGATCGGACCTGAATACACTTTCTACGAAAACTTAACTGAAGATCGTGTTGATCAATTAATAGATGATTTAAGCTCAAAAACTAAATAATATGGCGCGTAAACTTTTGTTAACACATATTGATGTTCCAGGGATTCAAACTTTTGATGTTTATCGTCAACATGGCGGATATCGGGCGGTTGAAAAAGCACTCAAAACGATGTCCCCTGATGATGTTGTTGAAGAAGTTAAGAAATCAGGCCTTCGTGGAAGAGGTGGAGCTGGTTTTCCTACTGGGATGAAGTGGAGTTTCTTAGCAAAACCGGAAGGTGTTCCTCGTTATTTAGTGTGTAATGGAGATGAATCTGAGCCAGGTACTTTCAAGGACCGTTATTTGATGACACATATTCCTCACGCTTTGTTGGAGGGAATGATTGTCTCTAGCTATGCTTTAGGAGCTAAGACTTCTTATATCTATGTTCGAGGTGAAATGATGCCTCAGATCCGTATTCTTGAACGTGCCATTGAGGAGGCGAAAGCTGCAGGGTTTTTGGGTAAGAATATTTTGGGGTCAGGTTATGATTTAGAAATTTATGTACAGCCGGGAGCTGGAGCTTATATCTGTGGTGAAGAGACTGCCTTATTGGAGTCTTTGGAAGGTAAAAGAGGAAATCCGAGGATAAAGCCTCCTTTTCCCGCGATAGCAGGATTATACGGCTGTCCTACAGTAGTCAATAATGTTGAATCGATTGCCGCTACTGTTCCGATTATTAATGATGGTGGAGAAGAATATGCGAAGATAGGTATAGAGCGGAGTACAGGAACAAAATTAATTTCGGCCAGTGGAAATTTAGTAAAGCCAGGTGTATATGAGATTGATTTAGGCTTATCTGTAGAAGAATTTATTTATTCAGATGAGTATTGTGGTGGCATCGCAAATGGGAAAAGGTTAAAGGCGGTAGTCCCCGGTGGCTCATCAGTTCCTATTTTACCAACGAATTTAATTTTAAAAACAGCAAATGGCAATAACCGCTTAATGACTTATGAATCATTGGCTGATGGAGGTTTCCAAACAGGAAGTTCCATGGGATCAGGCGGTTTTATTGCTTTCGATGAGGATCAGTGTATTGTGCGCAATACGTGGAATTTTAGTCGTTTTTATCATCACGAGAGTTGTGGGCAGTGCTCTCCTTGTAGAGAAGGAACAGGATGGATGGAGAAAGTGTTGCACAAGATCGAGATGGGACATGGCAATTTATCTGATATTGAATTGCTTTGGGATATTCAGAGACGTATTGAAGGAAATACGATCTGTCCGTTAGGTGATGCTGCGGCATGGCCAGTGGCTGCGGCCATACGGCATTTTAGAGATGAGTTTGAATGGCATATCAATCATCCGGAGGATGCATTGACTCGTAATTTTGGATTGGCGCATTATGCAGATCCTTTAGTACCGATTGTTTCTTAATTAGATTGTGATAAACGCGATACGAAGATGGCAGAAGAGGTAAAATTGAAAGTTATTATAGATGGTATTCCTGTAGAAGTAGCGCCAGGAACAACAATTTTGAATGCAGCACGTGAAATTGGTGGCGATATCGTTCCTCCAGCTATGTGCTATTATTCTAAGTTGGAAGGTACAGGTGGTAAATGCCGTACCTGCTTAGTTAAAGTTTCGAAGGGATCTGAAAAAGATCCACGTCCCATGCCTAAGTTGGTCGCATCCTGCCGTACGACTGTGATGGATGGAATGGAAGTAGAGAATATCACTTCTCCAGATGTTGTGGAAGCAAGAAAAGCGATTGTGGAGATGTTACTGATTAATCATCCTCTAGATTGTCCTGTTTGTGATCAGGCTGGAGAATGTAAATTGCAAGATTTAGGTTTTGAGCACGGCTCTGCGCAGACGCGATACGAGTTTGATCGAAGAACATTTGAACGTATTGATATAGGAGATAAAATTCAACTCCATATGAATCGATGCATTTTGTGCTATCGATGTGTGTTTGTTGCAGATCAGATTACTGATAAACGCGTGCACGGTATCATTGGCCGCGGAGATCATTCCGAAATCTCAACTTATATTCAAAATGTTGTAGAGAATGATTTTTCAGGAAATGTAATTGACGTTTGTCCTGTGGGGGCTTTAACAGATAAAACATTCCGCTTTAAAAATAGGGTTTGGTTTACAAAACCGGTAGATGCTCATCGCGATTGCCCAACTTGTTCGGGCAAGGTGACTTTATGGTATAAAGGACCGGACGTGATACGTGTCACTGCACGCAAAGATGAGTTTGGAGAGGTAGAAGAATTTATTTGTAATACCTGTCGGTATGATAAAAAAGAAACCATCGATTGGAAGTTAGAGGAACCTACCCCAATTAGTGACCAGTCCGTGATTGCATCTAATCATTATACACGCTTTAATCCACCAGCTGTTATCAAAATAGATCCTGTACTGCAGGAACAAAATTTAGAACAGTTGGCTAGAACAGAAAAATTGAAATAATATGGAGTTGTCATTTGTCATAGAAAAATTCGTCCTTGTTACTTTAGTTTTTGTGATCACGCTTGTGATTGCGATGTACTCAACATTGGCAGAACGTAAGATCGCCGGCTTTATGCAGGATCGTTATGGTCCTGATCGAGCGGGAATATTTGGTTTATTACAACCTTTATGTGATGGTGGTAAGTTTTTCTTTAAAGAGGAAATAATTCCCGCCGGAGCGCACAAAGCCTTGTTTATTCTTGGACCCACGATCGCTATTATTACTGCCTGCATTAGTTCTGCTGTGATACCTTGGGGGCAATCGTTAACGATCGGTGATCGCGTTATTTCACTGCAGGTTGCCGATGTCAATGTGGGCATTCTTTATATGTTTGGTGTTATTGCACTTGGCGTGTATGGTATTATGTTAGGTGGCTGGGCTTCCAATAATAAGTTTTCGCTTATGGGAGCTGTTAGAGCGGCTTCACAAAGTATCAGTTATGAGATTGCTATGGGGCTTTCGATTATAGCACTTTTAATGGTGACGCAATCGCTATCTTTAAGAGATATTGTTGCCCAGCAATCAGGTTTTTTGAATTGGAACATTTGGTCGCAACCTTTAGGATTTATCATTTTTATGGTTTGTGCTTTTGCTGAGTGTAACCGGGTTCCTTTTGATTTGCCAGAATGTGAGACCGAATTGGTCGGAGGTTATCATACCGAATATTCTTCCATGAAACTGGGACTGTACATGTTTTCAGAATATATCAATATGTTTGTGTCTTCAGCATTGATGGCCTCATTATATTTCGGAGGATATAACTTCCCTTTCATGCACGACTTAGGACTGTCTGAGAATTGGATAACGATTATAGGCGTTCTCGCATTTTTCGTCAAAATATTTGCATTTATCTTCTTCTTTATGTGGGTGCGTTGGACTTTGCCACGATTCCGATACGATCAACTGATGAATTTAGGGTGGAAAATGCTGATTCCTTTAGCAATTGCAAATATTGTGTTGACGGGAATAATTACATTGATTAAGGATACATATTTTTCATAGAAAGGAACCGTTATGCAACCATTAAGTAATAGAAAAAAAGTTTTGGCACAACAACCAATGAATTTTATGGAGCGGATCTATTTTCCAGCTATTATAAAAGGTTTGTCCATTACTCTAAAGCATTTTTTTAAGAAAATACCAACTGTTAAATATCCAGAGGAACAGCGTCCTTATTCTAAGAACTTTCGAGGGCAACATTCTTTAAAGCGAGATGAAGAGGGACGTGAAAGATGTACAGCATGTGGTTTATGTGCCCTATCTTGTCCTGCGGAGGCCATTACTATGACTGCTGCCGAGAGAACTAACGAAGAAAAGGATTTGTACCGTGAAGAAAAATATGCCGCCGTGTATGAGATTAATATGTTGCGCTGTATTTTTTGTGGTCTATGTGAAGAAGCGTGTCCTAAAGAAGCCATTTATTTGGATGGTCCACATGTTACTGCCGATTATCTTCGTAAAGATTTTATTTATGGTAAGGATAAATTGGTAGAGCCAAAATTTGATATTACAAAATTGAATAGTTAACCACAAACCTATGACTGTTTTTTATTTAGTTGCTTTCTTATCGATTTTTTTCGCGCTGATGACCATCTTCACGAAAAATCCTGTGCATAGTGTTTTATATCTTGTGATTACGTTTTTCACGTTTACCATTCATTATATTTTACTTAATGCACAATTCCTTGCTGCGGTTAATTTTATCGTCTATATGGGGGCTATTATGGTTCTTTTTCTATTCGTGTTGATGTTACTGAATCTGAATAAGGATACGGAACCCATGAAATCAAATCTTGTAAAAATGATGGGTGTTATTGCAGGTTGTTGTCTTGTTGTTGTTCTTTTTGGTGCATTACGAGTTTTTGACATCTCCAATCCATTGGTCGCTAAAGATCCTGATATTGGGCTAGTGAAAAATTTGGGAAAAGTATTATTTAAAGAGTTTTTGCTCCCGTTTGAATTGTCTTCAATTCTTTTGTTAACGGCTATTATTGGAGCAGTATTATTGGGGAAAAAAGAACCAAAAAAAATATAATGGAAACAGCAGTTCAACAATTACAAGGTGTTCCTATAAATCATTATTTGATTTTTTGTGGATTGATTTTCGCCATTGGCGTGATCGGAGTATTGATACGTCGTAATGTTATCATTATGATGATGTCAATTGAATTGATGTTAAATGCAGTAAATCTCTTATTAGCGGCATTCTCTGTTCATCATGGTGATGCTTCGGGACAGGTTTTTGTATTTTTTATTATGGCTCTGGCAGCAGCCGAAGTGGCGGTGGGTCTAGCTATTATTATTATGGTGTATCGCAATACGAAGTCGATAGACATTGAATCACTACATAAACTTCGTTGGTAATTTAAAGCATTAAAAAAAGAAAGATATTAGCTATGCGTGATTTAATTTGGTTAATTCCTTTATTGCCGTTGATTGGTTTTGTCATCAATGGAATAGGACGACAGGTGCTTTCAAAAAGTTTAGTTGGATTTATCGGTAGTGGTACCGTATTTATTTCGTTTTTATTGAGCTGTACTCTTTTTGTATCCATTTATGAGGCGCGTGCACTTGGTGAAACAGGTAGGATTAGCCAACATATTTTTGATTGGATTAAAATCGGGAATTTAGAAGTTTCACTTTCCTTTTTAGTGGATCCTCTAAGTGCGATTATGTTATTGGTAGTAACAGGAATTGGCTTTTTGATACATATCTATTCGATAGGTTATATGCAACATGATGAAGGATTTGCAAAGTATTTTGCTTATTTAAATCTCTTTATCTTTTTCATGTTGATCTTAGTCATGGGATCCAATTATTTGGTCATGTTTATTGGTTGGGAAGGTGTTGGACTTTGTTCTTATTTACTGATCGGGTTTTGGTATAAAAACAGTGATTATGGTGCAGCGGCTAAGAAAGCCTTTGTGATGAATCGTATCGGAGATTTAGGTTTCCTAATTGCGATCTTTTTTATCTTAAATACTTTTGGATCTTTGGAATTTTCCACCGTGTTTGAGTCAGCAAAAAGTTTTCCTGTAGGAGATGTGACGATCTTAACCATTACGCTATTACTCTTTGTAGCAGCAACCGGTAAATCGGCTCAGATTCCTTTATTTACCTGGTTGCCCGATGCGATGGCTGGTCCAACTCCCGTTTCTGCTTTAATACACGCAGCAACGATGGTCACCGCAGGGATTTACATGATTGCCCGTTCAAATATCTTATTTGTATTATCACCTTTGACGCTTCAGATCATTGCGATAATAGGCGTTTGTACCGCTCTATTTGCTGCAGCAACTGCACTGACACAGAATGATATTAAAAAAGTGTTAGCCTATTCTACAGTTTCACAATTGGGTTATATGTTCTTAGGATTAGGAGTTGGTGCATTTACAGGTGCTTTCTTTCATGTTTTAACACATGCCTTTTTTAAGGCTTTACTCTTCTTGGGTGCAGGCTCGGTGATACATGGCATGAGTGATGAGCAAGACATGCGAAAAATGGGAGGTCTTAAAAAGGCTTTACCCATCACTTATATGACCATGCTGATCGGGACTATCGCCATTTCCGGTATACCTCCATTTTCTGGTTTTTTCTCTAAAGATGAAATTTTAGCTCATGCTTTTGCTGCTAATCCAGTTTATTGGGTATTGGGATTTATTGGGGCATTGATGACTGCCTTCTACATGTTTAGGTTGATTTATTTAACTTTCTTTGGTTCTTTTAGAGGTACGGACGAGCAGAAACATCATCTTCATGAATCGCCTAAATCCATGACTTTACCATTAATCGTGTTGGCTGTACTGTCTATATTTGGTGGTATGCTTAATCTTCCTGAGGCATTGGGAGGTCAGGCTTGGCTAGCAACATTTCTGTCTCCTGTCTTTGCTGATGGAGCAAGTTTGCAAGAAATGCATACAATAACCCACAGTACTGAATATATGTTAATGGGAGTCTCTGTAGTAGGGGTTTTGGTTATGGCATTTGTTGCCTATAACAAATATGTGAAGCAGGGATCGGTGCCTGAACATGATCAAGTGAGCAGAACAGGCCTTGCAAAACTTTCTTACCATAAGTTTTATGTGGATGAGATTTATGAATTATTAATTATAAAACCGATTAATTGGCTTTCCGTATTTCTAGCAAGAATAGTTGATGGCTTAGGAATAGACGGTTTAGTAAATGGAATTGGTAAATCGTCCTTTATGACTGGAAAAGGAGTTCGCCTTTTACAAAGTGGAAATGTAGGTTTCTATCTTTTACTGATGGTCGTTGGAGCGATAGCCATCTTTTTATACGGTTTATTGAGTTTTTAACATTGTAATAGCTATTTGATCATCAATGGATAACCTATTTTTACTTATTCTAACTCCTATTATCGGTGCTATTTTTTTGTCCTTTGTATGTGAACATACACTAGCGAAAAGAGGGGCACTGGTACTGTCTTTGATTACGCTGGGTCTGACTATTCCTTTTATCTGTCAATTCAATCCTGAAGGCGACTTTAATTATGAACAGTCTTATCCTTGGATAACTGCTTTTGGTGTTAACTTCCATATTGGGGTTGATGGTATTAGCTTGCCTTTGTTAGTCCTGACTAATTTTTTAGTGCCACTCATTGTTCTCACAACTTTTAAGAAAGCCTTTAAAGGCAATTTCTATGCTTTAATGTTTTTTATGCAAAGTGGTTTGATGTTGGTTTTTTCTGCTATGGATGCTTTCACATTTTATGTGGGCTGGGAAGTTGCATTGATTCCGATCTATTTTATATGTGCTCTTTGGGGAGACGGTGACCGTATCCGGGTCAATTTGAAATTCTTTATCTATACTTTCTTTGGCAGTTTATTGATGCTGGTTGCGATTTTATATCTACACCAGCAAGTCGCGACTAATGATTTTGAATGGCATTCATTTGTTTCCCTAGATTTAGAAGCATCTACACAACGGTGGATATTTTGGGCTTTCTTTATTGCTTTTGCAATAAAAATTCCAATTTTCCCTTTTCATACATGGCAACCATCAACGTATACACATGCTCCTGCGGCGGGAACGATGCTTTTGGCCGGAATTATGTTAAAAATGGGTGTCTATGGTTTAATGCGCTGGCTTTTGCCTGTTGTACCTGAAGCGGTTGCTATATACGGTCAGCTTGCTATGATTTTATGTGTTTTTGCAGTTGTGTACGCGTCGATTATTGCGATACAGCAACAAGATTCGAAACGACTTATTGCTTATTCTTCTATTGCTCACGTTGGACTAATTAGTGCTGGGGTATTTACTTGGAATGTCACCGGAATGAGTGGTGCCATGATCCAAATGATCAACCATGGAGTTTCTGTTGTCGGATTATTTTTTGTACTGGATATTATTCAGGATCGTACCGGATCAAGAGATTTACGAGAATTGGGCGGTATAGCTAAGAAAGCGCCGCGCTTAGCCATCGTATTTTTAATTATTATCATGGGAGCTATCGGTTTACCATTGACAAATGGTTTTATTGGAGAGTTTTTGCTTTTGAAGGGGATCTATGAATATAGTGTTTGGTTTGCTGTTTTTGGTGGATTGACACTAATTCTTGGAGCTGTTTACATGCTTCGTTTATATCAAAAAACAATGCTTGGCACCACGTCCGAAAGAACAGCGCATTTTGTTGATATTTCTGGTGTCGAATTGTATACTTTGATCATCATTTCAGCAGTGATTATTTATTTAGGAATTTTTCCAAACAGCTTATTGCATATTTCTTCAGCGTCTGTATCCGTTTTGGCTACGTTTCTAGGGAGATAATTTTAGACTTAAACTTTACGAATAATAGATTCGATTATGGGGGCGATTATTACATTATCAATATTAGCATTATTGGTACTTTACTTAGGATTATTTAAGGCAAATAAATCATTATTACCGGTAGGTTTAGTGGGCCTGCTTGTTGTCATTGGACTATTAATTAAAGATTGGAAAATAGATGCATCTCCATTATACAATGGGATGATCTTATTTGATCACTATGCTATTGCTTTTTCAATATTATGTACTTTCGTGACAATATTGGTTTTTATACTATCTAAAGGATATTTCACGTCTTCAAGTGATCATGTGGCTGAATATTATACTTTATTGTTGTTCTCATTGCTTGGGGCTGTTCTGGTTAGTAGTTATCACAATTTAGCCTTATTGTTTCTAGGGATAGAGATCATGTCTGTTGCGCTTTATATCTTGGTCGGAATACGTAAGAAAGATCCAGCTTCCAATGAAGCGGCGATCAAATATTTTATCATGGGGGCATTCTCTACGGGATTTTTATTATTGGGAATAACCCTCTTGTATGGCGCATCCGGATCTTTTGATCTGATGATGATCAGAGACTATGTAACAGCGCATCCGGGTGCCATATCACCTTTATTTTACGGAGGAGTGTTGTTGATGATTATCGGTCTGACTTTTAAAGTTGGTGCAGCTCCCTTTCACTTCTGGACGGCAGATGTATATGATGGGGCACCGATCTTAATTACGAGCTTTATGAGCACAGTGGTTAAAGTAGCATCCTTCGCGGGCCTATTAAGATTATTTACCTTTTCGCTTTTGCCACTGCAAGATTTTTGGACACCTATATTTTTAGGAATTGTCGTGCTTACATTATTTATTGGTAATCTTTCAGCTTTAATGCAATCCTCATTTAAGAGGATGTTAGCTTACTCAAGTATTTCACATGCTGGTTATATGCTTTTTGCGGTGATTGGTATTGGAGCTAGCTCTGCGAATTCAATTTTTGTTTATGGAGCTTCTTATTCTTTGGCTACTGTTACTGCCTTTGCAGCTTTGATTTTAGTAAAACGAGCTGTTGGCTCAGATCATTTCGAATCATTCAATGGGTTGGCGAAAAAGAATCCTTATTTAGCAGCAATCCTCACTATTGCCATGTTGTCTTTAGCCGGTATTCCGTTAACAGCAGGTTTCATCGGCAAATTTATGATGTTCAGTTCAGTGATGGCTCAATACCATATTGTATTACTACTAATTGCGGTTTTAAATGCTGCGATTGCGGTGTATTATTATTTAAAAGTGGTTGTAGCGATGTATTTCAGGACTGCAGAGGGGAAAACTATACTAATAAATGCCAATTACGTTATTCTATTTATTGTTACTACTGTTTTAACGATTTTAATCGGAGTCTATCCGAATTGCTTTATGGAGTTAATTTAAAGGGAGGTTAATTAATATACTTAATGCATAGTTTGTAAAAACTATGCATTTTTTATTTTGATTTCATGCCTTATAATTTAAAGACAAATTGTATATTGTCAGTAGGAATAAGTAATTGCTGATATTCATGAAGTTTTTAATACCGATTATAACTATAATAAAAAGACTTTTTATTATTGCTGTTGTGCTGGGTATTTTAACAAGCCTAGGATTTGCGCAGCGAAATGTTAAAGGTCGTGTCATTGACGGTAAAACTGGAAAAGGAATCCCTTTAGCTAGTATCTCCTGGAGCGGTCATAGTGGAGGCACTTCGGCAGATACACTTGGTAATTTCAATATTGTGCTCCGGAATGAATATGACCAGATTGCCTTTCGGGCAGTTGGTTATGAGATTAAATTAATTGATCTTAATGAGGTTCAAGATTCGGTATTAAATGTATTACTTTTTGGCAAAGACAATAAAATTGGAGAGGTGGTTGTCAATGCCAAAGGTCGTAAGTATAAAGATCCTGCCTTAGCACTAATTGAAAATGTCATTTCTCATAAGGATGAAAATCATATCTCTAGATTAAATCATATTCAATATGAGGAATATGAAAAATCACAATTTGGTACGGTAGATTTTAAAGTAAAGCCAGGAAGATTGCCGGGTAAATTAAGATTTTTGTTTGAAAATAAAGATACAGTTAGTATACCTGGTAGTTCTATTTTACCTTTTTTCTTAGAAGAAAGTGTCTCGGAAGTCTATTCTACATTTAAACCTTCGCGGAAGAAAAAAATTATTACTGGACATAAGGTTACAGAATTAAACAAGCGTTATATCAATAATGCCAATATCCAAAGTTATTTTCAAGATCAATTTCGAAATATTGATCTCTACGAGAATAATATCCAGCTGATAAGTAAAGCCTTTTTAAGTCCGATAGCCGGTAATGCTCCTTCTTATTATAAGTATACAATTAGGGATACGTTAGTTAAAGATGGTGTACGCTATATCGAATTACATTTTGAAGCAAAATCAAAGATGGACGTGTTGTTTAAGGGATCAATATGGGTCTCCGATGATGACCGTTATGCCGTTTATTACGCAGAAATGGAACTTGGTGAAGAGGCCAATATTAATTGGGTCAATGGAATTAATATAGGTCTTGAGTTTGAAAAGCATCCTGCAGGACAAATGTTGCCAAAACGCGCTAACCTACAGATCTTATTCGGTACAGATAAGGGGAATGCCCTGTACGGGAAAAAGGAGACTTATTTCTCAAAATATAAAGATGAAGCGATAAATGATGAGCTATTTAAAGGCATTCCGATTGAGAAGCGCTATCTGGAACAAAAAGATTCTGTACAATGGGATCGGGTGAGAGTAGTGCCGCTTACAGAAACTGAAGCTAAGACTTACGTCAATATTGATTCTCTTTCAGAAATGAAATCGATTAATCGATTAATCTCAATTGGATATTTTTTAGTAAGAAGTTATTATAATGTTGGAAAATTTGAGTTTGGTCCTTTAGAATATACCTACAGTTTTAATGAAATAGAAGGAAGTAGAATTCGATTAGGGGGTAGAACAACGGAATTGCTTTCGAATAAATTCTTTTTTGAGGGTTATGTTGCCTATGGTACACGAGATCAGGAATTTAAATATTACCTCAATGTAGCGCAGTCTTTAAATGGAAAATCTATCGTACAGTTTCCTGCCCATTATCTATCGGCAACGATTCAACATGATGTTATGGAACCTGGTCGAGGTTTAAGTTATCTGAAAGGCGATGGTTTTTTTCAGTCCTTTCGAAAGAATAAACCGACTAAATGGTTATGGAATGATATCTACCGTCTTGAGCATTTAATTGAATTTGGAAATCATTTTAGTGTGAGTACCATGTTGACAAGACATGAAAGACAGGCCGCTGGGACCTTGTCTTTTGTGACAGGAAACGCTTCGCCAGATACGATTGCAGCGATCAACACAAATGATATACAGATCAAGTTACGTTGGGCACCTGGAGAACAGTTTTATTATAGAAATTTAGAGCGAACGCAGATCCGGAATAAATTTCCGATTCTGACTTTGCAATATAACAAAGGACTAGATGGTTTCTGGAATGCAAATCAACGTTATGATGCTTTGAGGTTTAAGATCTTTAAAAAGATATTTATGTCTCCTGCAGGAACAGCTGATATCGAATTTAGTGCTGGTAAGATATGGGGCACGGTCTATTATCCACTATTAGAGATGCCAGATATTCAAACGGATAAATCGGGTCCTTTGCAAAATTTTGATTTGATATCAAATATGGAATTTGTTGCAGATCGTTTTGTAAAGCTTGCTTATTATCACCATTGGGATGGCTACATATTCAACAGGATACCTTTATTGCAACGTTTAAAGTGGCGCGAAGTAACAGGTTTCAAGTTTTACTATGGACAAATCAGTGATCGAAATAATCCGGAATTTAATGAAAATCAGATTCAGTTTGACCGTGATGACGATGGTCTTGTTAAAACGCGGGTTATGGGCAATCAACCTTACATGGAAGGAATAGTAGGCATTGACAATATTTTTAAAATTTTTCGAGTTGAATATAAAAGAAGATTAACGTATTTAAATTATCCAAATGTATCCCGTGATACCTATGGTGTATCACTTCATTTAAATTTTTAGAAATTATGGAATATCAACATCTCTTATATCAAGTGGATAAGCATATTGCTTATATTACAATCAACAGAGCATCAGCGTTGAATGCTTTGAACCAACAAACATTGAGAGAGCTAGAAGCAACGCTTGTCGAAGCAAAGAAGGATCATGATGTCAAAGGAATTATTATTACCGGCGCAGGTGAAAAAGCATTTGTAGCAGGAGCTGATATTAAAGAATTTATAGATTTAAGTGAGGCCGAAGCGAAACTTCTATCACAAAAGGGGCATTATATTTTTACGGAATTGATCGAACAATCACCGAAACCTGTCATCGCCGCAATAAATGGATTTGCGCTAGGCGGTGGTTTAGAATTAGCGCTTGCCTGTCATATGCGCTTTGCTTCAGCAAACGCAAAATTGGGTCTTCCAGAAGTTTCTTTAGGTCTTCTTCCAGGTTATGGCGGCACACAAAGATTGACGCAATTGGTAGGACGTGGACGTGCATTACAGATGATCCTGACAGCCGATATGATCAGTGCTGAAGAAGGACTGAGAATCGGGCTTATTAATGAAGTACTGGATGCTGCTCATTTAATGAATCGAGTGGAAGAGGTTTTGGAACGTATATTTTCAAGATCAGCAACGGCGGTAACAGCAGCAATAGATGCGGTTAATGCATCAAACGAACAAACAAGGGATGGCTTTCAGGTGGAGATTAATCATTTTGCTGAACTTTTTGTAACGCGTGATTTTAAAGAAGGTGTTGATGCCTTTTTAACCAAGAGAAAGCCAAACTTCTAGTTATTATTTGCTTCTTCATATCGCGTTTTAAGTTATTATATTTATTGATCATCGTCTCACATCATTCTATCCATCCGGTCTGTTACCAGACTAATCATTGCCTTGCCTGTAGTTCATAAAACGTTTGCTTGGATGATCAGTCTTTGTTTGATGGATAACTGAATGATGATAGCTGGGGCAGTATTTTTCTTCTCTTCTGTGGACATTTGTTTTATAGGCATATAGCGTCGCGGTATCGCGTATTGACAGGTGTGACCATGATGACCATGCTGTCGTATCTCAACAAATAGAAGCCAAGGTAATTTAAAAGATGCAAGGATCGCAAGTTGGCGCCAAGGTAGAGATGGCCGATAGCGTCTTGAAGGTGGTCGAGATCGATGTTGATCTAAACATTATTGCGCAACGGGAGCGTGTCTTCGCACTATGGCGGCAAGCTTTCGGCATAGGACGAAATGATGCCGCTACGTGGGGAAATGATACAGACGTAGGTCGAAACGATTTCGCCACCTGGGGAACTGATGCAGACAGAGGTCGAAGCGATTCTGCCATGTGGGGAACTGACACAGCCGGTTGTCGAAATGATTTTGCAACGCGGGGAAATGAATCAGCCGTAGGTCGAAACGATTTCGCCTCTCAGGGGAATGAACCAGGCACTCGGGAGATTCGTTCCGCCACAGCGCGAAATGAAAGTTACATGAAATTAAATGCGTTCTTAATATATACTTATAGTTTCTTTTCTAGGAATGGTAACATGGTTTTATGGTATAATACTAGTGATGAAATTTGTCCCAAAAAATTAAATAACCTATTTTACATGCTGTATATTTAGAGATGATAAACTGTGATGAACCCTAAAATGGCTAAAGTGACCAAATTAAATCAAAAATAATTAAAATGGAAGCTCATAAAACACTTAAAAATATACATCCTGATCTTTTCTACAAGGTCGATATTATTGTTATTGGTGCAGGGCAGGCGGGTTTATCTGCGGCCTATTATCTCAAAAAGTTGGGAATCGAGCCAGGGAAGGGGTTTGTCGTATTGGATGATGAGTTTGCCGCAGGTGGAGCTTGGCAACATCGTTGGGATTCATTAACGCTTGATAATGTCAATGGGATTAATGATTTGCCGGGAATGGGATTTTCGGATGCCGTGGATACCACGGATACTACACTGCAAGCGAATACCGCTATTCCGAAATATTACGAACTATATGAAAAAAAGTTTGAACTTCCGATTATTCGTCCTGTTCGGGTGAGTGAAGTAACAGCGCGTAATGGACGATTTATGATACATACGAATGGTATTCAATTTAGTGCTCGCGGATTGATAAATGCAACCGGAACCTGGAAAACTCCCAATTGTCCTAAGTATCCGGGGTGGGAAAAGTTTAAAGGAAGACAGTTGCACACTGGAGAATATATAAATTCGGATGAGTTTGTTGGAAAGCATGTTATCGTTATAGGTGGTGGAATTTCAGCCATTCAACTACTGGGTGAAATTTCTCAGGTTACCCAGACCACATGGGTAACCCGTAAACCCGTAAATTTTAGAAAAGATGAATTCACTCCCGATGCGGGAAGGGAGGCTGTTGCTCTCGTAGAAAAAAGAGTACGTGAAGGTTTGGCTCCAAACTCGGTTGTATCGGTCACAGGCTTGCCTCTTACACCAGCTATTGAAAAAATGTTACGTGATGGTGTTCTTGATCGTAAGCCAATGTTTAAAGAGATTACCGAAACAGGTGTAAGATGGGAAGATGGGACGACTTTAGATGCTGCTGTTATTTTTTGGAATACAGGTTTTAAGCATACTCTGGATCACCTTGCTCCACTAAGTCTGATCAACGATAAGGGCGGTATCGAGCTATCAGGAAGACTGGCCACGCAGGTTACAAAGGATCCACGCATTCACTTAACAGGGTATGGTCCGTCAGCTTCTACAATTGGAGCTAATCGTGCTGGAGGGGCAGCCGCAAGAGAGTTAATTGCATATTTAAAGTTGTGAACGAATATTTGACTTAGCAAAGAGTAATACAAAATGTTATGAAAGTATATACCATCTAAAAAAAGCGACGGTTAGGTCGCTTTTTTTAGATGGAGAAGTTGAAGATTGTAACTACTTTCCTACTATTATCTTTTGTTGATGCGGCCTTTAAATTGGCTAATTCCATCCATAAAGACTTCCACAATTATTCTTCCTGCAGGGAGGTGTTTAAGATCATAGTCGAATGTGGCATTTTTAATAGCTTTATACTCATGTTTCTGCCATACGGTGCCATCCACAGTGATCTGAACGGTCATATCGCTTGCTTTATTCGATACGACATTCAATTGCGTGTGGTCCACTACTGATCGTGGATAGAGAGAGAATGCGTATCTGCCTGTTGTGGTATTGAATTCTAACCCCTTCACAGCATTGAAACTGAACATTTCACCGGTCCCACAATCGCTTTCGAATGCATGGATCAAATTTCCTTTCAGATCAAATATGCGAAGATGACCATCTCCATTTGCCGGCTGTGCCCAGAATTGTAACCCATTGCCTGCAGTATCGACAAGACGTAGTGAATGTTTACCTTCCGAGAGGCGTATCGTATCAGTGTATAGGGTTACAGGTTCTAATTGCGCCGCGGTTTTTTGAAAGATCGTATCTTGTTTAGCATTTAAAAGGAAAATACTGTTGTCTTTAGGCTTATTATTCGTTAATAATTGTAGGACAAAAGTTGCTGGAAATTTCTGTGCAGCAGTAAAGGTCGTTTGCATGTTATTGTCTCCGGACCAAGCATCTTTCTTTCCGTTGGGTTGATTAAGCGTGACAAGAAATAGATTTTCGCCATCTTTTTCCTGAATCTCACCGGGGAGTATCACTTCGGCAACTTGATTGAAAGGAAGATTTCCTTTCCAATGGAATGTTTTAGTCGGAAAACCCTGTGTTCCATATACAATAGTTAGTGAACGAACAGGGTCTGATCCTAAGTTTCTAAACATTATACGAGGGTCTGAGCTAGCCGGATTTAAACGGGAAAATCGTTGTTCATCATTGGGGACCATTATAGCTTCCACAGCGACATCTGTTTTTTGATTCGGGGCGCTGTACTCAAACAAATATGCCGCTATATTTTCAGCAGCCTGTATGTTGTCGGTGGCTGTATAAGGTTCCATTAATAAAGAGACTTGATGACTACCTGGCTTTGTCCATACATCGATCACATCAGGTTGTTGTAGGTCTCCGGGACACCAGTACGCGCGGTCAAATATCCAGGTACCACCTTGTGGGTAGAGCGGGTTGTCGCCACATTTTTTCCACATATCACGTTTATCAACGATTTTTCCGTCCACAGAAATTTCGCGCCAGCGGCTGCAAAACTCACTACATCCACGTGGTTTGTCCATACCGTGACCGGTGTGCTGTATGCGTATTCTGCTTAATGCCGCTCCAGCTGTAGAATTATAATTTACCGGTAAAAGATTATCCTCAATCTTCTCGTTGGGATCTCCGTATTTATAGGCCTTATTCCATAAAGGTTTTATACCAAGTGGTGTAACAACAGGAGGACCTGATAAGATTTCAAAATCTATCGTAAGCGCCCAACCGACTGTTTTATCTTCAAAGCCTGAATGCACATATACAATTTCCACACTATCTCGGAGAAACGGGGCGAAGTCTGTGACATCGACCTGCCATTTCCAATTCCATCCTTTGTTGTAAATACTTCCATATGGCGTGAGCATTCTACCCAGTTCATAGGAAAGTTCAGGAGCGTTTGCACCGCCTTTGCGACGCAATATAATATGATCCAAATAATCCCAGTGGGCAGTATGAAGGCTATCGGGGCTTCCCAGAGTAACGTGCATGGTTATTTTTCTGATGGAGGCATCTGTTTTGGGAAATAGACCCCATGCAGGGTATGGTTTTTCTCCTTTAATAGGATCGCAAATAATAGTTGCACGGTTATGCGTAACAATGTGGCTTATCGCTGGTTTTTGAGCAACTGCTCGACAACAGATGATGAGCGCAAATAGGGTTAGGATAGATTTTATGTTCATTAATTTGAAAAAATATTATTTAAGAAACTGCATAAAGATAAGATGTTTTACGCAATCTTATAATGAGGTAGGTGTGGCATTATTTGCATCTCAAATTTTGATCAATAAAAAAAGCGACTCTTTTGAAGTCGCTTTTCGTAGCCCGTAGGGGAATCGAACCCCTGTTTCTAGAATGAAAATCTAACGTCCTAACCCCTAGACGAACGGGCCATTTGTTTATTAATGTGATGCAAAGATAAGCGCATTTTTTACTCTTGCAAAATAAATGTGGCAACTTTTACGTAACTCTTTGAATTTGAATAAAATTATTTTTTTACAAGGTCTTTATTTGATAATAAATCAAGCTTATTCGACCACATAAGCTAGTAAATACGCATTGAACTTCTCATAATGAACATCGAAGTGACAATCGTGATACTCACTTTTTAAATGTAATTTCAAAATTCCTTCATCCTGATATTGAAAAGGAGCAATGGTCATATTATGTAGAAAGGAGACGCCACTATTACCCTGCAATTTATACACAGCCTCTTTAGCACTCCAACAAGCATAGAGCTGCGCTATACGGTTTTCGCCTGAAGTGATAAAGTCCAGTTCTTCTTCTTTTAAGAATTTATGTGCAATGCGTTCCACTTTGGATTTGATAAGCTCCATATCAATACCTACCTCGCCCACCGAACTGATGATCGCTCCTGCATAATCAAAAGAATGAGTGAGTGATATTTTTTGAGGAAAATTAGCTAGGTATGGTTTTCCATTTGCATCAGAAGGACAATCAATATACGCAGTCGTGTTTAATAACGTGCGTAAAAGGACGCGTGTAGCGAGCCAATGTAAACGACGTTTACCATTGGATAGGCTGATGAGTTTCTGTTCTTCTAGCGCGTCTAATTGCAATTGATTAGACAATGTTTGTTCATCTTCTTCAATACGCCAAATTGCAAATTTGGTATGCTGATCCAATTCTCGTAGGTATACTAAGCTCATAATCAAACTTAGTTAAATTTGTTTTCATTTAAAAGGAGCTTCGTCTGTAAATAAGCGGTTTTTCAGCTTTATTTTTTGATATGAACTTACTACGACCTGAAGAAGTATGATAAAAATTAATTCCTAATATTTCCATAAGAAATATTAGGAAATGCTGTAAAATATCAACGATTACCGTATTTTTGAAAAAAATGGTTGCTGTTCACTTTTCTAAACGATTGGGAGTCAGCTTTAACCTATACAAATATTGAATAATCATGATTTTATCGGATAAACGTATACTAGAAGAAATAGAAAATGGCAATATTGTTATTGAACCATATGATCGTAAATGCTTGGGGACAAACTCGTACGATGTTCACTTAGGTAAACATCTGGCGACCTATAAAAACCGTGTTTTGGATGCGAAACATCATAATGAGATTGATCATTTTGAAATTCCGGAAGAGGGATTTGTTTTAGAGCCCAATACATTATACCTCGGGGTTACGTTAGAATATACCGAAACACATAAACATGTTCCCTTCTTAGAAGGAAAATCGAGTACGGGTCGTTTAGGTATCGATATTCATGCTACTGCCGGAAAGGGTGATGTTGGATTTTGTAATACGTGGACATTGGAAATTTCCTGTGCACAGCCTGTTCGCATCTACGCGGGAATGCCGATAGGACAACTTATTTATTTCGTAGTTGAGGGAGAGGTGGAAACTCTGTATAATACAAAGGGTAATGCAAAATATAATACCAAGACGACCAAGCCTGTGGAGTCTATGATGTGGAAAAACTCATTTTAAAATAAAAAAGAGCAAAGACTTTAAAATCTTTGCTCTTTTCGTTTGAAATCTGCTTAACCTCCAAATTCCATTAAATAGGCTTTTAAGAATTCGTCCAAGTCACCATCTAGCATAGATTGTGTATTAGAGGTTTCGTAATTGGTTCTTAAATCTTTAATTAATTTATAGGGGTGTAATACATAGTTTCTTATTTGAGATCCCCACTCGATTTTCTTTTTATTACCTTCGATTGCGTCGGTTGCCTCTTGGCGTTTCCGCATTTCGATTTCATACAGTTGTGATTTCAAAAGGCGAAAGGCATTTTCTTTATTTTGTAATTGTGATCTAGATTCTTGATTCTTAATGATAATACCAGTTGGCTTATGGTGTAATCGTACTGCAGTTTCTACTTTATTTACGTTTTGACCTCCAGCACCACCTGCACGGAAAGTATCCCACTCAATTTCGGAATCTTTGACCTCGATTTCAATGTTGTTGTCAATTAATGGATAGACATATACAGAGGCAAATGAAGTATGACGCTTGCCGTTTGAATCAAAGGGTGAAATACGAACTAAACGGTGGACACCATTTTCACCCTTTAGATAACCATATGCAAAATCTCCGGAAATTTGGAGTGTGACAGTTTTTATTCCTGCAACTTCTCCCTCTTGCGAATCCTGTTCAGTTACTTTATAACCATTTTTCTCACCCCACATGATATACATACGCATCAACATGGCCGCCCAGTCACAACTTTCTGTTCCGCCGGCTCCAGCAGTAATCTGCAGAATGGCGTCTAGCTGATCTTCTTCGGCGCTTAGCATGTTCTTGAATTCTAATTCTTCCACCGCTTCTAAAGCAATATGATACTGTTCATTGAGCTCCGCTTCCGTAGCGTCGCCGGCTTGATAGAATTCATATAATACACCGGTATCATCGACAGCTGCCGCGACCGAATCAAAGTGATCCGTCCATACCTTCTGTACTTTGATAGACTGTAATATTTTTTCTGCAGCTTTTGAGTCGTCCCAAAAATTAGGCTGTAAGGTAATTTCTTGGTCTTTTTCTAGCAGTTCTTTTTTGACATCGATGTCAAAGATGCCTCCTCAGGGAAGTTACACGATCCCTCAAATCTTGAATTTGTTCTTTGGTCATAATAACAAAGATACGGCTTTCTATAGGAAATGCCCAAAAAGCTGCGATATGAACTTCGGTAATCGGGATAAATTTTTATATTTCCTCAATAGTATAGTTTTTATTGGAAGAGGAGAAATCGATAACTTTGTTTATAGATATGGTACAATTAACATTGTAAATAAAACAAATTTATCTAAGTTTGATTAAAATAGAAAAATATGTTACCAAAAATAGATTTTACTGAGACAGCGGCTTACCGCTATTTAGCCGATCATTATATTCGCATAAACGAGCATAGCTTGAAAGATTTATTTGCTGCAGATGACTTTAGATTTGAGAAATATAGTATTGAATTTAATGATTTGCTCTTAGATTATTCAAAAAATAGAGTGAACGATGAGACGTTAGCTTTGTTACGTCAGTTGGCAAAAGAATGCCAATTAAGCGAAGCTATAGAAGCAATGTTTCAGGGTGAAAAAATCAATGAAACGGAAGGGCGTCAGGTATTGCATACGGCTTTGCGTAATCAATCTGGTAAAGCAATATTTGTTGACGGTCAAGACGTGATGAAAGATGTGAATGCTGTTTTGGCACAGATGGAGTCATTTACGAACCGCATTTTATCAGGTGAATGGAAAGGCTATACTGGAAAAACGATTACCGATGTGGTGAATGTAGGTATCGGAGGATCTGATCTAGGTCCAGTAATGGTGACAGAGGCTTTAAAGGCTTATCGCACACATTTAAATATGCATTTTGTATCTAACGTGGATGGAACGCATATTGCAGAGGCTATTAAAAACCTTGATCCAGAGACAACCTTGTTCCTGATTGCATCAAAAACTTTTACAACACAGGAAACGATGGCAAATGCAAATACTGCTCGGGATTGGTTCTTAGAGAGTGGGGCACAACAGACTGATGTTGCGAAGCATTTTGCAGCGTTGAGTACGAATACCGCTGCTGTTGCCGCATTTGGTATCGATACTAAAAACATGTTCCAATTTTGGGATTGGGTTGGTGGACGTTACTCGCTATGGTCTGCGATCGGTTTATCGATCAGTTTAGCTGTTGGTTTTGATCATTTCAAAGAATTATTAACGGGCGCATTTGAGGCCGATGAGCATTTTAGAACAGCTGCATTTGAAGAGAATATTCCGGTTACTTTGGCATTGTTAGGTATTTGGTATAATAATTTTTTTGAAGCAGAAAGTCACGCAATCTTACCATATGATCAATATTTACATCGCTTTGCAGCGTATTTTCAACAGGGAGATATGGAGAGTAATGGTAAGTGTGTGGACCGTAACGGTAATGCTGTGGATTATCAAACAGGTCCAATTATCTGGGGTGAACCTGGTACAAATGGACAGCATGCTTTTTATCAATTAATACATCAAGGAACTAAATTAATCCCTTGTGATTTCATTGCACCTGCTATTAGCTTAAATCCGATAGGCAAGCATCATCAGATGTTACTTTCGAATTTTTTCGCCCAGACAGAAGCATTAATGAATGGAAAATCTGAAGAAGTTGTTGTTGCTGAACTAAGAGCCGCGGGTAAATCGGAAGAAGAAATTGAAAAGCTGAAAGCATTTAAAGTGTTTGAAGGAAACAGACCTAGTAATTCTATTTTACTTAAAAAAGTAACACCACGTTCTTTGGGTACTTTGGTTGCGTTCTATGAGCATAAAATATTTGTACAGGGGATTATCTGGAATGTCTTTAGTTTCGATCAATGGGGAGTAGAATTAGGGAAGCAGCTTGCCGGTCAAATTTTACCTGAATTAGAGTCAGAAGATATCATTACGACACATGATTCGTCGACAAATGGTTTGATAAATCAATATAAAGCTTGGCGCGTATCATGCTAACAACATAAAAAAACCGGGGTAAATATTTTAACCCCGGTTTTTTTTATGTTGTTAGCTTTTATAAAGATAGAATTTCAACTATTCTTAATAAATCCTGATTGATTGAATCAATGTGTTTAATTGCTTTGTTGAAAGATATAAATTGTACTTCGCCATGAACTAAACCTGCCATTTCACCTTTGCGTCCCTCTAGCAGGGCCTCCACAGCGGCAACTCCTAATCTGCTGGCCAATACTCTATCCATACATGTTGGGCTTCCACCACGTTGTATATGACCTAATATCGATAAACGAACATCATATTTAGGAAAGTTCGCTTTGATTCTTTCTGACACAACCATGCCACCTTCCGAATCGCCTTCGGCAACAATGATGATACGTGAAGATTTGCTTTTGCGTGTTTTATCTAAGCGTTTCATGATGGCGTCGTAATCCACATTAAACTCAGGGATTAAAACGGCTTCAGCACCTGTGCTGATACCCGATCTTAGCGCAATCAATCCTGAGTCTCTACCCATCACTTCAATTACAAAAAGACGGTCATGAGATTCTGCTGTATCTCTAATTTTGTCAACAGCCTGTATAACGGTATTTATAGCCGTGTCGTAACCTATTGTAAAGTCAGTACCAGCAAGGTCATTGTCAATTGTACCTGGTAGACCAATGATAGGAATATCAAATTCCTCTAGAAATTTGGATGCACCTGTAAAAGTTCCATCGCCACCAATAACGACTAAAGCATCGATACCAGCCGCTTTTACATTTTCATAAGCTTTCTGACGACCTTCAATAGTTCTGAATTCATCACTTCTTGCTGTTTTTAAAATGGTGCCACCGCGTTGTATAATGTTCGCGACAGATTTAACGTCCATGGCATACATATCACCACTGACCAGGCCGTCATAACCTCTTTTAACACCAAAAACATTTAAACCATTATATATACCTGCTCTAACTACCGCGCGAATGGCAGCATTCATTCCTGGAGCATCTCCTCCAGAAGTTAATACTGCTATATTTTTAATATTACTCATAATTCAAACTTAATAAATCTTATTTCGATTTGCAATATAAACCAGTTGAATGAAAAAAACAACTTATTTGGGTTATCTATTTGTAAATTGATCACCCAAATAAGTTGCGATTGCGTTTATTCTTTGCTCGTACTGCGGGCGATTCAACAAAATCAACGCCCCATAGAGTCTTTATTTTTTTGCATGGAATGCATCAATACCACTTTGTAAAAAAGCTTTATATTCAGCAATATTTCTATTGGCACCTGACTGCGGGACTAATACTTTGCCTGATGCATCTACAATAACATATAGAGGCTGAGAATTACTATTGAAAGCCGAAGCTTGAAAATCACTATTTTTATTGCCAATTGTTTTAATTTTCTTGCCACTATATTTAGATACAAATTGCTCGTTTGCCGGTAGATCTGTCTTATCATCAACAAACAACTCCGCCATAACAAATTCCTCTTTCAATAATTTTGCAACTCCGGGGTCGGTCCAAACATTTGCTTCCATTTCACGGCAATTGACACAACCCCAACCTGTAAAATCAATTAGAACAGGTTTATTCAATTCTTTAGCGGCTTCTAAGGCTTGATCATAGTCATAGTAAGGATCAAATCCTTTGGGAGTACCGCGTTTGTGGAATATCTCTGCATATTTTTTCACTTTACCGTCCGAGTGCGTTGGCGTACTTGCTACTCCAGCAGATAAATCAAAATCCTGAGTTGCTGATGGTGGTAAAAATGCGGATATGGATTTCAAAGGAGCTCCCCATAGTCCTGGTATCATGTACATCACAAAAGCAAAGACTATTATCGCTAAAAATGTACGTGGTACGGATAAGAATTTGAGCTCACTATCATGAGAAAACTTAATTTTACCAATAAGGTAGAGACCCATTAAACCGAATATAACGATCCATAAAGAAAGGAATACTTCACGATCAAACCAATTCCAATGGTAGGCAAGATCAACATTTGATAGGAATTTTAATGCTAAGGCTAACTCCAGAAATCCGAGGACTACTTTGACACTATTTAACCAGCCTCCTGATTTTGGAAGGGATTTTAATAATGAAGGGAACATTGCGAATAATGCAAAAGGAATTGCTAATGAAATAGAAAAACCAAGCATACCGATTGCTGGTCCTAAGCGCTCGCCTTTAGAGGCTGCTTCTACCAACAACGTACCTATAATAGGTCCTGTACAGGAAAAGGAAACTAAAGAAAGGCTAAATGCCATGAAAAATAGACCTACCAAACCACCTTTGTCTGATTTTGCATCCATTTTATTGACAAATGAACTTGGTAGTGTGATTTCAAATGCGCCAAAAAATGATGCTGCAAAGACGACTAGTAGTAGGAAGAATAAGAAATTAAAGATACCATTTGTAGAAAGTGCATTAAGAGCATCAGAACCAAATAAAATGGTAATGATCATGCCCAGTGCAACGTAGATGATGATGATAAATAATCCATATAGTAAAGCTTTACTTATTCCACTGGCTCTTGATCCTGATTGTTTTGTAAAGAAACTGACGGTCAACGGTAACATCGGAAAGATACAAGGCATCAATAATGCCATAAAACCTCCAACTAAACCTGCGATGAAAATACCCCAGAGTGATTTTTTTTCTTCGGGAGCTTGATCAATTGCTGATTGCGTCAGGGCTTTAGTTGTATCCTGACTGAGGGTATCAGGACTTTCAGAGAAAACCAAATCCTCTGTCACTTCCACAGGGGATGTTGTATCAGCTGATTCTGAAAATTCGATTCCTTCTACACTAAGTAATGAGTCTTGTGCTGTTGCAAAAGAAAGAACAGGAATAAATAAACTGAAAATAACGAAGTAGATTAAAAATAGTTTCTTTTTAGCCATTATATATAGAGTTCTAAGATAATTTGTAAAATTAAAAAAAGACATTGAGAATCACCTTATTGTTTAGTAGTTGTAAAGTCAATTTTACTATCTAAAGGTAATCTTACAGGCATTTATCCTTCATCACAGGCGTACTTATAATAAATCTCAGAAAATTAACATTTCATGAAGTGATTTGGATTTCCACGCTAATAAGAAAACGCTATTCAACTAACCATACTGAGGTTCGCTGAATAGCGTTTTGTGCAAATATTTGTTGTTATATTTTTACTTGATCACTACAGAAAATGCGTAATCTGTTGGTGGAAGACATTGGGTCTTATCGCATGCTTGGTACTCTACACTTCCTTTTACAGTTGTTGCTCCTTTATTTAATTTTACTTTTTGCTGAAAAATTACTTCTTTTTTAAAGTAGCCTACATTCATTTTAAATACCTCTTCGTATTTTGTTGCAGCTTTAGGTTCAGCCGTTTTACCGTTTAGCGTATAATCTTTAGATGCAGGGAACGTAAATGAGGTAGGTATAGGACCATTTTCACCCACATTTTGAGAATAAATGTGCCAACCGTCCTGAATAGTGGCTTTGATAAAGATAACTGCTTCCTTATCATTTAATTTTTTTGAAGCAACAGTCCATTTAACAGGATCGTGGATTTGAGCTACTGCTCCTGAAATAGCAAAAAATAATACTGCTATTAATAATGTTAATTTTTTCATGGAATATATTTGTTTTTTTATTGTTACAAAGCTATCATTAGCATATTGATTGTTTTTAGTAAACGATAGGCATTGATGGTTTCATCAGAATATTTTAATATTAAAAACTTTCTATACAAATCATGCTCTTGCTATAAGACCGTCGAAAATAGCTAAAGTTTAATTTCTTTTAGCAAATTTACTTTTTTGGTATAATATATTTATCGGAGCAGGGTAAATATTTTGTTGCTTAAAGGACATATTTAATCTCCTGGAGATTGAACTCTTTTATTTCATTTGCGATTTGAATCTGTAATAGGCCATTTGAAAGTACTTGTATTATTTTCCCTTCAATTTCTGTTTCATTGATCAGATATTTTTTCATCTCATTTCTTCTAAAAAGATTTTGATTGAATGCTAATAGTTGCTGATCTTGATCCAGATTTTTTAAGCGATTGTACTCTGTATCTAAAAATTGATAAAGTTCTGTCGCTAGCGATCGTATGTGATAGGGTTCTTCTTGTTTGGTGATAGATTTTAGTGAGGTAATATGTTGCGTATCGCCAAATGAAGTCTGATTTATATTAATACCGATCCCAATAATACTTGTTGCGATTTTATTTCCTTTTATCGTGTTCTCAATTAGTACACCCACTATTTTTTGGTCATTTATATAAATATCATTTGGCCATTTGATTTGCACTTTTTGGTTGGTTTTTGTTTTTAACCAGTTAAATATTCCGAGACATATGGCGCACGATAAGGTAAATTGTTGATCTATTCTTAAAAAATGCGGGTAGATGAGGATTGATGTAATGATATTTTTACCAGGTTCGCTTTTCCAAATGTTACCCCTCTGCCCCTTCCCCGCGAATTGTTCTACTGCTAAAATGGCAGAACCTTCGTCCTGTGGCTTGAATTTTGACAAGTTTTCTTTAAAATAATCATTTGTGGATGCCACTCGATCGACAGTAATTACATTTTGACCGATAATAAGTCCTGAAAATGTGTTATTTTGCAAGGTGATAATTTTTTAATTGTATACAATAGTCAAAACTATAATTTTTTTTAATGGATAAAAATAAAAGTTCAGAATTGTCAACACGACTGTCAGAGGTGGTGGTATATGGAATGCAAGAGAAGAAAGCAAATGAAATAGTGCGATTGGATTTGAGAAATATTAACAGTTCTGTTTCCGATTATTTTGTAATTTGTCATGCAGATTCCCATATTCAAGCGCAAGCAATTGCGAAAAGTGTAGAAGATGAAGTCTATAAGACATTTGGTCAAGACCCACAATATAAAGAAGGCCAGAGTCTTGGCGAATGGTTGATCCTTGACTTTGTAGATGTAGTTGTTCATATCTTCAAGAAAGAAAAAAGGGCACTCTATGCGATCGAGGATCTATGGGGCGACGCTCAAATTCAAGACTTTCAAAGTGCTTAATTAAGATAGAAAAAATAGAATTAAAACGATATAAATAAGAAAGAATGAAGAAAATACCAACTGGTAAAATAACCCCAAAACCGCCCAAGTTTAATGTCATGTGGCTTAGTTTTGCTTTGATATTGGTTTTTTTTGCCCTACAATACGTTTTTAGTGATAATTCGGCTAAAAAAATCACGTACAGTGAATTTGAATCTACCATTTTACCAACAGGTGATGTAGAAAGATTAGAAGGTACTAAGAAAAATGATCTCGTACATATTGATGTTTATATCAAGAAAGATCGTTTAAAAGATGAAAAATATAAAAATGTTGCTCCAGGAGCTAATGCATTGTCTTTGAACCCTGAAGTAGGCCCTCAATATTACTTTACTGAAGCTTCCGCTGATATTTTGGCTTCAAATTTAAAAGCGGCGCAAGAAAATCTTCCTACAGGTACACCGCGATTGAGTGTAAGTTATGAAGATCGTTCTAACCCATGGGCTAATTATTTTGTGACCTTTATTTTACCTCTTGTTGTGATGGTATTATTATGGTTATTCTTGATGCGCCGTATGAATGGTGGTGGCGCTGGCGGTGGTGGTCAGATATTTAATATTGGTAAATCTAAAGCACAGCTGTTTGATAAAGAGTCTTCTATTAATATTACTTTTAATGATGTTGCAGGTTTAGAAGAAGCCAAACAAGAAGTAATGGAAATTGTGGATTTCTTGAAAAACCCACGCAAATACACAAACCTAGGGGGTAAAATTCCTAAAGGGGCATTATTAGTAGGCCCTCCGGGAACCGGTAAAACGTTACTTGCGAAAGCTGTGGCAGGTGAAGCACAAGTTCCTTTCTTCTCTTTATCAGGTTCTGATTTTGTTGAGATGTTTGTGGGTGTTGGTGCTTCTCGTGTTCGTGATTTGTTTAAGCAGGCAAAAGAAAAAGCACCATGTATCATCTTTATCGATGAGATTGATGCTATAGGCCGTGCACGCGGTAAAAACTCCATGATGGGTGGTAATGATGAACGTGAAAATACTCTAAATCAGCTTCTTGTTGAGATGGATGGTTTTGGAACGGATTCAGGTGTTATTATTTTAGCCGCAACCAACCGTATTGATGTATTAGATAGTGCACTGTTACGTCCGGGACGTTTTGATAGACAGGTTTCTATTGATAAACCCGATTTAATCGGTCGTGAGCATATTTTTAAAGTTCACTTGAAACCGCTAAAGTTATCGGAAGAAGTTGATGCTAAAAAACTGTCGGCACAAACTCCGGGATTTGCTGGAGCAGAGATTGCCAATGTTTGTAATGAGGCTGCCTTAATTGCTGCACGTAAGAATAAGACAGAAATTGATATGCAAGATTTTCAAGATGCGGTAGATCGTGTTATTGGAGGTCTTGAGAAGAAAAATAAAATCATTTCACCAGAAGAGAAGAAAATTGTTGCTTACCATGAGGCTGGTCATGCGATTGCAGGTTGGTTTTTAGAGCATGCAGATCCATTAGTGAAAGTATCTATCGTGCCTCGCGGCGTCGCTGCACTGGGTTATGCGCAGTATTTACCTAGAGAGCAGTTCTTATATACGACCGAACAGTTAGTTGATAGTCTGTGTATGACAATGGGTGGACGTGTAGCTGAAGATATCACATTTGGACGTATCTCGACGGGTGCGCAAAATGATTTGGAAAGAATCACAAAATTAGCATACGCGATGGTTGCTATCTATGGTATGAATGATAAAGTTGGGAATGTTTCGTTCCGAGATGGATCTGAACAATTTCATAAACCTTATTCTGACAAAACGGCAGAGTTAATTGATTCTGAGGTACGTAATTTAATTACTGACGTTTATGCAAGAACAAAACAATTATTGTTAGATAAACAAGAAGGTTTGATTGCGATCGCCGAAAAACTATTAGAGAAGGAAATCTTATTTCAAAGTGACCTGGAAGAAATTTTGGGAAAACGCCCTTTTGATACAAAAACAACGTATGATGAGTTTGTGAATAGTGGAGATGGTGGCGGTGTTCCGCAAACAGATCTTCCGTTAGATGTGTTACCTGAAGAGGCGAGCAGCGCAGAACCCAAAGTAGGTATTAAAGAAGAGGATAATCCAAACGTATAAATTTTAATTCTACAGCGCTTCTGAAAAGAAGCGCTGTATTTTTTATCAGTTCCACCGTATGAATGTTAAAAATAGCAGCAGCAAAGAGCAAATGCTTAGTAAAATAAGAAAAGCTCTGGTAGAAAAGACAGAAAATCCACACCCCAAATTTCAGAAAACACCTTTATATCAGGAGGAAGATGAGCTTGTTGATGTGACCTTTGCACGCGAATTAACAGCAGTAGGGGGTAAGTTTTTGTATTGTGATGGCGAGATTGAACTGATTGAGAATTTGATTAACCTGACGGAGGAAAATAATATTAAAAAAATATTTACCTGGGAAAAAGGTGTGCAAGACCTTTTAAACCCTTACGGTTTTCCTATACATACTGATGAAACTGAATTTGATGCCGCGGATGCAGGGATAACTTCTTGTGAAGTTATGATTGCGCGTAACGGTAGTATCATGGTCAGCAATGCTAATGCATCAGGACGTAGATTGGGAATTTATCCGCCCATCCATATTGTTATTGCAAAAGCTTCGCAGATGGTATGGGATATTAAAGATGCATTATCCTATATGCAACGACGCTATGGCAATGAAATGCCCACAATGGTTTCTACAGTTACAGGACCTTCCCGTACGGCAGATATCGAAAAACGCCTGGTCCTGGGGGCTCATGGGCCAAAAGAATTATATGTTTTATTATTAGAGGATCGTTTTTAATTATATGATACAGGAATACCTTTTTTTAACTCCAGTTGCGAGTATTATCTTTGCTTTGACAGTGGCTTCAAGTATCTATAGTTTTTCCAATCCCCAAGTATTGGGAGAGATGATGTTACATCCTTACAGTATATATCGTAAAAAACGCATTTATACTATTTTAACCAGCGGCATGGTTCATAAAGATTGGGGACATCTCCTTTTTAATATGATCACATTTTATTATTTTGGATTTGGCTTAGAAAAAATATTGATACAGGTCAGTGATTGGGGACACCTTCAGTTTGCAATCATTTATATTTCCAGTTTAATATTGAGTGATATCCCTACCATTTTCCAGCACAAAAATAATCCGGGCTATTATAGTTTAGGTGCATCAGGTGCAATCTGTGCTGTTTTATTTAGCTATATCATGTTTGATCCTAAAATGATGCTCGGTATCTTTATGATCATTCCAATGCCTGCTTACATATTTGCTGTACTTTTTCTTGGTTACTGTATTTGGGCATCTAAAAATTCAAGAGACGGTGTCAACCACGATGCACATTTATTTGGAGCAATCTCGGGAGTGATTATAACCTTGTTACTCTATCCATGGATTTTTAAGCATTTTATAAGTCAATTTTAGCACTATCCTGCCCAGTTTTCGCGGTCTAAGCTTCTATATTGTATTGCTTCAGCAAGATGATGATTCTGGATGTTGGTTTCTTGTTCCATATCGGCGATTGTTCTAGCTACTTTTAAGATTCGATCATATGCTCTTGCCGATAAACCTAATTTCTCCATGGCGACCTTAAGGAGCTGTGTTCCCTGATGATCTATCTGACAGCGTTCACGAACCTGGATACTGCTCATTTGAGCATTACTATGAATTTCACTATACTGTTTAAAACGTTCGTTTTGAATTTTTCTAGCAGCAATGACCCGTTGTCGCACCACTATGCTTTTTTCTGATGTTTCATTAGAGACAAGCTCTTTAAATGCCACAGGTGTCACTTCCACATGGAGGTCGATTCGATCCAGTAGTGGTCCTGATATTTTGCTTAAATAACGTTGCACGGCATTGCTACCACATATGCATTCTTTTTCGGGATGATTGTAATATCCACATGGACATGGATTCATGGCAGCAATTAACATAAAGCTTGCTGGATAATCGACCGAAAATTTTGCTCTTGAGATTGTAATATTCCGTGACTCTAATGGTTGTCGCATCACTTCCAATACAGTTCTTTTAAACTCCGGAAGTTCGTCCAGAAATAAAACACCATTATGTGATAATGAGATTTCTCCAGGTTGAGGAGTTGCGCCACCCCCGACCAGAGCAACATCAGAAATGGTGTGATGGGGAGACCGAAAGGGTCTAGTTGTCATCAAAGATTCCTTGGCCGACAGCTGTCCAGCCACAGAGTGGATTTTAGTAGTTTCTAATGATTCTTCTATTGTTAATGGGGGTAAGATCGTCGCTAATCGCTTCGCTAGCATTGTTTTGCCAGCTCCTGGCGGGCCTATTAAAATGACGTTGTGACCGCCTGACGCCGCAATTTCTAAAGCTCTTTTAATGTTTTCCTGACCTCTAACATCACCAAAATCAGTTTCAGCCTGATCGATTTTTTTTAAAAATTCTTCTTCAATATTAATAACGGTTGGCATAAGATCATGCTTATCGTTAAAAAAATCCACAACTTCCGTCAGATTATCAACGCCGAAGATTTGTAAATTAGAAACAATTGCGGCTTCTCTTGCATTTGTATTCGGAAGAATAATTCCTTTGAAATTATCTTTAAGCGCCTGAATAGCGATGGGTAGCACTCCCTTTATAGCTTGAATCTTACCATCTAGCGAGAGCTCACCCAATATGAGGTAATCCGTTAATTTGTCGACATTAATTTGATTAGATGAAGCCAGTATTGCTGTCGCAATTGCAAGATCATAAGCTGAGCCTTCTTTGCGAATATCTGCTGGGGCAAGATTGACAACGATTTTTTGTCTGGGCATGCGAAGACCGCAAGACACAATGGCACTTTCTATACGCTGTAAGCTTTCTTTGACAGCATTATCGGGCAATCCAACAATATAATATCTTGTTCCAGCTGTTATATTTACTTCAACAGCTACACTAGTTGCTTCAATGCCATATACTGCACTACTATAGGTCTTTGTTAACATATAATTGGTCTAACTGATCATTAAAGTTAATAAAAAGGTTTAACTATTTCTTGAGAATTATTTTTTTCCTTTGAGGAACAGCATGAAGTTGTGGTTTTAGATAAAATACATTATATTGTAGTAATTGATATTTATCATATGTCAAAAAATAATTGGTTTTGGCAAACGATTTGCTACTCTATTTGTATTATTAATGAATAGAACGGATTGCAAAGAATTAACATTTAAAGTTTAAGAATATGAATGATACTAGTAAAGTAGTAGTGGCATTATTGGCAGGGTTAGCTGCAGGAACCGCTTTAGGAATTTTATTCGCACCTGATAAAGGAACAGAGACAAGAGACAAGTTAAATGAATCATTAGCAGATTTGGGAGATGCTATCCGTGAACGCGCAGAAGAGCAGTTTGATCAGCTTAATGACTTCAAAGAAAAAATAGTTTCAACCCTCAAAACAAAAATCAATAAAGGGGAAGAAATCTTCGAAGACGAAATAACAGAACACGCGTAAGTGGCTGTTGGTTTTAGAGCTTAAAAAAATATTATAGACCATATTATCAGAGGCTAAAAAGCCTCTGATTGTTAAAATAAAAATAAATGGAAGAAGAAAAATTCTCGCTTAGTGGAACATTCCAAAAGACAAAGGAATATTTAGATTCGCAATTAAATTTAATTCGGCTAAAGACCGTTGAGCGATCTTCCCGTTTGATCGCAAGCTTGATTGTCGATGGAGCAAAAATTATTTTAACCTTATTTATTATATTTTTCCTTTGTCTTGCCCTTGGTTTTTATTTGGGAGAAGTACTAGGTAGTAATTCTTTAGGATTTTTAGCGACAGCAGTAATATTTTTGGTGATACTGTTATTGATTCGTGTATTAGAACCAAAATTGGAGACTAAATTTATGGATTTGTCTATCCGCAGATTCTCTGCAAAATGGGATGATGAAGCAGATGAAGAAGAAAATAATTTGAAACAAGAAAACTTAGAAGATGACGAAAAAAAGCAAAATTCATAACCTCGCAGAGCTTAAGGCTGAAATCGCGCGTCTCAAGATTTTAAAAAACGAACAGGAAGCATATTTAAAGTCTCAAGTTAAATTACTGAATCATAAAATAGAGACGCCTGTACGTATTTTTAATGCGCTTAAATCTAACATTCCAGGTGCAAATATCATAACAGGTCTTTTTGCTTCGAATAAAAGTAGTGGAAATCCTAACTCAGATTGGGTAACAAAAGCCCTGCGCATTGGTGTACCTTTTGTTATGAATAGATTTTTCTTTAAAAAAGCTGGTGTTTTAAAGAAAGCTCTTCTTCTATTAGCTTCAGAAAAAGCTCTTGGTCAGGTTAATCAAGATAAAATTTCAAGTATTATCGAGAAGGTGACAGATTTTATCAAACCTAAAAAGAAGAAGAAAAAGCAGGTCGATGTGGAGAAGCTTCCCGTAGTTGAAGATCAGGTGAATGAATATGGTATACCTTCCTACAGTGAAACCTATTAGTACGATACCAGTTTCCCAGAGTCGGTGTAGCCAAGGTTGCCATTTACTTTATTAACGAACTGTTGGCGATAGCTATCTTACTTTGGCCCCATATAGTGCTGCTAATACTTAGTTATTTCGTTGAAAATAGTAATTCTTATTTTATGAGATGAACTTTCGAATGTTGCACTGGCATCTAAGATTTCATGACCCCTGGCTAAACTTTGATCGGTTATACTCCCCACTTAATTTTAGTATACTATTGATTACTGCAAGAATAAGATTATTTTTGCAGGATATTTTATTATAATGGGTAAAGACAAACTTAGAAAATTTGCAGAAATTGGTACTTTTGACAATGTCGTAGAACTTGATGCAGGTAAAGCGCTTAAAGGTCAATGGGCTAAAACGCATTTTAAAAATGATAATCCAATTGTTGTAGAGTTGGCTTGTGGAAAAGGTGAATATACTGTTAATTTGGCCAAGCTTTTCCCTGAAAAGAATTTTATTGGTGTTGACTATAAGGGTAACAGGATTTGGAGAGGAGCAAAAACTGCTATTGAAGAAGGTATTAGTAATGTTGGATTTCTACGTATTCAGATTGAAACGATTTTGGAATATTTTGCAGAGAATGAAGTTTCTGAAATCTGGATTACATTCCCAGACCCACAACCGCAGGATAGCCGTGAGAAAAAAAGACTGACCAATCCAACTTTCTTAGGCCGTTATAAGTTTGTTTTAAATGATGGTGGATTTATGAACCTGAAAACTGACAACGATGGTTTTTATAATTACACTTTAGAACAGATTGAAATCTTAGGACTGCCTAAACATGTCGAAACAGCAGATTTGTATCATTCTGATTTAGTAGATGAGGTGTTGTCTATTAAAACATATTATGAGAAGAAATATTTGGCTGTTGATAAAAATATAAACTATGTTAAATGGTCATTCGATCAGATATAATTCTTTTCTGAAATGCATTTCATAAATAAGAAGGCTCCATCCGATTAGGATGGAGCCTTCTTATTTATGCCTCTACTTGCGCTTTAGGAGGAAAGTTTTTATGTTTTCTTTTGCTTATTTTTTCGATATTGACCGGTTGAGGGATCTTGACATAGTATCCAGTACCATCATATGTACGCTTCAACGGATCTTCTTGGCAAGCTGTTGAGCAACAGCCTTCAAGTTTTTCACCACATGCATCACATTGTGTGAAATGCTCATTGCAGATCGGGCTGGCACAATTAATCATCTTCGGTGTTTCTTTTCCGCAGTTTTTACATTTTGAAACTACTACGGGGTTTACAGAGTTGACATCAACAGTAACCCTGTTATCAAAGACGTAACATTTACCATCGAAGTCTTTACCTCCGGCCTCTTTACCATATTTGATAATACCGCCATGTAGTTGATAGACATCTTCAAAACCTTCTGCCAGTAATAATGCTGATGCCTTTTCACATTTGATACCACCAGTACAGTAGGTTAAGATTTTTTTACCTTTATATTTTTCGAGTTCTTTAACTTTTTCAGGGAATTCTCTGAAATTTTCAATGTCTAAAGTAACTGCATTTCTAAAGTGACCAACATTATGTTCATAATTAGAGCGTACATCAAGAACAACAACATCATCTCGGTCTTTCATTTCCATGAAGTCTTTAGGTTCAAGATGTATTCCTGTTTTCTGAGTGGGGTCAATAATTTTTGGATCCCGTAACCCCGAGTGAACAATTTCAGTTTTGTAACGGCAGTGCATCTTTATAAAAGATGGTTCCGTAACATCGTCTATTTTAAACTCCGTATGATTGAATCTTCCATCGGCATAAATGGCATCCATATATACTTGGCATGACTCTGGTGAGCCCGAAACCGTTCCATTAAGACCTTCGTCAGCAACGATAATACGTCCAACTAAATTTAATGATTTACAAAATTCTAAATGATCTGCCGCGAATTTTTCAGCGTCAGCGATAGGACTGTAGCAATAGTACAGTAAAGTTTGATATTGTGCCATAGTTTTCATTGATACCGCTGCAAACGGCGTTTAATGCAAATGAATTATAGGGCAAATTTAGTTAAAAATTGGAAATTATACAATTTTTAACTTTTTCACATCGGCCTTCGAAGGACGATCATTGGTATGGAACATAAAAAACTACAACCGTTACATCAATGATATTCGTCATTTTTTCTTTAGGGGCTCTAGTAAATACTCGAGTCCGTTTAATTTTATTTCATATAATGTACCCAGCTGAATCCCCAGCTTTCCTGGTGGAAAACCCTTCTGGTGGAACCATACGAGATAAGGTTCGGGTAAGTTACAGAGCGTATAGCCTTGGTATTTTCCAAAAGGCATTTTAACGGTTACAAGTTCAGTAAGTATTTCAGGGTTCATCATTAGTCTTCAGGATTACCATTTTTGATACGGTATACAATCATTTTCAATGCTATTATAACGTGGTTGAACAGATTGGGAATTGTACCGTAGTATTTTTGAAAAATGTCATAGCGTTCTTTCAAAGATTCGCGATGTCTTTGTTTCGACATTCCACCAACTAAATAACGTGCAACATGCTGATGGGCATTAACAGCGATAGATGATTTTTTTGCGGCCTTAATGACCCAATCTATATCTGCACACAATTTGTACTGTAAGTCATAAGGTTCTGCAATAGTGCGTTTGATATAGATTGCCTGATGACAGATATTCATACCATAGCGAAAGCTTTTCCAGTTAAAATATGCAGGAACCTTATGCCGGCGTTCACCAATTATTTCTCGCTGTTCGTTTATTAAGAAAGTTTCACCATAAATAATATCAGCTCCTTCACTTACTTCTGCTAGGCTTGCTAACGTTTCCTTACTGTACAACTCATCTCCAGAATTCAAAAATAGGACATAATCACCTGTGGCCAGCGCTAGACCTTTGTTCATTGCATCGTAAATCCCGTTATCCTTTTCGGATAAAATAACGGATATTTCTGGTCTATATTTTTCGATCACATCCAATGTTCCATCTGTAGATAAACCGTCAATAACAATGTACTCTACATGTTTGTAGGTTTGACTCACAACAGATTTTAAGGTATATTCAATATCCCGCACATTATTGTAAACGACTGTAATGATGGAAAACGTGGGATTATTATACATGTTATTTTTTTAATTCGTTGAGTTTCTTTTTTGCAAAACGGATCCCTCTTTGTAAAAGTGAACCTTTTCTATTGGCATAAAAATACTTAATTGATTGATAAGCTTGTGCATGCTCTTGAATTTCTTGCGGAAATTGTGTTATTTTTTTATTTGCAAGTACAACTTGGTAGGTCGTCTCTGCGGCTGTATGTGTTCCGGATCCATCATTACCGATATTCTGTGTCAATGAATTGCGGGGATAAAGCACTAACCCGTTGTTTTTAAAAACAGATGCATACCAGCGGATGGCCCAAGAGTTGATTTTTCCAGCTTTAAATTCTTTCACCTGCTTCCAAAAATTCTCCTTGCCTTCTATACTAAATTGGTGAATTTGCTCAGCAGTAAAATCATCTGTTAAGGCATTAATATCGCTATTGAAATGATTCCAAGCGCGATCCCATGTTGCCCAGCCCCAACTATTTGCTACTCTAAAGAAAAACGTTTCAGGTAGAGTTTCAATATCTTTTACGGGATAACCATAGCCAGATATCTGCATGACCTGATCTTGATGTCGGTAAAGTTCTAGAGCATCATTAAAGTATTCCAAAGCAAATGGGGAGGTTACTAAATCATCTTCTAGAACAATCACTTGACCATATTGTTCTACAATTTTAGTGACACCGTCGATGACATTTGCTGCTAATCCGCAATTTGACTCCCTTAAAGTAAGGGTTACAGCTTTAAATCTCCAATTTCTATTGATAATTTCCCGCACTTGTTCTACTGCAGCCTTTGATTGCTCATTTTTAGCAGCATCCGCATAAATAAATAATTCAGACTCGGAAGCCAGATTATTATTTTCCAGTGCCTTTAACGTGCGTAAAGTGTGATCTGGTCGATTGTAAACAAATAAGATAATGGGAGCTGTTGACATTATGGTTATATTCCTAAGCAGTTATTTTCTTTGTAAAATAGGGATGTGGCTTTTCGATGTATAGCACCGATTGCTATACCTGAAAATGGGATATGTTTAAATCCTTGCTGTAAAAGAAAGTCAATAGCAGGTTGGTAGTGTGCCCTTTCAGAATCGTCCAATATCAATACGCCACCAGTACTTAATTTTTCAATGGCACTTTTACAACAGGAAACGCGCTTTCTGCCATCTACAATAACAATATCAAAAAGTTGCTCTTCTTGTTTTATTGCGTTGATATAGTCATCCTTTTCTAGTGAAATGTTTTTAATGGCAACATTGGCTGGCATTTGATTTTTAATACGTTCAAACCAATTTTTATCATGTTCTACAGCAGTAACTTTTTTGACATGTTTGGCATAGAATAAGGTTGAATTTCCTGCTCCGTATTCAAAAAGTAATAAGTTCTTATTTAAACGGCCATCAATAAAATCTAAAAAGGAGTAAGTGAGCCAAGGGATCGGATTCCCATTCGGATCTAATGATTCTTTGTTTAAATAGGAGTTGATCCAGCCTGTCTGAACGAAATATCCCTTAAAGGCCAAGGATAATAACCCCTTAATTAATTTACTATTGAATAATGATTGATAGCTACCTGTTTTTTCCATTTTTTAGATTTTATTAGTGGAAATAAACTTAGCGATTTATTTTCAAAAATCTTTCTTTTATCGTAGATAAAAGCCCTAAAAGAAAAAGTGATTTGATCATTAAAATAGCATTTGGGCGAGTTCTTTTAATGAAAAGAAGGAAAAAAGTCGAAGCAAAATAGGCGATCAGCGTTGCGTAAGCAGCTCCAATAATTCCAAATTTTGGTATGAAGAAATAATTCAGCACGACATTAACAATCGCACCAAAAGCTGTTCGGTATAAGGTGATCTTTGTCAGGCCTTCAGCAATGAGATATTGCGCACTTGCTGTTCCTAAGAACGTAAAAACCCCTGCCCAAATATGTACTTGAAGTGTATGCAGTCCAGGTGCGTACTCTGGCTTATAATATTTAAATATAAAGGGAGCAAGGAATGTAACAACCAAAGCAACAGATACGCTAACAAAAACCATAAGCTCATATAAGTTTCCTAGTCTTTTTTGATATAACTCAGGACTCCCTTTTCGCGCATTCATTATGGCGGGGAATAATGATGTGGAAATAGCAACAGGTATAAAATACCAACTTTCGCTAAAATTTACGACAACCGTATAAACACCTAATGCTGATTTACCCAATATCGCATCGATCATCAATTGGTCGATCTTCATGTAAAAGGTAATAAACAAAGAAGAGAAGGCCAATGGCCAGCCCTGTTTGATCAATTCTTTAGCGGTAGTGGCGTCATATTTCCATTTGGAAATATGATGCCCCAGTTTACGGTAGAGTGCTAAATACCCGATTTGTAAAATAAGAACATCAATCACTAAAGTCCAGATGAAGGCATCTAGTGGGGCTTTTAAAAGAATTAATATCAGCTTTATAGCCGCAGAAAGAATGTTTCCTCCTACCTGTACGATCATAATCATCTTACCTTTCACCTTGGCCTGAAAGAAGCTGTCGATGATCTGAACGGCCTGTATAATACAGATAAAGGAGACTAGTACAATTTGTTTGAAGGTAGCAGCTGGGGCTTCTGGTGCGTATTGAGCGATGAAAAAGTAAGTGATGTAAATAAGTGGCAAGACGAGTAAACCCGTTATGATACGAATGCGTAATGCCGAACCTAAAAGCTCATTTTCCTTTTCAGGATGTTGAATGATTTGTCGGGTGATGAGGCCATCGGTACCCATTGTGGAGATGCCTGTAAAGAAAGCAAGCAAAACTAAGGGATAACTGTAAGTACCGAAATTTGCACTACCTAAATAGGAAGGTAATGCAACAGTTGTGACCAACATCTTGATAAACAGGGATCCTACACGGGCCATTAAAAGCCAACCCGTGTTTTTGAAATATTTTTCGAATGCCTCTGGATTAAATCCTGGTAATGCCGGTATTTTCATTATGATGCAAACCTACTGATTTTTTTTAGAGGTTTGTATGAGAATCCTTCCGTAATATTACAATACATTAATCGTATTGGAGAATTCGGATAAGCTGGGGTGTGTTGGATTAAGGTCTGTTACAAGGTAATTGACATCATGAATTGGAACAACTTTCATTTTCTGAACCGAGTTTAATTTTTCGGCAATGCTTAAGATAACTAGTTTGCTTGAACATTTAATCATGGCTTTTTTAATTTGGACAACTTCCCAATCAGAATCTGTAACGCCATCTTGAGTGGAAAGACTATTTGTTCCTAATAAACAAAGATCTACTTTGATATCAGAGAGCTCATTGGTTACTTGAGATCCAGATACGATATTTGTATTTCTAGAAAGTTTTCCACCAATTAAAATAACCTCTAAGTTAGGTTTTTCAGCTAATTCTAATGCAACAAGGGGGCTGATCGTAAATATGGTACATTGAAGACTGTCCGGTACTAGTCGAGCAAGTTCAATCATTGTTGTTCCACCACCAGCAAGAATGGTCATGCCATTTTGAAGTAAAGTAATTGCTTTTTTAGCAATTTCCTTTTTAGCTTCTTTCGCATATACATTTCCATCTTGAAAAGGAAATTGAAAAGATTTGGATAAGGCTCCACCGTAAACCTTTAGTACTTTGCCATTTTCCGCTAATTCATTTAAATCACGACGTATGGTGTCTTCAGAAACATTGAGCTGAATGCTTAAATCTGAAGATAATACTTTATTGTGCAGATTTATTTGGTGTATAATAAAAGCTTGTCTTTCCTCTTTTAACATGACAGATAGTTTATATAGTCGAAATAATTTATATACAAATGTAATTAAATGAAGGTATAAAAAATAAAAGTATTTTAACCGTTATCTTTATTTTTTATCTGCGTTACTCCCGCTTTAAATCGCGGTTTAAAACCAGTCGGTTTGCTAGCTGGTTCAAGTGGATCCTCTTTAACAGTTTGATCCTTTTGCTCTTCTGATTTATGTTCCGTATTTATCGGTTCTGTTGCAGTAGCTTGTTTTGTTAGTCCTGCTTTAAATCTAGGTTTAAATCCAGCAGGTTTGTTTGCTGTTTCAGCAGGCGTGTCCTGTTGATCCGTTTTTTCAAGCTGTACATCTGCTTTTTGTTCCGCATCTGTCGGTTCTACTGCAGTCGCCGGTTTTGTTACTCCAGCCTTAAATCTGGGTTTAAATCCAGCAGGTTTATTTGCCGTTTCAGCAGGCGTGTTCTGTTGATCCGTTTGATCAAGCTGTGCATCTACTTT
>NZ_SLYV01000011.1:0-158976 GCF_004342035.1 Sphingobacterium sp. JUb20 | reverse complement strand
GTCCAGCCTTAAATCTGGGTTTAAATCCAGCAGGTTTATTTGCCGTTTCAGCAGGCGTGTTCTGTTGATCCGTTTGATCAAGCTGTGCATCTACTTTTTGTTCCGCATCTGCCGGTTCTGCTGTAGTCGCCGGTTTTGTTATTCCAGCCTTAAATCTGGGTTTAAATCCAGCAGGTTTATTTGCCGTTTCAGCAGGCGTGTTCTGTTGATCCGTTTGATCAAGCTGTGCATCTACTTTTTGTTCCGCATCTGCCGGTTCTGCTGTAGTCGCCGGTTTTGTTACTCCAGCCTTAAATCTGGGTTTAAATCCAGCAGGATTGTTTGCTGCTTCAGCAGGCGTGTTCTGTTGGACCGTTTGATCATGCTGTGCATCTACTTTTTGTTCCGCATCTGCCGGTTCCACTGTAGTCGCCGCTTTTGTTACTCCAGCCTTAAATCTGGGTTTAAATCCAGCAGGTTTGTTTGCTGCTTCAGCAGGCGTGTTCTGTTGATCCGTTTGATCAAGCTGTGCATCTACTTTTTGTTCCGCATCTGCCGGTTCCACTGTAGTCGTCGGTTTTGTTACTCCAGCCTTAAATCTAGGTTTAAATCCAGCAGGTTTGTTTGCTGTTTCAGCAGGCGTGTTCTGTTGATCCGTTTGATCAAGCTGTGCATCTACATTTTGTTCCGCTTCTGTCGGTTCTGCTGCAGTCGCCGGTTTTGTTACTCCAGCCTTAAATCTGGGTTTAAATCCAGCAGGTTTAGTCGCGATATCTGCAGTAGGATCAGCTTGTTCTTTTTTATCGTCGACGCTTTCTGTATTGGTCGAAGGTTCAGATACAGGGGACGATGTTATTCCGGCTTTAAATCTAGGTTTGAATCCGGCCGGTTTTGCTGTTACTTCTTGTGATATGGCAGCATTCTGGGTTTTTTCGACATCCTCATCTTTCACTTCTGCTTCAATAGGAGGAGCTATGGCAGGTTTTACCAGTGTTTTAAAGCGTGGTTTAAAACCTGTAGATGGAGTGGCCGTTTCAGCGGCAACAACTTGTTGTTCTTTTACAATTGGAGCAGGTTGTTGTATTTCTTTCTTGTCAACTATTGGCTCCTCTAATCGATAACTTTTTCGGAGTCTATTGAACCAAAATTTCTTGGTATGGTCAAAACTTTTTGCACCCATGGCCACATAGTGCTTTTTAAATTCTTCATAAAGTGAGTTGTCCGCTTTTTTTAAAGCAGTTAAGTCAATCTTTTTTTTAGCGAAAAATTCTTCAAAAGTCATCCTGAAAGTATTTAGTCTATTACAAATGTATACTATTTTATTAAGCTTTAATAGCTTGAGTGCTATTTTGAAATAATTTTGGGTATAAAAAAAGAGCGACAAGCGCTCTTTTTTTATGTTGTTCGAAAAATATTAAGCCATGTTGTGGTATACAGCTTGAACGTCATCATCTTCTTCAATCTTGTCGATTAGTTTTAATACATCTGCAGCATCTTCTTCCGAAATTTCAGAATGAGATAAAGCAATACGTTCTAATTTTGCTGAAGATACCGCGATTCCTTTTTCCTCAAGTAAACGTTGCATATTTCCAAAATCTTCAAATGAAGTTTGGACAACAACTACATCATTTCCCTCTTCATCAGATTCCACATACAATTCTTCAAGACCACCATCAATGAGTTCTAATTCTAGTTCCTCTACATCCAGATCTTCTGTTGCAGGAAATCTAAAAAGAGATTTACGGTTGAAAATAAAGTCTAGAGATCCTGTTTTACCCAATGTTCCACCAGCTTTGGTGAAATAGCTACGTATATTGGCTACAGTTCTATTGGTGTTGTCGGTTGCTGTTTCAATTAAGATAGGTACTCCGTGAGGCCCATATCCTTCATATACATATTCTTCATAGCCTTTGGAATCTTTTTCAGAAGCTCTTTTGATAGCAGCTTCTACACGATCTTTAGGCATATTTACAGCTTTCGCATTGTTTATCGCTGTACGTAATCTAGAATTTGATTCTGGGTGAGGACCACCTTCCTTCACCGCAATTGCAATTTCTTTTCCTAAACGCGTAAATTGGATTGCCATTTTGGCCCAGCGTTTAAACTTACGTTCCTTTCTAAATTCGAAAGCTCTTCCCATGTTATATTTTGTTTGTTTTAAGATTCTCTATCATATCGACAGTAAGCTTTGCTAAATCAAAAGCAGGCTTCCAGTTCCAATCTGCTCTTGCTGGAGAGTCCTCAATACTAGCTGGCCAAGAATCTGCAATGGCTTGTCTAGGATCATTCTCCGAGTAAGTGATTGTAAAATTAGGAAGAATTTTTTTAATTTCTTCAGCTAGTTCTTTTGGGGTAAAACTTACACCTGTTAAATTATAGCTTGAGCGAATCGTTAAACTTTCTTTTGGAGCATCCATCAACTTTAAAGTACCGCGGATAGCATCGTCCATATATAACATCGGTAGTGCTGTATCTTCAGATAAGAAACATTCATACGTTCCTTTCTTAAGTGCATCATAGAAAATATGAACAGCATAATCTGTTGTGCCACCTCCTGGTTCTGCTTTCCAAGAGATAATACCTGGGTAGCGAATACTGCGGATATCTAATCCACGGTTTTCCTGATACCATTCAACAAGTCTCTCGCCGGCAAGTTTGCTGATTCCATAAATGGTATTTGGATCCATCACACAGTATTGATCTGTATTTGTTTTAGGTGAATGAGGTCCAAATACTGCAATTGAGCTCGGCCAAAATATTTTTGATACTTTATATTCAACAGCAAGATCAAGCACATTGAGCAGACCGTTCATGTTAAGGTCCCAGGCTTTTTGTGGATAGATTTCACCAGTCGCCGATAGCATGGCCGCTAATAAATATACTTGTGTTGGTTTATATTTTTGGAATAGGGATTCTATTGCACTTTTGTCAAGTACATTTAGGGTTTCAAAGATTTCCCCATCCTTTAAATTTTGAGGTTCTCTAATATCGGAAGTAACGACATTTTCAATACCAAATTTTTCTCTTAAAGCTGTGGCCAATTCTGTTCCGATTTGACCATTTGCACCGATTATAATAATGCTTTCTTTCATCGATGCAAATATAGTATTTTTATTATCCTAATCAATGTTTCGAAACCATTGAAATGATTAACAGTTATTCTTTTTTTAGTTTTATAAAGTCTTTATTGTCACGGTATTCGGCTCGTTTGCTGTTTCGTTTTAGCGTTTTTTTTCTGATTTTTTAGCAAATTTTATTTGCTTTTATTTTTAATTAAACATGGTTTTATTTGAGAGCAATCGATTGCTTATTTTGCAGCGTCTGTCGTGCTATCAGTTTGTTCTATTTTATACTTAAAAGTTTTAATTTTAGAATAGTTCAGCAAGATATTATTTTAAGATATTTTATTAAAATAGGACTAGGCTATTGATATTACTATTGATTAATCTATTTTTTTGCAATAATCATTAAATATTAGCCCTTAATTTCGTAAGTTTGAGAAATAAGAATGTTCTCATTAGAACATTTATAATACATTTTATAACAAATTAAAGAAAAAGTAGCAAGATGAAAGTCGCAGTAGTCGGCGCAACAGGCCTTGTAGGTACTGAGATGTTAACAGTGTTAGCAGCGCGCAATTTCCCAGTTTCAGAATTAATTCCAGTAGCTTCAGAGCGTAGTAAGGGTAAGGAAATTGATTTTAAGGGAAAGAAGTATAAGGTGGTTACTCCATCTGAAGCTATTGCTTTAAAACCTGATGTTGCTTTGTTCTCTGCTGGTGGAGGTACTTCTTTAGAGTATGCGCCATTATTTGCCGCAGCTGGAATTACAGTTATTGACAATTCTTCTGCTTGGCGTATGGATCCGACCAAGAAATTGGTTGTTCCGGAAGTTAATGGAGATGTATTAACTGCTGAAGATAAAATTATCGCTAATCCAAACTGTTCAACCATACAGATGGTAGTTGCCTTAAAGCCGTTGCATGACAAATATAAAATTAAGCGTGTTGTCGTTTCTACTTATCAGTCTGTGACTGGTACAGGTGTTAAAGCTGTTGAGCAATTGATGAATGAGCGTGCGGGTATTAAGGATGGCGAGAAAGCTTATGCTTACGAGATCGATTTAAATGTTATTCCTCAAATTGATGTATTCCAAGAAAATGGTTATACAAAAGAGGAAATGAAAATGATTTTGGAAACAAATAAGATTATGGGTGATGATTCCATTAAAGTGACTGCGACTACCGTTCGTATTCCAGTAATGGGTGGACACTCTGAATCATTAAATATTGAGTTTGAGCGTGATTTTGATTTAGCAGATGTTCGTGAAGCATTAGCTGCTCAAAGCGGTGTGATTGTCGTTGATGATCCGGCTAATTTGCAGTATCCGATGCCAAAAGATGCACATGGTAGAGATGAAGTATTTGTCGGCCGAATTCGTCGTGATGACTCACAAGCGAATACATTAAATATGTGGGTAGTTGCGGATAATTTGCGTAAAGGTGCTGCAACTAATACCATTCAAATTGCAGAAACATTAAGAGAAAAGGGATTAATTTAATCTGATCTTCATATACGTAAAGAGCTATATCAACACATTGATATAGCTCTTTTTTGTTTTTGGGCTTGTCCCATTGTATTTCTTCTTAATTGCACATCAATCACTTTAAAATGATGCCCTCTCTTTTACTCATTAGAGCTAACTACTTTTCCTATTTTTAACATTTTTTTAATGGATTGCTACGTTTTAAAGAAAATGTGATTAACGTCTACATTAACAGTAATATTTCTACTGCTAGTGTTCACATTTCGTAATTTATTTTTGTGTTCCGTTTTTATTATCAATAAAAAATCCCATCATTCTACCTATTTTATTTGCTTTTTATTTTTTAAGTCGCGATGAAACTTTTTCCATATCTCATGAATGAAAGTTCGGAGATACTCCAACAAATCAAGCTTTTAAAATGTAGGAATAAAAATATTAGGATAATTTCTTAGACTTTCCTATACTTGCATTAAATTAGATTTATTCTAAATAGTGATGAAAGAGCAAAATAATAATGGTATTGATTTTCGATTCTCTGAAGGATTTGAGCTCCTTTATAGACGAACTGCGGATCAACTATTCCATATTATTTTTCGGCAGACTGGTGATAAATCTGTTACGCAGGGTTTGGTTCAAAATATCTATTTGAAATTGTGGGAAAGAAGATTTGAACTCAAGTTGGATCTTCCTGTAGAGCACTATCTCAATCGATCAGCAAAACTTGCCGCATTAGACTATCTAAAAACTGCATCACGAAGAAAACATCACCTACAGGAGATTCTAGGTCAACAAGTACGCGTAACTCAGGAAACAGAGCACGCTATTTTATTTGATGATCTGAAGTTTCAGATCAATGGGATTACAGATCAACTTCCTCCTAAATGTAGAACGGTATTTTTATTAAGCCGGGAAGAGGGATTAAACATCCGTGAGATTTCGAAAAAACTTGCTATTGCTGAAAAGACGGTGGAAGCTCATTTAACAAAGGCTTTAAAGACCATCAGATATTATCTCGAAAAAAAAATCTAAAAAAAACAAATCCGACTAAGGGTATTTGTCCAGTTAGCCAACTAGTTTATTAAAAGATATATTATTTTGGAAATAACCCCAGAAATTTTAGAGCGTTATAATAATGGAACTGCTACTGTTGCGGAAAATGCCGCGGTGGAGTTGTGGCTTGAAAATGACGATCAGGCTGAAAGTACTCTTATGCCCGATGAACTTCAGGAAATGGGATCGGAGGTCTGGAGTAATATTCAGAATATCACTCAGAATGGAAATGGAGTTATTTCAGGATCTGTTCCAAAGATAAATCGCCTCTATACTAAAGTGGCAGCAGCCGCTGTTCTATTATTTTTATTTAGTGCTGGAATATATCATAAGTTTAATTCGGCTTTATTAGATCATACTACTTCTGAAGGTGTTGTCTTTACTTCCGGTAAGGGGCCTATGGAAGTTTTGGGTAATCATTTTAGAATTGAATTTTCAGGATATCTTCAAATCATCAATAAATCGCACGAACCTAAGTCTATTGAATGTACAAATGGTGAGAAGTATACGTTAGCTCCAGGAGAGACTTATTATATGGAGACGATTGCTGGCAGAAATTATTTAATTGCTGAGGAAACACTCTCTCCTGAGGATAATTATGTGCGGTTTGTAACTGGTGATGTTGAAGTTTTTACAGAGACAATTTAGCCTATAGGATTGAGCGATGAGAATTATTGAAAAACAAAGAATGTGGACGTTGCTTTTTTTATTGTTTACTTATCTGACATCTTGCGATTCTTTCAATAGGCCACTGGATGATGATGGAACTATTGTGATTGGCACCCGGGTTAATACACCAAAAGGACGTGTTTTTTATCTTGGGGCTTACGCTGGTATTCCGGAGCAGGTGGATGCACAGGATATGCTTATGTTGGGCAGTGATGTATCTATTTACTCTTACGGTAAACATCCCTATGTGTGGGATGGTACCACTTCTCGATTAAAAAAGTATGCTGTAAATAATAAGATGAATCTTGAAGCTCTAGATTCTATAGATTTGGGAGGTATAGCTAATCGCAGTTCTTTTGGTTCTGTTGCCTTCATTTCTGAGACCGAAGCTTATGTTTTTTTTCTAGGTGAGGGCAAAGTCGTGCAGTTTGATCCTAGTACGATGAAGGTTTCAAAGTTAGTCGTGACCGATGTTTTACCTGGAGGTCCCGATCCTAAAATTGGCACAAATACTTACTATTCATTTATAACCAATGATACAACAGTTCTTTTACCAGTCGGAGCCAATCCTGGTAATTTTGGCAGATTTCCTGATCGTGCGTCAGTTGCAGTATTCAATACTAAAACAAAGGTAGTTAAATACAATATGGATAGCCGGATGTCGATTGGCTATCATAATTTTGCTCAGGATGTAGCGAATGGAGAGCTGTATTATAGACCTTCAAAGTATATCGCCCGTATTCGCGACTATGTTCCGGCTCAGCACAATCCTCCGATAGGTGGTATATTACGTATGAGGTCAGATGGTACTTATGATCCTGATTTTTTTATAGATCTGGAAAAGATCTTGAATGCACATTGTATTCTTTCGGTGATCAATGTTAGAAATAAAGAGGCTCTTGTTCAATATATTGAGCATGACTGGAGTGTTCCTAAAGATCCTGGAGAATGGTATAGTGGACCAACGCAGGTTGCAAGGGTGAACTTGGAGACACTGAATGTGGAAACTAATGATTATTTAAATACTTATGGCGCTCTTTATCCTGTAGGGGAGGTGGATGGAAAGCAATATTACTCGAATTTTGGGGCAAATGATAACAAGTACCATTTTCTGGAATTTGATGACTCTGGTGATTTTATTGATCGCGTGACATCTGTAAGTGGCAGTGGTATATATATAGCACGTCTGAAATAGTATCGTAAAACATATGTACTGTGTAAGCAGCTGTTTTCATGCAGCTGTGCTAAACTGTGGCCTTTGTGTTTCGTTTATTGAAATTTATTATCTTTTATATATTTTTATTTATTTATTGTTTCAAATATGAAATTACTTTTATCAATTATTATTTGTAGTCTTTTACCCTTTTTGGGACTTGCACAAAAGCAGGATAGGGTGAAGGGAAAAATTATGCTTTCTGAAAGCATGCCTGCAAAAGATGCGCTCCTCAGGTTAATAAATACAGCATATCAGTCGAGGACAAATGAAAAGGGAGAATTCTATTTTAATGATCTGCCTACGGGACAGTATATCCTACAGGCAACTATTAATGATGTTGAGCTAATTAGGGAAAACATTTTGATTGACCAAACCCATTCGGAGCTTCCTGTTATCTATGTGATCAAAAAGATGAATAATCTTGACGGGGTTACCATATATGGTTATCGCCGTAATAAATTTTTAGATCGTGACAGTACTTCCGTTGCTAAGATGCCATTGTCGTATATGGAGAATCCACAATCTTACAGTACCGTTAATCAAACGATTATGAAAGAGCAGATTACGACGGATTTGTCGGAAGCCTTGAAAAATGCTCCGGGTATCGTCAAAATGCAGGGTAGTCCAGGGCGTGGAAATGGTGACGGCAGTTTTTACTATAGTTTGCGTGGTTTCCCTACGAAAGTATCTATGGTTGATGGTGTTCCTGCTAATACAAATGGTGAAATTGATCCAGCTGATGTGGAGCGCATCGAAATTATCAAAGGGCCGTCAGGGACCTTGTACGGTGGGGCCGTTACATCTTTTGGAGGTCTAATCAATGTCGTGACCAAAAGGCCAAGGGATTACTTTGGAGGAGAGGTTTCTTATACATTTGGCAGCTTCAATCTTAATCGGCTTACTGCAGATGTTTATGGTCCGGTTACAACTAATAGAAAAACACTTTTTCGATTAAATTCTGCTTATCAATATCAGAATGGCTTTAGAGATTCTGAGTTCAGAAAATCATTCTTTGCAGCACCCAGTTTTAGTTATCAGGTTAATGACCGTCTTGTCTTTAATTTGGGTGCACAGATCTACAATTATGAGGGAACGAATACGCCAATTATTTTTTTAAGTAGGAGCCGTCAATTATTTGCAAGAACGCCTAAAGAATTAGGATTTGATTGGAGCAGATCTTACTCGAATAATGATATGACTTTGAAAGCTCCTGCCATTAATGTCAGGTCAGAAATTAATTACCAGCTATCGGATAGCTGGACTTCTCAAACCCTAATTTCCAGAAATTTTAGAAAAACCGAAGGTCTGTATCAATATCAATTTATTCGTGGCAATACTAGTGATGCCTTATTGGAGCGGAATGTACAATGGAATAATTCCGAAGGTAGTTCGACCAGCATACAACAGAATTTCAATGGCACCTTCCAAATTGGGGGTATTCAAAATAAGTTACTGATTGGGTTTGATTATTTAAATCAATCTTTACGCAATAACCATTCACCTATTGTAAAGTATGACACCATTAATGGACAGAATTTAGAAAGTGATTATGGTTTTATTTCTAGGGAGCTAGCGACAGCAAGTATTCAGAAATCTAAATTAAATATGTTAAGAAACTATACGTCAAGTAATGTTTATGGCGCATACTTTTCTGATGTAGTTTATTTGACAGACCGTTGGACTACGCTATTAAGTTTACGTGTGGATCATTTTGATACACGTGGTCAGTTGAATTTAAATACCAATGTGCGCGAGGGTAATTTTAAGCAGACGGCTTTGTCTCCTAAATTTGGAATGGTTTATCAGATTATTAAAGAGCGCTTATCTGCTTATGGAAATTATATGAATGGCTTCAAAAATGTGGCACCAGTGAGCCAACAGCTTGAATCTTACAGTGGGGTTATGAAACCACAGTTAGCTAATCAATGGGAAGCCGGACTGAAATCTAACTTTTGGTCTAATCGCTTCAATTTTACAGCTTCTTATTATGATATTGTTGTTAATAATATGAGCCGTGATATCGAGGTATTTGAGGGGGATAAAGGTTATAAGGTTACGATACAAGATGGAGAGCAGCGCAGTAAAGGTGTGGAGTTTGAGCTTATTACTAATCCAGTTAGAGGATTAAATATGATGGCTGGATATACTTATAATGATAGTAAGTATCAAAAAGCTAATCAAGAAGTTGATGGAGGTAGACCGACATCGGCTGGGCCTGCGAATGTTTTTAATTCGTGGATCAGTTATGTTTTTCAAACGAAGACTTTGCATGGCTTAGGATTGGGTTTTGGCGTTAACCGCGTTGGTGAGCAGATTTCCGTCGATAATAATATTACAGGGCGATTTACTTTCCCTGCTTATACGTTGGTGAATGCTTCCGTATCCCTGGAGCGTGAGAAATATCGATTTGGCTTTCGGATGAATAATCTAACCAACAGTAATTATTTCGCAGGAGATGGAGTTATTGTAGCGCAGATGCCTCGTAATTTTGCAGCGCAACTTAGTCTGAAGTTTTAGCACTAAATCCAATCATCAAAAATGCAATCAATAGTTCGTTAATGCTCGTTATTATAGTTGTTAACGTGCTGAGTAAAGCATTCTCAAATAATAAAGGGGCTGTATTATACAGCCCCTTTATTATTTAGTATTTTTTCTTTGACTATTTTACCGGAACAAATTTCCAAGTATCGTAGTATTTGTTTGATCCGTTTTGACCAGTAGTGATATAACCTACATTGTCAATTCCAAATCCAACAGCATCTTGTCTAGCTTGACCTTGGAAAACTTGGTTATCAGCATTCCAAACATCAGTTGTTGGGTTATATTCCCAGATCGTGTTGATTGTCGTGTTTTTTCTACCACCTACTACATACGCTAGATTGTTCAATACAAAAGTAGATGCGCTTGAACGTGTTAAGTTGTATGTGTAAGAGTTATCACTACGATCTAAATCATTTAATGGAGTCCATTTGGTACCATCAAATTTAAAGAAATCTTCAGGGTATGAGCTATTATCGATACCACCACCTACGTAAGCGACGTTATTGATAACAAAAGCAAATCCATATCTTCTGTTCGATTTTAATGGGCTTTCTACAGCAGTCCATGAATTAGCTGTAGGATCGTATTTGTAGAATGATTTAACGTTTGTATTGTTATCGTTTCCTTTAGAACCAGTACCTACATAACCGAAACCACCAATTGAAAAAGCAATTGCACCATAACGAGCTGCATCAGCAGGTAAGTCTGCAATTTTAGTCCAAGTGTTAGCTGAAACATCATATTTATAGAAATCTGATAGTGCATTTGTTCCATCATAACCAGATCCTACATATCCATTGTTTCCAATTGAAAAAGCAACAGCAGCATAGCGAGCTGAGCCAGGGAATTCGGCCTTTTGAGACCACGTTCCTGAAGTTGCATTATATGCCCAAATATCTTTTTTAGGCACAGATACTTGACCTTCAGTAGCAAGACCAGTTGCTACATAAGCGATATTGTTAATTAAGAAAGATACTGCCCCACTTCTTGCGCCACCATCGAAAGCAGAACCTTTAGTCCATTCTGTTACCTCATCTGTAGTATCATCATCCTTTGATTTACAAGAGTAAGTAGAGAAAGTAACGACGCACGCTAATAATATTAGTAGCCAATTTTTCTTGTTCATAAACTGTTAAAATTTAGTATATAAGATGTTTAATTTTATTCTTGGTTTGTTATTTGCATCCTTTGCAATAATAAGTCGATCTGTAGTTGCGAATAAACTACTTTGCGGCACACTCAAGAATAAAGATGTGTTAAAGTAGCTATCTTTTTTTATATTATTAACATATTCGATCATATTAAACGTATATTTTGCATTCGCACCAAACTCATCTCCTCCTGCCAAAAATCCATATTGAATAGGATCTTGCTGTCCCTGTTGCTGTAAAAATACGGGTGTAGTAATGATACTTACCGGATTTCCACCAGCATTCGCGATCATCAGCACGACGCGAGCAGGCGGGATAAAAAATGAATTGCGATATTTATTTTCTGTTTCTATAACGAGTTCAACCTTATTGATCGCTACAGTTGGATCGTTAACTAAATCCAATAATGTTGGAAAAGTTAATTTAACGACTGCTCCTGTGCTACCTTCCAGGAAAACATCGCCGTTTGTTGCACTGCTTTTCAATTCTGGATTTGTAACACTTAATGTATTGAATGCTGTTCCTGTACGGTCAGCTTCTACATTATTAAACTGATAAGCTTTGTTGCCCAAATTAAATGAAGTAGATTTATTTACTTTAAATCCTTCGTCGTTTATATAGTTATAATGTACCTGCATACTCACGGTATCTTTAAAACCGATCATTGCCGTGTTATTATTTCCAGGAACAAGTGCTATCCCTTTGAAGTATTCATTGAAATTGTCATTTGATGCAATATTTCCATGCCCATCCTTGATATAAGAAAAGAGTGTATTTCCTAAGTTGTCATTTAATCGGATTGCGATTGAATCTAATTTTTTCACAAAGGGTTTAAATGACAAGGATCCTAAAGCAGTTGGTTCGTAGTTAAATTTTTGATTATTATAAACTGCTGCTCCATTAACATAATAAGGCAATTCATTCGTGCCAGAACCAGTATTTACTTCTTTTAATATAATCTGTTGGGTTAATTGGTGGACAGATAATGTTTGCGTTTTCGTTGTATCTCCGTAGAAATATTTGTTAGGTTTTAACACAAAAGTAATGGAGTCATATTTTGCTGCTGTTGGAATTGAGCCAGCAATAATGTTATCGATAGCCATGCGCATATAAGACGTCGAAAGGACAGATCCTGTTGTGGTATTCGAAATTTTTCCGGCTAGAATCATTCCTGTTCCAGATGTTGGTACATCATCTAACAGATAAGTTGATGTATTCACCTGAAAGGTATCGATAGGAACTAATCCTATGGATTCATCTCTTGAATTGTCTAAAGAGAGCGAAATATCTTTATTACAAGCTGAAATGCCTATCAGTAATAACGCTGAGAATAAAAATTGAATACTACGTCTCTTAAAATTTCTTATCATGCTTAAAAATTGAATATTGCAAATGTAATCAATGCGCATTGTTAATCAGTGTTATATTTTGTTAAATATGGTTAATTACCAAGGCGAATGCAAATCTAGTAATTTAAATTTGTTTTTAATTATGGCAAATAAGTTTAAATTATTGATAACACTTTCGGTATTAACAGGTATCGGGATGATTAGTATCTTGGGTATATGGCTTTACGGAAGTTACAATAACCGGCTTGATCTGTTCCTTTCTTCGGCAGAACGGAGTATGTTTAATGTTGTACAAGATGTGTATCAAGCTCATAGTAATGATCTAAAAAGTGATCAGGGCGGGGCATTGGGAAAATTACGGAAAGAATTAAAAGCAAGATATACAGATGCTGAGATAGACTCGCTATTTAAAGATTTTGGATCCTATTACAAACAGTCAAAAGCTGGACCATCTCGAGGAGGAAAGACGATGGGATCACCTTATCCGCACGGAAAGTCGGGAGGAGAAATGATGGCACCTTATTTATTTTCACAGATCGATGTCACACCAGCGATGATCGACGAAATAAATGAAAAGTTTGCCTCTGCTTTAGAAGCTAAGGGAGTCCGCGCAGAATATGATGTTACGACCGATATTTTTCCAAGGGATAGCTTGTTCGCTATCCGTAAGGAATATAGAGCAAAGAAGTTAGCGTGGACAAGACCGATATTGATAGATGCGTCGGACAGTCGCTTTTTAATCGTCAAATTTAAGCGGGTATGGAAAAATCTCCTGTTTGATTTAGGATGGCAGCTGGGCATTGCTATACTTTTAATCAGTATTTTTATCGGTTCCTTTCTCTATCTCTTTAAAACAATCTTTCGACAGAATCGATTAGCTGAGATGCAAAAGGCATTTGTTAATAATATGACGCATGAGCTGAAGACCCCTGTCTCTACTGTTATGACTGCTATCGAAGCGATTCAACTCTATGGGGTAAAAAATGATCAGGTGAAGATGGATCGTTATTTAGCCATTTCCCGTCGTGAGCTTGATCACTTGTCGGATATGATTGATCGGGTTCTTCAATTGGATGTTGATGAACGAAAAGGTCTCAAACTTGAAAAAAAAGAGATTGATCTGATGCTCGTTTTAACGAATGCGGCAGACACTTTTCGGATCAATGTCAGTAAGGAAGTTAAAATTTCTGTGAACAGTTCTATTCCTAACTTAGCATTAAATGCCGATGAATCGCATCTCCGCAATGTTATTAATAATTTACTAGAAAATGCAGTCAAGTATTCTGCTAATACGGTTGATATTATTATAGATGTCCATGACTATAACGATTATATTGAGTTTAGTGTTGCTGATAAAGGGAAGGGCATCGCTCCGGAGTATCAGAAAGAGATTTTTGGTATGTTTTTTCGCGTTCCTGAAGGTAACTTACATCCAGTAAAGGGTTTTGGAATCGGCTTGGCCTATGTGCGCCAGGTGATACTGCAACATGGAGGTAAAATTACAGTAAAAAGTAGTCCAGGTAAAGGTAGTGCCTTTACGATCAAAATACCTAAATAAGCAAATTTATGATTGATATTTTATATGTTGAAGATGAAGCGAGCCTGGCACTTATTGTTGCTGATAGTCTGGAGATGAACGGTTTTTCAGTAAGACATTGTCAGGATGGGCAACTGGCTCTTCGTTTGTTTGAAAAGCAAAAGCCGGATATTTTGCTTATTGATGTGATGATGCCAGTGATGGATGGCTTTACGTTGGCTACACATATAAGAGCCTTAGACAGTCAGGTGCCTATTATTTTCCTTACCGCTCGCGTGCAGACAGAAGATGTTGTTAAAGGTTTTCATTTGGGGGCGAATGATTATGTTAAAAAACCTTTTCGTATTGAAGAGTTGGTCGTTCGTATCGAATCATTGGTTAAGAACAGTCCTAAAATGCAGCTTAGTCAAAATTTAATGATCGGTGATTATGTCTTAGACAGCTTGAGACAGACACTCAGCTATAAAGGCGAAAGTATTAAGTTGTCTTATCGGGAGAGTGAACTGTTAAGGAGCTTGTATGAAAATAGGAATCAGGTAATTCCTCGTGAAGATATCATGAAGACCTACTGGAGTTATGATAAATATTTTTCTGGAAGAAGTCTTGACGTATTTATAAGTCGAATCAGAAAATATTTGAATCAAGATCCACGGATCAAGATTAGCAATATACGAGGTATAGGTTATATGCTTTCTGTTGAGGAATTGCTCTGAAGGCGTTCTGTAGGGCTAAGTTTTCTGGACTTTGGTCAGCTCTTGAAAATATTATTTTTAAGTTACAATTGAGGGACTCTGTAAGGAAAAGAATAAGTATATTTAAAGGAGTGATCTGAAGATGGAGAAGTATTTATCAGTGATCAATTAAGAAGAACGGATTGAATAATTTGCTTTTATATTTAGGACGATTATAATTGGGTATAAACGCAAATTTATCTAAGTTTGTACGCTGTAAAAAGGAATAAAAAAATGAAAGATAGTGTATTGAGTAGAAAAGAGAAAATTGTTCGTGAGGCATTGAATTTGTTCTCAGAACAAGGTTATGCAGATACCTCTACCAAAGCTATTGCTCAAAATGCGGGTGTGTCTGAGGCTTTAATTTTTAAACATTTCGGGAATAAGGATGCTTTATTGGTTCACCTTATTAAGGCTGGCTATCGTAAAGTGCTGACACATCATAAGGGTATGATGACTTACCGTGATTCTAAAGATTTTTTACGTAAGATGATCAATTTACCGAGTAAGCTGGTCGCTGATGAACCTATCTTTTGGAAATTACAAGAGCGCCTTTCCCATCATCCTTTTTCAAGACAACAGCATGAACAGTTTATGAAACCCGTGCAGGCGATTATTGTGCGGGCTTTTAAGGAGCTGGGGTATAAAAATCCGGACTTGGAAACCGAATTTTTATTGATTGTAATCGATACTTTATGGAAAAAGGAAGCTAATGGTGAACTTGATCATGCGATGGAGCTAGCCATATTATTGGAAGAGAAATATAACTTGATATAGGTTATATTTTTTTGCTCGATAATGCAAGTTTATGCATGTTTCATAAAATTGTTGCACAAACTGTTTTTTATTGTGTGAAAAATACCCGTTATTCGTATTCTATTTTAAACAAAAAATTATGTTAAAAAAACTAGCTTTGGGTGTTGCCGCACTGGCATCTTCCATCTCTTTTTCACAAGCTCAAGATAAGAAGGATTTTGTGAAATATATTAATTCTCCCCATGCTTGGGTTGATTCTGTATTTAATAACTTGACACCTAAAGAACGTATCGCCCAACTTTTTTTGGTGCGTGCCCATACCAATCTGGGACAGCGTTATATTGATTCTGTAGCACAGGTTGTTCAAGATGAGCAATTGGGCGGTCTTGTTGTATTTCAGGGCGGGCCGGTTCGTCATGTGGATATGTTCAATCGTTATCAGCATCTTTCAAAAGTGCCTTTATTGATCACTTTTGATGGAGAATGGGGTTTAGGCATGCGTCTTCCCGATTCAACGCTATCTTATCCTTATCAGATGACTTTGGGAGCTATACAGAATGATCAATTGATTTATCAAATGGGCCAAGAAGTTGCAAAAGATTTTCATCGGATTGGCATGCATTTTAATTTTGCTCCTGTTGTTGATATTAACAATAATCCTAAAAATCCAGTTATCGGATTCCGTTCTTTTGGTGACAATAAAGAGAATGTCGCAAAAAAGGCTAAAGCATATATGGATGGAATGATGAATGGTGGCATTATTTCATCACTCAAGCATTTTCCGGGACATGGTGATACTGATGTTGATTCTCATCATGACTTGCCTCAACTGACCTTTACAAAGGATCGTCTAGAAGCTTTGGAAATGTTTCCATTTAAAGAATTAATTCGTTCTGGTGCGCCTGCGATTATGGTTGCTCATATGAATATTCCAAGTTTAGACCCTACTCCTAATATTCCCTCTTCCATTTCAAAACCTATTGTGACAGGGATATTACGTGAAGAGTTAGGTTTCCGCGGTTTAACGGTAACCGATGCCATGGATATGAATGGTGTGAAAAAGTTTTTCCCTCATGGTGAAGCTGACGTAATGGCTATTATTGCAGGCCATGATTTGTTGGAAGTATCTGAAAATAGTAAACGCGCTATTGACCTTGTATTGAAAGCAATCGGGGAGGGCCGAATCAATCAAGCGGATTTGGATGCGCGTGTTAAAAAAGTACTCGCGTCAAAGCTGTGGTTGGGTTTAGATCAATATCGTGATGTGAATACCGTAAATCTATATTCGGATCTGAATAGAACCTCTTCAAAGCAGCTGATAGACCAATTGGCGGCATCATCGGTCACGGTTTTGAAATCTACGGATAAAATAAAATCATTTAAAAATTCAGAAAAAACGGCAATTGTCAATATCGGATTAAAATCTCCGGGCACTTTTCAACAGATAATGGCCGATGCGCTGACTAATGAAACGCAGTATTTTGTTACTGATGAAACTAGTGAGGCGGAATTAAAGAATATCATCAAAGAGGTCAAGAAAAATAAACAGATTATAGTTGCGATTCATGATACACGCTCTCGCCCAAGACCTGAAGTACCAGCGAATAATGAGGTAAAGAATTTGGTAAAAAAACTGGCTAAGAAATCAATCGTTACTTTTTTCACGAATCCTTATGCATTGGATGGTTTTAAAGGTGTCCATAAAAGTAAAACTATTTTAGTTGCTTATCAAAATGATGATTTTATGCAACGTGCTGCAGCAAAAACAATTTTGGGACAAAATATTGCTACAGGGAAATTGCCGGTCACTATCAATAAATATTTCAAGTACGCTGCGGGTAAATAGCGGAATTGATTCTTTTAAAAGAAAAAGGGGCTTATCATTTGATAAGCCCCTTTTATTATGGATAGAAATACATTTATTTTTTTTCTTGGATGATCATATCTGTCATCACTTTAGCACTTTCATCCTGTACAAAGTCAAATTCCATTTTAGGTTGTGGTTTACCCTCTTCCCATAGCGGCAGACCCCTTTGTTTCAACAAAGCATTGACACGATCTCTATTTTTCTTTTGGAAATCATCACGCTCTTTTTTAAACTTATCAAGTTGTAATGGAATTTTAGTTCCCTCGTCGCGTTTTTCAAAGGTTGCAATGTCTTCCAGTAAAAACTTGTATTCTGTCGAGTTTTTCATTCTCGCTTCGTGCTCTTGTTCAAGTTTTTTGTTCAATGCAGATAGATCTGCTACTTTTTTATACGTACTTGATTTGATTTGATCCCAAGGTAAAGCAGAAGGCTCGGAACTCTCACCGAATTTTTCTGCAGAATACTGCGTCGGGAATGTCACATCTGGGCTTACACCTTTATGTTGTGTGCTGCTACCATTTACACGGTAGAATTTCCCTAATGTAATATTGATCTGACCATATTCTGGCGCACCATTTGGGGTGTCAGGATCTTTTTCGTTTTGTGCTTTTAATAATAATTTACTTGTAGGACTGATCACGCGTGCCATATCAACAGCAGACTGTACCGTACCTTTACCGTATGATTGAGAACCTAAGATGACACCACGGCCATAATCCTGAATTGCACCGGCAAAAATTTCAGACGCTGAAGCAGAGAAACGATTAATCATGACGCCTAGAGGTCCATCCCATGATACTCCTGCATTTCTATCTTCTTCCACATCAATGGTGTTACGGACATCCCGTACTTGTACTACTGGACCTTTATCAATAAATAAACCTGTTAGGTCGATTGCTTCGGGAAGTGACCCTCCGCCATTGAAACGTAAATCTATTAAAACAGCATCTACTTTTTCCTGTTTTAAGGTATCCAGCAATAAGCGCACATCGCGGGTTGTACTTTTATAGTTTGGATCACGCTTACGGTATGCTTCAAAATCCATGTAAAATTTTGGTATGTTGATGACACCAACACGATAATTCTTGCCATCTGTACCTTTAACAGTTAAGATTTCTTTTTTCGCAGATTCTTCTGCTACTACAATTCGCTCTCTTGTTAATGATACTATTTTCGGGTGAGATCCAACCGGCTGACCAGCAGGTAAAATCTTTAAACGAACAATTGTTCCAGCAGGACCTTTAATTTTAGCAACTGCTGCATCTAATCTCCAACCGATGATATCCTCAAATTCTCCATCTTTCCCCTGTGCCACACCTACAATTTTGTCATCAATGGCTAAGCTTTTATCTTTAAAGATCGGTCCTCCAGGAATGATTTCACTAATAGTCACCATTTCATTGTCGATTGTCAATCGTGCACCAATACCTTCAAATGTATTAGCCATACCTTCATTGAAAGCCTGTGCAAATGATGGGTTAAAATACGATGTATGTGGATCAACGGCATCTGTCAATGCAGTCATGATTACCTGGAATGCATCATTTGAATTTATTTTCTTTCCCTGAGAAATTAAATTGTTATATCTTTTGCGAAGGGTTTCCTTCTGTTTAGTTTCTGTACTATCTGTTTTTTTAACAGTTGTCATTTCCAGATTTAACAAATCATATTTTACACGATGCTTCCATTGTGTATCTGCTTCTGCTGTGTTTTTGAACCAGCCTAACTTCTCACGGCTTGGTAAATAGCTTTCATCGATTGTGAAATCTTGTTTTACATCGACTTGCTTCAATGCATATTGCATGCGTTCTAAGTAGCGTTTAGAGTATACATTGAAAATATGAAAAGGAGCAGATAAATCACCATTACGGAAATCCTGTGCGATTGAATTTCGATATTGCTGAAACTCGTCGATATCAGATTGCAACAAGTAGTTTTTTCCCTGGTCTAAAGATTTAATTAAGTTATCAAATACGATTTTAGATATGGAATCATTCAGCTGTACTTTTTTATAACTGGTCGATTCTAAAAGTCCTGCAACTTCTTTTGCTATGACTTCGTGTTGCGCGCTAGGCTTTAGACCTCCTTCTACTTCGCTTAAATTAACACGGGGCTTCGAGCCACAGGAGACAATTGAAATAACAAAAAGGGTGAATATTAGCTTTTTAAACATATTTTCTATAATTTTAATAGTCATTTTTATTTATTGAGATAGCGCTTTAAATCCAAAGAGCTAAATTTAAATAATTTCAGTTCATAAATTTCAACAAATCAACAAATTTATTTGATATTTTAATTGAAAAATATGCACTATTTTATATTTCTTTTAATAATAACTCATTTTAATGAAGTTAAGTATGTTTTCTGAAAAACCAACCGTTCCTGTAATAATAATGTTATCTGATCAATCATTTCCTAAGATAGCATCATTATGTCTAGCTAATGTTCGATTCAGTCTATATATTAAACTGTTTAGTAAGGCCCATTTATACCATTAAAAACTAACACTAATAAATAACCGAGTGCAACGAGCTCATTTATACCATTGAAAACTAACACTAATAAATAATTTTTTCTTATGAAAGCTTTAATAATGACAATCATATGTTTTTGTGCCACAGAAACGAGTTTCGGTCAGCTTAAGCCTGTACGTTACTCCGACGGAGACCAAGCATTAGCTGGTTTAGTAAATACAGATGCCGGCGAGGGTGCTCCTGGGGTTTTGATTCTTCCTGCCTGGATGGGTATTGACGATGAAGCGACACAGGCCGCGGTACAGCTCAGCAAGGAAGGTTATATTACATTTGTTGCAGACATCTATGGAGAAGGAAATAAACCCACTACTGCTGCTGAAGCTGGGCAACAGGCGGGAAAGTACAAGAACGATTCAGAAGCATATCAAAGAAGGATCCGTTTAGCCTTAGAACAACTTGTAAAAGCTGGAGCAAGTCCACGCCGTTTGGCCGTGATTGGCTATTGTTTCGGTGGTACCGGAGCACTTGAGGCGGCTAGGGCAGGTATGGAAGTACAGGGTGTTGTTTCCATTCATGGTAACCTCGGTAAAGGTAACCGCCCTGATGGCCCAATCAAAACTAAAATATTGGTTCTACATGGTGCCGCAGATCCTCATGTATCTCCAGAAGAGATTGCTAACTTCCGAAAAGAGGTGGAGCATGCAGGTGCCGATTGGCAAATGATCTATTATGCAGCAGCAAAACATGCCTTTACCAATCCTGCTAGTGGTGATTTCGAACCTTTAGCAGCGCAACGCTCCTGGAAACATTTACTCGTATTCTTACAGGAAATATTGAAATAAAAGCTTGAAATCTATTCAGACCATTCAAGCAGGTTACAGCTTAATTTATAGATCTTTAACCTGCTTGAATGTCGCTTTTAAGCTGGTGAAGTTTTGATAAGTTTTATCAGCCTCTTCAAAGTCTTTTAGATGCATGTACACTTCGCCAAGTTTATCTAATACAGCGAGCTCAAGTGGTACATTTTTCCTTTCGCGGGCTAGTAGAAGCGTAGATAAAAATTCTTTTTTGGCTATTTTAAAGTTTTTATCTAACAATTTTGATGAAGCTAGCAGATATTCAATTGCCGGCAACTCATCTGTGATCTTTTTATTTTCTGCTAGTTGCTGTGCTTGAAGGAGAAACCATTGTGCTTCTGTGTATTTATTTTGCTCAAAATAAACCTGCGCTAATTGTTCCCAGGCTATTATTTTATCTTCATAAGCTTTTGCTTTATTATAGAGCGGTATCGCTTTTCTGATAATATTTTGCTCAGCCTCACTATAATTTTTCTTACCGCTTTTGGCCAATGCTATTTGCATCCAGGCGTTAGCTTGGTCATGATAGTCTTTTGATTGAACTGCCAGGTTCAAATTTTCCTGAGCTACAACTTCAGCTTTTTCAAAATTACCGGAATAAAGTAGCACTGCCGCTAAGTTTTGATGTAAGACAATACGATCCAGTTTATTGCTTTCTTTTGCCGCAATCAGGATTGCATTTTCAAAATAGGAAATTGCCTGATCGGGTAAATTATTATTGATTGCAAATAGCCCTGCTTCATTTACTAGTGCGAGATTAACTTGATCGTCGTAATTTTGTCTGATGCGGTTCAAGAGTTCATTCCATGTTGCTAAGTCCGTAGGTTCTGGTTTCATTAAATATTGAAACCGTCCTATATTCGGTAGACTTTTAACTTGGGTGAGTAACGTTTTATAGCGAAGTTCTTGAGCAATCTTTTTTGCATAATCTTTTCTCATATTACTATCAAAAATGTCAATCAATTGCTCCGTTCTTGATTTAGGTGGAGGGACAAAATATACCTTTGGACCTATTCCCTTGAAATTACTGTTATACTTTGTTATTGAACCAGTATAATCTTTGGTTAATTCCTGCGCATAAGACACGAAGCATAATGCTACTAAATAAGCACTACTGAGAAAGGCTATTTTCCAAAATTTCTTTTTAATCATGTATAATACCTGCTGTTGGTGAGGATCTTACAAAGATGTATAAAAAAAGTGTAAAATACTGTTAAAGTCCCTCATTTAAGCTTACATAACCTAATTTTTTCATTACATGATCGTGTTTTGATGTACAAAATACACGATAACGTTTTCGCCATTCACGCAATCGATTGTGTCTGTTTTCGATATTAAGAGTTCGGTAACTATGACTTAATATTATCAAAAATTTGATAGGAAATTCAAAACATAACTGTCAGATCACTACCAATTATTGACATGCTATTTATAGCAATTAACCAATAACTAAATTTCATGAAAAAAGCTTTTGTCTTTTATTCGTTGCTAATTTGCTGTGGCACTGGAAGTGTTACACATTCTAAAGCGAAGCCTTTTGAAGTCAGGAAAAGCCATTTACATGGTTGGAAACAAGGTAAGGATTCATCTTTATCGGATACACTTTCAAAAGACTCCATTGTTTACTATTCCTTGGATCCAGCAAGACCATTTTTGGGACGGGACACCGTTAATCTTGCGAACATTCAAAACAGGCCCTACTTGACTTTGGAGCAGATGCTAAAAGGTAATATTGCAGGTGTTTATGTGCAAGAGCCATCCGGAGAACCTGGTACCATTAAGCAGAATATGATGGTTAGGGGCTTAAGTAGGCCAATATTGTCAGCAGTAGATTTTAATAAAAGTAAACCATTGGTAGTGCTCAATGGGATCCCGTTGATTGATGATCCAAGTATTATTTATGACATCCAGAATTATAGCATACAACCCATCGGGTCTGCCACCAGTTTGAACAGTATGTTTGATTTGGACAATATTGAATCGATCCATGTGCTTAAGGATTATAGTACTTTGGCGATATACGGTCCCAGGGCTGTGAATGGTGTCATCTATATCACAACTAAAAATGCAAAAGCTGGCCAGCGAAAAATGAGTGTCAACGGACACTATGGTTTTGCCGAACCTTCAGGCGTAAGTACTATCAATGCCGAATTTGAAAAAACGTTTAGAGAACCTTTTTATAGACGGTATGCTACTTTGCAACAACAGAGTGCTTATCCGGCATATTTAAGTGATTCGTCCAATGTTAATTTTTACGGTCCGTCCAACTGGACAGATTCTTATTATCAGCAAAAACCCATTTATGCGATCAATGGCAGTTTAGAAGGGGGGTCTGAACGTGCCAATTTCCGTTTTTTTGGTAATTATAAAGGAGATGCAGGTGCTGCCGATGAAACGTCTTTAAAACGTTATCAAGCTGCTTTTTACCTTAATATGCAACCAGTAACTTGGTTGACTATTTCAAGTATGCTCCAAGGAACACGACTTGAAAGAGGTCGTAATCGTTCCATTATCGAACGATTGGGTGAAACGGCTTTCATTCCCGATTTATCAACTCCTATTGCCCCAAATAAAGATATGTATGGCTTATATCTTAACGAGTACAAAAAAACAATCGACGATAATGTAAATTCCAGTCTATTAGGTTCTTTCTCTCTGAATTTTGCAATACTTAAAAACCTCAACTTCTCCCCAAAAATTCATCTTGATTACAATGAAAATGTAAGAAATGTTTTCTGGCCGTCGACGTTGATGTCGGGCAACAATTATGTTTCTAATTATTTCGGTTATAACGAGCGTTTGGTCTTTGACAACTTATTGAATTATAAGTATGAGTTTGATACGGAAAAAAGTTTGTTGTTGGAAGGTGGCTTTAACTTCCAGGCAGATGCTCAAAAGTATAATTATATCCAAGGATATAAAGGACCAAATGATTTTATAAAGGTCAATGTGGTCGAAGGTAATTCCGATAAATCCAATTATTTAAAATCCGTAGGTTTCATTCCGTATTATTATCAAGATCGTATTGAGCACCGTTTGGCCTCGTTATATGCCCGAGCTACATACGAAAAGAAAGATGAATATCAATTATCGGCATTAATCCGTCACGATGGATCATCGGCAATACAGCCATCTAACCGTTGGTTCACCTCCTACACAGCAAGTACTGCATACAATTTAAATTATCTTATTAAATCTGACGCTTTTAATTTCTTTAAAGTGCTTGCTTCATGGGGCCGGATGGGTGATGTGCCAACAAATGATCGTGATGCAGCAGGACCTCAATATAGCTCTGAATTGGGCTGGAAGGGCAACAATAACATATTTTCATATAACGGCATAGGCACGATCTCAAGACCATACCAATCGGGCTGGATAGGATACGATTTGCCGTGGTCTTATACGGATCTGTTCAATGCCGGATTTGATATTGAACTACAGAATAAGCGTATCAGTGCTCGTGTGGAATATTACAATAAGAATAGTAAAGATGTAATTTTTGCAGTGCCAACTGTGGCTGAGTCTGGTTATCAATTTGAACGATTGAGTGGTATGGACATCAATAACCAAGGTATTGACTTAGCTGTTAATTTTAACTATCCCTCTCAAAATAATGGTTTTTCATGGAATGGGTCTTTCAATGTTTCCTATAACACAAATGCATTAAAAGCTTTGCCAAATGGATTACAAGAAGTAGAAATTGGCACTCGGAAATTAGAGGTAGGAAAACGTATCGATCAATTCTGGTTATTGCAAAACAAGGGAATCTATCAAAATGATGTTGATATCCCCGTTGATCCCAAAAACTATAAAATTCTGACTTACAACGGTACAACCATGAAAGGTGGTGATCCGCGCTGGGTAGATCAGAATGGAGACTACGACATCAACAATGATGATCGTACTTTAATGGGCAATGTCATTCCGAAATATACGGGAGGATTTTACAACAGGTTTGCTTACAGACAGATTGATTTTAGTTTCCTGCTTTATTTTAATCTAAAAAAAGATATCCTCAATGCGCAGGCAGCCCGTTATTTTGACTTTGCCAATCAAGATGAGGCGCATGACCTAAGTGCTGTCCGCGATATTACATATTGGGAAAAGAATTTTGATGAAAAAGCATACCCGATGTATAATCCCTGGTCGCCAGTTGCGCCTTATCAGGCTGAGCAGGATATGTTTATGGAAGATGGCTCATTCCTCAAATTGCGCAATATTACTTTAGGATATGATTTTACCAAGTTAGCGCAAGCAAATAATATCAAGTTTACCAAACTCTATTTGTACGCAACAGCAAGCAATTTATTGACCATCAGTAAATATTCAGGACGTGATCCAGAGTTAGTTGATTTTTATGGTTACGACAATGGACTTGGTTTACGCTTACCTAAAACATTCGTTTTAGGGTTAAAAATGGATTTTTAAGGAGAATAAGAACATGTTAACGATGATAAAGATCAATCGATATATGAGAAGAATAGCGGCGCCTGGGGCACTGTTATTTGGACTGGGCACACTAACATTATTGGGGGGCTGCAACAAAATGATGGATGTAGATTCTCGTCATATTGTCAATGAAGAAAATAAGTGGAAAGATATCAATGATGCGCGGGGTTCTCTAATGGGGGTATATGGTTTATTGCGCAGTGCCTTAGCTCAAGATAATGCCCACTGGATGTACGGTGAATTGCGAGGAGGGGATTTTACGGCTGTTAATAAACGAGATCTGGAAGTTATTATTTCAGGCGATTTAAATTCGTCTTATGCCTTAGTCCAAAATTTAAGTAACTGGCGTAAATTTTATGCTGTGATCAATGCCGCCAATTTATTCATTGAAAAATCAGGCCAGATTGTAACACTTGATGCACAGTATACCAGTTTAAATAATAAAATTGATGTTGCACAGATGCGTGTCATCAAGGGCTTCTGCTACTATTTATTAGCACGTACCTGGGGCGATGTACCTATCTGGGATAAAGCTTACGAAGGGAATTTTCCGAGCATTAAACAGTCTTCCGAAAAAGAAGTGTTGGCTTATGCTGAGCAAGAAGTAAAAGCGGCAAAGGATATTCTTCCATTTGTTTATGCCGACTTAACCGACCCAATTTATCCGGCACAGTATTATTTTGGTCAAGACCGCGCAGCTTGGAATGGCGTATTATTCAATAGATTGTCGGCAAATGCTATTTTGGCACATATCGCTGCCAGTTCCAACAATTATCTGGGAGCCTCTATTTATGCTGATTATGTGCTTACGAATGCCGGCAAAGGTGGTGCCGCATTTATTGAATCGAGCAACCTAACGAATGCGAATGGTTTCTTTTTCAATTCATCAAACTCGCAGTTGGTTGCTTTTCCTTTTAAATGGTCTGCTAATGAAGCTTCTTATCAAGGGCATCTTGAACAATTGACACTTGCAAGTCCTCTGGTTTCCAAGGCCATTCCAGATATCTACATCCCCACAGATCGTATTGTTCAAATATTTGATGAACCATCGGATGTTCGCTTTCAAATTACCAGTACTGGTGAACCGCAGTCCACTTACTTTTCAAATTTAGGAGGTTTATATCCCATTTTTAGTAAAATTAAAGTGATCCGAGAAGGAGTTTCCGGAGCTGACGGATCGCTCCCATTATTTAGTTCGGCGATTGTGTTTTCTCGATTGGAAGAGATTGCTCTGTTAAAAGCCGAATCGCTTGTTGTGCTTGGGCAGAATGATGAAGCAAAAGGATTATTGGATCAGGTTCGTAAAAGCCGTGGTTTAGCAGAAGCTCCTGCAGGGAATTTATTAGATCAGATTTTTTCGGAGCGCAGACGTGAGTTGATGGGTGAAGGGTGGAGATGGTATGATTTGGTGCGATATAATAAAATCAAACGAGACAATGCTGCTTTCAATACGTTGATCGATCAAAAAGGAATTTTTTGGCCAGTTGCAAAAGAAGCATTGAATAACAACAAAGCGTTGAAACAAAACCCTTACTGGTTGTAAAAACTACTATCATGAAAAATTATATTTTAATCGTTTTATTAGGATGTTGTACGCTATTCTTTTGGGCCAGCTGTACAAAAATGGATGGCTATTATGACTATCAGAATAGAGAAAATTTATTTAATGGCAATACCATTGAATACCTGGAATCCAAAACTCAGGTATACGATTCACTATTGAAAGTATTGAATCTGTATCCAGAACTCAAAGCAACTATGAAAACCGATAGTGTCACGTTGTTTGCTCCAACCAACTCATCGTTTCAATCGGCGCTTTATAACTTCAATCTTATTCGTAAGAATCAGAAAAAAAATCCCTTATATATTAAAGATCTTGATTTGGTGCAGTTGGATACCGTGCTGAGTAAATACCTGGTTGGCGGTATTGTGACAACAGATTCAATGCTTTTTGTCGATGGACTTTTTATTAAAACATTGAAGATTAGTCAACCTATGCATGCGCAGCGTATCAAACAACAGGCTACAGGCTTGGTTGATGGCGGCTTGGTAACAGTTTTCTATAGTGATACAAAGGGATCGAATTTTAGTACTTATTGGACAAGATCAGCAACTCAAGCTGTTAATATCAAAACTACAAATGGCGTTGTACATATACTGTCTAACGGGCATGAGTTTGGTTTTGGTGAATTCTTAACCCGTTTTAATCGATAATTATGAAAAAAAGAACGATCACAAGGGGACTGCTTGGTTTGATAGCACTGGGTATGCTGGGGTGTAAAAAAAATTTCCCTTCCGATTTAGATGCCTTTAGTTTAGAAATGAATTTTTCAACAACTGAATTTCAACCCATACTAGGTCGTACTACCTCTTATACAAGTATTTTTAATGCAGATCAATCGACTATGCCGTTGACTTTTCGTATTTCAGATGTCCGAAATTATGAAGGGAAACCTGCTCCTGAGCTCCTGAAGCTTTTTCCTGTTTCGATTTGGAAGAGTCGCTATACAGGCGAGGAAAAATCATTGAACGAAATTCGTGCTAAGCGTGATACTGTCATGCGACCTCTATGGGAAATCGGCGAGCATTCAGGGAATCTAACTATGCATAGTGCCAGTAATGCCAATATATTGAAAACATACCCCGATTCGGGTTACTACTTTGATGTGGATGTAAGTAATAATGGTGGGCGTCGTTTTTTTAAGAATATGCGCCTGATTCCAAAGAAAGAAGAGTCTAGCGATGGCGGTTTTTTTATGTCAACGGGAGTTTTAGGCGACTCTACAAAAAATATATTGATACCTATACAAGTATGGTATCATAAAACCGGTGAAGGAAGTTCTATTTCATTCAAGGTATTAGGTCCTGATCTAAAACCGATCAAGCTTTCGCGTTTCAATGAGACTAATTGGGATGAACTTGTGCATGGTTTTAACAAAAAAATGTCCAGCGATTCCACAGTAGTTCGATATGATGTGGAATATCCAATGCCACTTGTACCTACTATTGCAACCAAATGGAACAGTGGTGATTTTGCAAAATCACAATTTCAATATTCGAGAATAGCACTAGGTGGGATTAGATTACAGAGCCGTATAAACATTTTTTACAGCATTTACGAAAAGGGAGATTGGGATGTGGTGATCTATTTTCCTGATGAGGCGCCATTATTTGATAACGACTAAGATTATTATATAAGATGAAAAAATATATATTGTTAAATTTTTTTATACTCTTTGTTTCGTTCCTGAGTGCACAAGACATGGTAGCTGTGTCTGGCTTTGTTCAAGATCAGCAAAATAGAGCTGGTGTTGCCAACGCAACCATTCGGTCCACAAAGCTAAACAAAGCAATTGGAACGACAGACAAAAAAGGATTGTTCAGAGTCAATGCTCCAGTCAATGATGTATTGGTCTTTACAAGCACGGGGTATACACAAGTAAAAGAGTCTTTGGAGGGAAAGAAAGCCTTCACCTTTACGGTTTATATGACTAGAGCTGAAAATAAGTTGAATGAGGTCGTTGTACAAGGATTTATGCAACGGAAGCGCGAAACATTGACATCTTCTGCCATTACCATTGATGGGAAGCAACTTCAAGATAATCCAGTTTCCAATGTGACAGAGTTATTGCAAGGTAAAGTTGCAGGTATGAACGTTCAGGTTAGCAGTGGCCAGCCCGGTGTTCGTGCATCTGTTCTTGTACGTGGACTATCCAATATTTCAATGAGTGGGTCAGGTCAGGATGCTTTTCTGACACCGACTTCACCTCTATACATTGTTGATGGGGTTCCTGTCGATGACAATACCGACTTTCAATATGGGTTCAACAGTGCCGGCACTGGTATTAGTCCAATTTCATTGATTCCACCTGAAGATATTCAGTCGGTAGATGTGCTGAAAGATGCGGCAGCAACGGCATTGTATGGGTCTCGCGGAGCATATGGTGTTATCCGGATTACCACAAAAAGAGGTTTGTCAAAGGTGCCTATTATTCAGTATTCTACCAATCAATTTTTTAAAGTACCACCCGAATTACGCTCTATTCTGGGCGGCCGTGGTGAACGTATGTCAAGAATCAATCAAGTGCTCAATTATGGGGAAAATTATTACCATGGTCGTGATTTGATTTTTGACAATCAGATTTTGTCCGATAGTTTAAATCCTTATTATAATAATGCCACAAACTGGCAGGACGTGTTTTATAAGTCTACCTATAGCCAGTCACATAACGTCAATGCCTCTGGTGGTGATGCAACCTTCAATTATAAGATTAACGGACAGTATTACAATGAGAAGGGGATCATTCAAAATACAGGTTTTGATCGCTATACCTTGAGTATGAATTCAGAATATCGCCCTAGTGACCGTTTCCGTATGTTTGTGAATATGTCTGGAAATATCGGACAACAAAAAACAGGAACGGGTACCTCTGTTTCGCAAGGAGGAGTGGCGAGCTCTTCTTCAGCATCCTCTTTATTGCCTGGACCAAGCTCAGCATTTGTAGATCCGACATTAGCAGCATCCATACTCGGCCGCAATGACAATCGAACGACAGATGTGAAGTCCAATCTAGAGCTTGAGTACGAAGTAATTAATGGCTTACGTTTTAAAAATAACTTCAGCTATAACTATTCAGCAAATAGAACCGACAATTTTTCACCAGCGGTTTCCAATAACAACAATTCTAAATTATATAATTTCGATTCGCAGCGCAATACCATATATAATATGGGTCAAGTGACTTATCTCAAGGCTTTTGGTGAAGATGAGAAACATATTTTGACTACTTATATCTTGAACGAGATCAATGTCAACAATTCGATTGCTAAAGCGCAATTGAAAGAAGGATTTAGTAATGATCAGTTAGAAGGCCCCTTTAGTTTCAATGGTAGTTCAGCAAAAGGAGGTGTTCTCAATAATATGTCCGATGTCCGTTCGGTAGCTTTCGCAGGGGCGGCGAGTTATAATTATATGTCAAAATACATATTTGATGTTACGTATAGATTCGATAAGTCATCCACTGTAGGGCCCGATGTCGCGTGGCAGAAGAATCCATCCTTATCTGGCCGGTGGAATATCCAAAAAGAAAGTTTTATGGCCGATGCAGCCGACACATGGTTAGATTACCTATCGTTGCGTGCGGGTTGGGGAAAAAATATTGTCCCAACAGGTACGGTGTTCGATGCTAATGGTAAATATATATTTACAGGTGCATTTAACAATAATCCTACTATCGGTTTTAACTGGGGGCAGATGCCCAATAGCTTGTTGATTCCGTCAACAACAACATCAAGTAGCTTAGCGCTGGAAATGGGTATTCTAAAAAATAGAATTACAACTATTCAAGAATTCTATTACAAGCAGGTAGATAATATGTTGTGGGAAAGACCATTGGCAGATCACAATGCATTTAGTAATATCAAAACTAATGATGTCAGTATGGTCAATTATGGATACGAATTTACTTTTATGTTCAGACCATTGAGTAACCAGAGCAAAGTAAATTGGAATATTTCGTTAAATGGTGCTGTCAATCAGGATGTGTTGACGCGTTTACCTGACAATGCACGTCAATATATTGTTAAAGACGATTCCGGAAACGGATTTGATACCTACTACCGCTTAGGACGTAACAGCTTATCATATTTATTGTACAATTATAGAGGAACTTTTGCAGATGATGCTTCTGTTCCTGTCAATCCTGATACAGGCGAACCTTATAAAACAGTAAAGGATGGTACCACTTATTATTTTCAAGGAGGCGATCCTTTTTGGACGGATCTAAATGGTGATTATATCTTAGATGACCGTGATCGTGTGGTGGTTGGTAATGCTCAACCAAAGATTACTGGAGGACTTTCGACTTTTGTCCAGTATAAAGGGATGAGCATTAATGTTAACTCCTCATTTACTTTAAAACGCGATGTCATTAATGCGGCATTAGCGAGTCAGATGGGATCTTACGGCAACCCACTATTTGGGGATAATAATGGCCAAAAAGATGCTGCATTATTACCTCTAGATAAATACGACTTTTGGACTCTTGTAGGTAATAATAGTGAATGGCCAAATCCGTATGATTTTTTGCGACGTAGTGGCGTACAGCCCTTCCGTCCTAACCAAACGTTGTTTTTAGAAGATGGATCCTATTGGAAAATCAATAGTATCACTTTAGCCTATAATTTCCCAAGGGAATGGACGCAACGTTATAAGATTACTTCTTTACGTGTTTTTGGGACGGCCAATAATGTGCATACCTTTTCAAAATATAGCGGCCCAAATCCAGAGGGAGTTACAGCAATGGGCTATGACCGATCGGATGGTTATCCTACACCAAAGACATATACATTGGGTTTAAATGTTCAATTCTAATCTTAAGAGCATGATAATTAACAAAATTACAAAATATACAATAGGGGTACTAGTTCTTTTTAGTCTGTTTGGCTGTAAGAAATTCTTGAATGTAGAGCCCATTGATAGCCTTTCAGGTAATAATTTTTGGCGTAATAAAGACGATGCAGAGACATTTACAAGGGAAGTTTATCGGCTCTTTCGTTCAGGTGTGGGTATTGATCGTCCCGTATTATTGATCGGAGATTTCCGTAATGCTCCTGTATTGAAAACAGCGACTTTTCCTAACCGAAATGACATTAGTATCATTGGTCGTGGTGATATCCGCACTTTAGTCAACACCGTTAGACCAACACCAGGAACCGATGCTGAACGTTTCTGGACGTATAATGTGGAGTGGGATAAAGTTAGTGATTGGACACCTATTTATAAGGTTATTCAATCTGCCAATATTTTATACGATTTGGTGCCAAAAGTTGCTGAGAATGATCCTTCTTTTTCAGCTAATGAAGTGAAGAAGTATCAGGCAGAAGCTGTTTTTATGCGTAGCATGTCTTATTTTATTTTGATCCGATTATTCAGTGATGTGCCTTATTATACCAATTCTTATAATCAAGATGCTTTGCCGCGTACAAGTCATGTCGAAGTGGCAAAGAAATGTTTGGCAGATTTGGCTGAAGTAAAAGACGATTTACCTTGGACGTATAGCGATCCAGCAAATCGCGGTGTACGTGCCATGAGAGGATCGGCCTTGGCACTGATGATGCATCTTAATATGTGGCTGGCCGGATTTGACAAAGATAATGCAACGTCCTATTATACAGCAACAGATGTTTTAGGGGATGAGCTTTATCAAGAGGGCGCTGTAGCGGCCAATGCCTACGAACTGCTACCTATCGAACGGGTTGCCGAAGTTTTTAACGGTCGTTCCAGAGAAGGGTTATTTGAGATACCTAACAATGTAAATTATGGTGAATCGTATGGCAATCTACGGAAGACTTATTTTGCGCATGTACTTCATGCGCCCTATTTTTTATTGAATTCGACCACAACGAATTTAAGCGAGCTGACTTACGATCCTAATTATATGAAAACCATTTATCCCGACGGTCAAGAGGACGGTCGTATTAAAAGCTGGTTTACCGATTTGAAGGGTGAAAATTTCATGTACTCTGGCACCGGCGCCTTTACCTTCTTTAAGTTTTTCAATCTAGCATTAGGTTCTGGCAATACTGCTCAATCGTTGGGGAATTACCAGATTATATTTCGATTGGCAGATGCGGTTTTATTACAAGCTGAGGCCAATGCCAATCTTGGAAAAGATGGCAAAGCTACTGAGTTGTTGAATCTGATTAGGGGTAGAGCTAAAGCAGGGCTTTACCCTGCATCCAATAATTATGAAAACAACTTATCAGATGCCATTTATTGGGAACGCTGTAAAGAATTGATGGGCGAGGGTCATTATTACTATGATCTTGTTCGTACAGGAAAAATCTATGACCCGCTCTATAGTAGCAGAGCGATGAGCTATGCTGGTTTTGTTGCAGGTGGATGGACCTGGCCGATTAACCCCAAAGCGATGAATAATAATCCCTATATGACACTTAACGACTATTGGAAATAAGATAATCTCTACAATGATGAAAAATATACTATTTGGTTTATTGGTGCTGATAAGCGTGGTTGCATGTACCAATAAAGATTATTTTGAAGATACGGGTACACATGACCCAAAGTTTAATGGTAATATGATGGCCTATCTTGACGCTAAAAGTCAGCGTCCTGAAGATCCTTTTGATACCTTAACACAGGTGATCCGATATGCTGGGATGGAGGATATTTTTAAAAATGAACAGATCACCTTTTTTGCTCCTCCAGATCCGACATTTAGAAAAGCAATTGATGGGTTGAATACTTATTTGTATCAGCTCGGAAAAGATACAATTACTTCCTTTAAACAGGTTAAACCTGTAGTTTGGAAAAAAATATTGTCACAATACCTGATCAAAGGTGACTATGGTCTGATTGACTTCAGGCAAGTAGATACAACTGCGCTGTATGCATTCGGAGGTCAGATCTTTCAGTCCTATGATGAAACGGAATCTATTAATGTAGGTGTCGTGTACCACGATTTAAAAAATGGTGATGCCACCATAAAATATGGCGGAGCTAGACAGATTCTACTGTCGTATGTACCCGATTATTCAACCCCATCATCCGATTGGGTAAATACGTTCGTCTCATCGTCCAATATCAAACCGACCAACGGGCGGGTTCATGTGCTGAATTATAATAGACATCGGTTCGGCTTTGTTTACTCGCGTTTTATTGTAATGGCCATTGAGCATGGAATTGATTATACCAAGTAAGTTATGAAAAGAATGAAATTAACCACTAAGCTATTCGTGATATTTGTCCTTTCAAGTGTCATGTCCTGTAGCAATAAAATAGAATATGGACCAGATCCGTATGCAGGGGGTAAGGAGCCATTAGATGTTGTTTTTCAGGAAGGTACGCCTAGTCCTTCGCAAGCGAAAGTAGGCAGTACTGTGGTATTTAAGGTCAATGGGCTTTTGAAATATAAAGATCAGATTAAATTTTACATCAATAACGTTGAGTCAGATATCGTAGATATCACTGATTCGACCTTGACCAGCGTAGTTTCAGAGAATACGAGTACTGGAGGGGTCAAAGCGGTTGTAAATGGGCAAGTATTTGCAGGACCGAATTTGCCTATTATCGGTAAATTAGGAATCGATCTTACCTTCCAGTCTGGTGTAGGATCCAACGGACCTCTATTTTCGATTGCTAAGTTTAGCAATAATCAAATTTTTATTGGTGGTATGTTTTCCGATTATAACGGAAATGGAGCTTCCTCCAAGATTTCAGGTTTAGCACGAATCACCAATGCCGGAGAATTTGTGCGAGGAATGAAATTTGGACAAGGAGTAACGGGTAATGTTAACAGCATGAACGAACTTAACGATGGTAATATCCTGATTTCAGGAGGCTTTCAACGTTATGATACCGTTAGCATGATTAAAAATATGACCACCATCAGTTCCGTAGGTGCATTACTTGTCAAGTCAACGCCGATATTAAATTTGACGGACGATCCAAACAAAAGCAATATCATCGTTCCAGCATTTAATGGCGGTTCAGAAACATCTATTTTAAAGACTTTTGTTCAGAATAATAAAGTAACCATCGTTGGAGGGTTTAAAACCTACAGCAGTAATTATTACGTCCGTTCTACTTATGATAATATTTTGACCGATTTCTTTGGTATGAATGGTGTCGTTCGAATGAATATGGATGGGTCACTTGATTCCACTTATTTTGTCGATCATAAAAGTATTCCCAAAAGAAGCTATACAGGGGTTAATGGATCCATCTTCGATGCGCATCTCCAGTCTGATGGCAAATTAGTGCTAGTAGGTATATTTTCGACTTTTAATGGTAGTAATGCCGCAAACGGTATTGTTCGACTTAATGATGATGGCACCTTTGACCCTAGTTTTCAAACAGGTTCGGGTGCGAATGGGATGGTGTTTGACATCAGTTATGTTAAAGAAACCAAAAAATATGTTCTCACCGGATCTTTTACCAGTTTTAATGGCATACCTGCAAATGGTATAGTGGTTATCAATCTAGATGGTTCGGTAGACAAAAGTTTCCAAAGTAAAGGTTTTACGGGGGGTACCCCCTCTTATGCGGTACAGTTAAGTAATGGACTTATTGTAGTTACTGGGACGTTTAAAACTTATGATAGCATCATTCGTGAAGGCTTGCTGGTTTTAAATGCAGATGGTACCCTAGCACAGGATTATAATAATACGGGGCGGTTAGTCGGTACGGTCAATGATTCTTTAGAGGGTACTAATTCCTTAGGTCAACGTACATTAACACTGGTCGGAGGTTTCACTTCCTTTAATGGGAAGAGCAATTTAGGAAACATTGTTCGTTTGACCATTTTAGACTAACATACTAATAGACCCATTATTCAAGAGAAATAAACATATAGGATTATGTGGAAGAATTATAAAAACTTTGGGATAATCGCACTCTTAGCGGTTCATCTCACCAGCTGTAATAAAGACTTGGACAATAAGTTGGACTTTGACCAAAATCCGTCCGATCTTCAGATTCAGGCCAATCAATACAAGATAGCCTACATTGTTGTGGAAGGAGCTGTTGGTACCGTCGTGGGTAACGAGGCGACAGATTACGGTAATATGCCAAATTTAGCGGCCATGACTTTAAATTCAACTTTTAGTTGGAATTCGGTGAGTAATGAAAATGGACTATTAACGAGCAATTATGCCGATTTGTTAACGGGTACAGAAATTACTAAACATCAAGTAATCAACGAGCAAGCAACTGGAAATAATTTGGCAAATTATCCAACACTATTTAAACGGATCAAACAATATACAGATGCGCGTACCGCCCTGGTAAGCAACAGTGATGCGGTACAGCTTCTTGTTGAAACAGGATCTTTGGATCTGAATAAACAAGTGGCATCTGATGAAGAGGTATTGGTACATGCGAAGGAAGAATTAAAGCGAGAAGAGGTCGGGGTTTTGGTGGCAACTTTCTCTGATGTTCAAAAAGCGGGAAGGCAATTTGGTTTCGGCCCCAAAGTAGCTGGATATGTGCAGGCATTGCATACTTTCGATCAACGTTTAGGAGATTTGATGACCACCATTAAAGCGCGTCCAGGTTATAAAAATGAAAAATGGTTGGTTGCAGTTGTATCTAGCAATGGTGGGGATTATACCTTAGATCCTGCATTACAAGACGGGAGTATTTATGCAATACCTGCACGAAACAACTTCGCATTGATGTACAATAGCGATTTTACCTATAAACTTGTTGAGAGAATGGAAACAGCAGATCCGTCGTGGATCTCGTCTGCGGCGACGTATGTGAGTAATGGAACTGCAGCAAATCAGGTATATGGTAAGATGTCAGCATCAGACAGTAAACTTTATGATATTGATAAGTCAAAAGAATATACGATTCAGTTGAAGGTTAAATTTTTGCAATTTGGGGGCTATAATACGACACTTCTAGGTAACCGATCAAGTACGAGTGGTGGTGAAGCTGGCTGGGCATTTTTAAATGGTTACAGTAGTACCAATGATGAATCGAGTGCTAATATTCGTCTAAAAGTAGCCGGTACAACTGCTTATTTCACCCAAAAGTTAGAATTAAATAGCTGGTATACCTTGACAGGTCGTTTCTTTCAGCAAGAAGGTAAACAGTTTATGACTATTTATGTCGATGGCGTAGCCGGCGAAACCAAAGATATCTCAGGTGTTAGCGGTATTGGATCAGGTGTATTCCAATTGGGCTACGGTTCTGGATTTATTAAGGATACTCAAAAGCACATGATTGGCGATGTCCGTTTTTATAATACGGCACTTCCTGTTGCTCAGATCCAGAGTAACTATTGTACAACGATGTCTACGGCTTTGTCCGATGCATATTACCCCAATCTGATCGGTTACTGGCCTGCCAATGATGAAGCTGCAGTAATCCGCGATCAAAGTCCAAGCCGACGTAATTTTACTATGGTGGGTCCATTTGCTTTTACCAGTTTCTCTGAGAGAGCCGGTAATCTATGTCCAACATTGCCCGATTATTTAGAACGTTACGTGATTCGTTCGGTCGATATTCCTAAAATGGTATACAACTGGTTGGGTATTATTGAGGTTGGGCAGTTTAATTTGGATGCACAAAGTTGGGCTCCAGCATTTTCAAATCAATAAAAAACTAAAAGATGAAAAGGCAATTATTATTTTGTTTTTCTTGTGCAGTATCTTTGGTCCTGAACTATTCTTGTTCCAAAGATTACGGGTACTTATTTGATAATGGATATTCATCCGGAGAATATACCGATACTGTTGGTGCTGCTATTGATACCAACCGTTTTAAGATCGACTATTCAAAATATACCCAAGCACGTGTTTTTCCGGGTTTGATCGGTGATAAGGAACCGCGTTTGGAAAATTATAAGGTGACGATTGATCTTAATTTTGATGAAATCAGATCCTCCGATTTACGTATTTCAGTTGCTCCAGGCAATTGGCAGAGTACCAGTATGTATGCACCTGCAGGTGAACTTATTGTCATTGAGGTGCCTGCAGGTATCTATGGACTTACCGCTCAGATCGGTGCGCATACACATAATAGTGCAACCGGTATCCCTGCTCCTCAGCGTGATTTGCAAGTCGCTTCACGCCAAGTGTTGTTTCCCGGTAAAAATTACCTACGCAACCTATACGGCGGCTTGATTTACATCCTTCCTTCTAGTCCTTTAGGACGTACCGCCGATCTTCTTTTTTCTGGTGTTGTACAGGCTCCAAGTTTCAAATTGGGCGAATCGACCGATGCAGAATGGTTGGATAAGGTTTCCAAATCAACAGTTCCTTGGTTTGAGCTGGAAGGAAAACGCATGGTATTAACTCTAGAAACCGCCAAGCTTAAAAAGTTTCCTTTACTTAATCCTACCGCTTTGATGACTAAATGGGATGAAATGATCCAAAAAGCATATTGGGATTGGACGGGTATGACAGAAGGAAATCCAGACGTCCGCCACCGTGCCCCATTCAATAAATGGCGTATTGTTCATGAAGTACTTTTCAAAGCTGGTGTAGCGCAGTCGTCCGGTTATCCTGTTCATGCCCGTAATAGTGATGAATATTTTAGACAGGCTACGAGTTTACAATCTGTAATGACGCAAAATTGGGGTACTTATCATGAGCTGGGACACAATATGCAACAGGGAAGTACTTGGAATTTCGATGGCAATGGAGAAGTGACCAATAACCTTTTCAGTTTTAAGATGGCTTGGGTTAATGGGCAGCAACATACTAAGATAGCCGAAGTTTGGCCTACAGGACAGGCTTGGATTACTTACTCCGCACCTGTTGGCAACACTGATGCGGCCAAAACAAAGACATGGGCCAATATGGAGACCATTTCCAAAAATCATAACGATGCTAAACTCATCATGTATGCACAGATTTTTGAAAAATATGGATATGAATTCATGACATATTTGTACACGAGAGCACGAAATGCGCGGTTTACATCGGCCAATAATCAGTCTAAAATTGACTTTTTCTATGAGTCCTTATGCGAATATACAAAAATGGATATGGAACCTTTTTTATCAATTGGTTGGGGCATCAAGGTTAGTGACGTATCCAAACGTTATGTGGTTGAAGATTTGAAATTACCTTTATTGAATCAATATTTCTGGCTTTATAATCCGGTAACACATACGGGAGGTGAAAATGCTTATTACCCAGAACTTCCAAAAACGGGATGGATCGCTACTGCCAGTAATAATCAAACAGATGCGAGTAATACATATGTGCCTTCAAAAATGTTAGATGGTGATATTAGTACATTTTGGTCATCCTGTTGGAATGCGACTTGTACCGGAGCCGCATTTTCTTCACCTACATGGACGATAACAGTACAGACAGGTGCAAATAGCATCGTTGCTAATGGCATTTCACTGTCTATCCGTCAGGTAGCTAATCATGCCAATCATTTCAAAAAATTTAGTTTAGAATTAAGTGAAGACAATGTTTTTTGGCAACCTGCGGGAACGCACAATATGACCCGAGATTTATTTAAGCAATATTTTTTCTTTAATTCTGAAACGAAAGAAACGAGGACCTTTAAATATGCTCGTATCAAAATTAACAAGGCCGATTTGTTCACACCAACAGATTATGCTTCGATTGCTGAGCTTGGTTTTATCAATGTGACACCCTAAAAAGACTACTTTATGAAAATGAATTCTTATAAAATACAGCTCTTATTGCTTACGGTGATCGTAGCGTTCACCAGTTCCTGTAAAAAGTATTTTGATCCTCCTCTAATATTCGAAAAAGAAGAATCAAGACCTGCCGTAAAAGATCGGAAAGTTTTGCTTTTGGTGATCGATGGACTTTCAGGTCGTGAGTTGGCCAAAGAAGTTCCTGCTACAATTAAGAGCCTATTGCCACATGCTAAATATACTTTCCGCGCATTTGCAGATGCAAATACGGGCGATGCTTCTACGTGGACATCGTTATTAAGTGGTAAAAATAGCGCCAATCATGGTGTTTTTGGCAATAGTTTCGAAGAAGATATCGATGAAGATGATCCACATGGCAATAATTCGACTGCTGTTGAAGGTTTTTTTACCATCTATCAAAGATTGCTGGAAACAGGTCGTACCTTAAAATCATTGGCGGTGTCCGATTATGGCGCTATGCAAGATCGTTTATTGGGGCTGGCAGATACGAAGATTATGGTAGACAATGATCAATTGGTTCGTGATAGCGCAGTTGCAGCATTAAAACGAGGCCCTGCAGAACTTGCGTTTGCTACAGTCAATTTTAGAAGTGTCAATGAGGCTGGTCTTCAAGCCGGTTTTAGCTACGACAATGCTGGTTATAAAGCTAATTTGACGACTGTAGATGGTTATATCGCAGAAGTCCTTGCAGCTTTAAAAGAACGCAAAAACTATGCGACCGAGGATTGGTTGGTTATTGTTACATCCAATCATGGAGGTTTGGAAAATGGTTATGGCGGTGCTAGTATGCCAGAACGGGAGATTCCGATGATTTTCTACAATGAAAATTTTCAGGAAACGCATATTAAAGATGCAGATGTGACCAATTCTTTGACGTTAAATAATAAAGGTGCGACTTATATAACCCCAACAATTTCGGCTACGAACTCAGCTCTGTACGACATCAAGGATGGTCAGGAGTATACCATTATGTTTAAGGTGAAAAATTACGTAAAACCAGGAGGGACAAGCCATCAAGTTATTTTAGGTAGAACCTCTCACGCCTACAGTTCCAATAGAGGCTGGCATTTTATGCTGGAAGGTGCTACTACAGGAAAGTATCGAGCGCTACTTGGTGATGGTGGTGGGCAGTTACAAATTGTAGGTCCAGTTGCAGGTGCAGTGAATACCTGGGAAACAATAGCCTTAAAGATCTACAATAAAAGCGATGGTAAACGTTATGCGACTTTATATGTAGACGGGGTGGCAGGAACGGAAAAAGATGTTACTACAGACCGTAAAAGTTTTCAGACAGCGGCCAATTTTATTTTAGGTTCAGGCAATGTAGCTTCAATTGGTACTTTCAATGGTGACATTAATAATTTAGTATTCGTTAACAAAGCATTGACTGACGAAGAAATCAGCGATTTTACTTGTCATGCCGCGCTAGATGATAAGACGAGCTATTGGGGTAATGTCAAAGGATTTTGGAAAGCAGACGAGGGGTATGGATATAAAATCAACAATAGTGCGACGGGTAGTGATAGTAATACTGCTTTTACATTCGATAAATCAACTGCCGTCTGGAAATTACAAGATCAGTGGAACTGTCTTTCCGATCAGGACAAGAAGATGCAGTTTGTTATGAATAGTACTGATGCGGCATCGCAGATTTACTACTGGCTTAATATTCAACCGGCAGAATCATGGAAACTAGCTGGAAAGGTTTTCTTGAATAATTACGAAACGGAATTTATTAAATAATCTATTCAAGCCTATTTTGTGAAATGAAAAAAAATATTTTTTATACCATCTTCTGTGCACTTATTACACTAGGTGCATGTAAGCGGGATGATTTTTGGAATCAGACTACTGAAGTTAATCGGGGTACAATTTCCGGTATATTGACCAATACGGATGATAATAGTGCGTTCAAAGGTGTTAAAATTTTATTTGAGCGTCAGACAAAAGGTGACGGTAGTCGTACTTTTGTCGATACCGTAGCTACAGATGCGCAAGGGAGTTTCAAATATGAAGTTCCTTATCCCAATAAAGTTAAAGTATCGATTCGAGATACAGGTCGTTATCATTTGGATGAAACTTATGTGGAGTTGACCGAAAAGAAAGATTATCCTATTCATCTAAAAAGCTTTCCAAGATTTGGGGAGAGTAGTATTGAAGTATTGTTACAGGATGAAAATAACCAACCTGTTGAAGGTGCCCGGATTGCATTGTTAGTTAGAGAATCTGCTAATGAATCCTATTCTGTTGTTGATACAATCCATACATCTGTTACGGGAAAAGTTTTATTTGACAAGATCGCTTTTCCGGTACAGTATAAAGTACGTATTGCTGAAAGAGGTGCCGCCTATGATTTGGATTCTTTGGAAGCACGTCTCTTGTCTAAAGACAAAGACCAACAGGTGCTCTCTACTAGAAAAAAGTTTGGACAAGGTGATCTTACCTTAAAAGCCAATTATTTTTATTCTCAAAAAATTGCAGACTTAGAATCTGTTACATATAAGTATAGAAGTATTCTGGAAGATGACTTTGGGCAAGAACAAACGGTAAGGCTAACTTCAAGTGGTGAATTGCTGTTGCCAAAGTTAAATTACCCGGGAACTTTAATTTTAACATCCAATGCGGATACGAAATTACCATTTCATGGACTCAGATTGGAACTGGAAGAAAAAGATTTCTTAGGAACATTTAAATTAGAGTTTAAAGATGTCAAGCCACGTTATTCAGTGCCCAATTTCAATAATTTGAAGGTCTCTACTTTGAATCTGGGAACGATTAATGCAAAAGGGGCTCAAGCGGTTACAATGGATAACGATGGTAATTTGTATATTGCAGATGGCACTCTAAATCAGTTGATTAAGCGTGATGTTTATGGCCATAGTATTGTTGTAGCTGGTTCTGGGGCAGCAGGTTCCATTGATGGTGCAGCACTCTCAGCTACCTTTAATGGCTTATGGTCCGTTGCACTTGATTCAAGCGGAAACATTTATACGGTGGATGCGGCTAATGTTTCTGGAGCGCATAAAGTTCGAAAAATAAGCAAAAATACAAATGGCGAATATGTCGTGAGTACACTAGCCGGTTCAGGTAGCGCAGGAGGTGATAATGCGAATGGTACTGCAGCTACTTTCAATCGTCCTACAGGCCTGGTATTTGATAAATTCAGGAACTGTTTATATGTATCAGAATGGTTGGGTAACCGTGTTCGCAAGATAGATCTAGCGACTTCCAGTGTCAGTACTTTAGTTGGTTCCGGTGTTGCAGGTTTGACAGAAGGAATTGGAATAGTTGCGCAGGTGAATTATGCACATGCACTTTCGTTAAGTTCTGACGGAGCTTATTTATATATTACACATTTCAATGGAGCAGGATTATCTCGAGTAAGATTGAGTGATAATTATCAAGAAGTAATGACAAAGAGTTTAAATCAACCTAGAGGGGTTTTTGTTACTTCAGATCATCAGGTTGTTGTTTCAAATAGTGGTGCTCATAAATTAGTTTTATTGTCACAATTAGCATCAAATTCCAATAGTGTATTGACTACAATTGCTGGTACAACTGCTGGAACAAGTGATGGTGATGCTCTGTCTGCCAAATTTAATTTCCCTTTTGGTATGTACTATGATCAATGGACGGGAAATTGGTACATCGCAACATCTTCAAATGGAGCTGGAGCGGGTAGCGTGCGGGTGATGCGTTCTGCAGATTTAGATTAGATTTTTATATCTACCTGTTTAAAAAGTGGAGGATCCGTTCTCCACTTTTTTATTTTTTAGGTATTGCGCTATTTTCTCTTTTTCATTACTTTTAAAAGTTAGAAAGATGTTGTAATTTCTTCCTTCCGATAAAAATTTCTAACTTTAAAATCACTTATAGAAATCTAGATTTAAGAAAACCATATGTTAGGCCATTCTCCATCACCATTTTCCTGGGAAGAATTACGCTATGCAATTGCTATGGAGCGCGATGCTCTGGCATTCAAGAAACTTTTCTTACAATTTTATAAAGATTTAAAAATATTTGGAATGGGTATGGTCAAGTCCGGTCCTGTGGTAGAAGATATTATTGCTGATATTTTTCTAAAAGTGTGGTCATTAGAGGCTGGCCTAATGCAGATTGATCAGATAAATACCTATTTATATAAGGCTGTCAGAAACAATGCGATCAAGTATCTGGGAAGATTACCTTTACAAGTTGATCTATCTGAAATCATCAATTTTGAATATCATGTTCTTACTCCTGAACAGGTTTATATTTCCCAGGAGCATATTACGTTGATAGAAGCCGCAATTGCCCAATTGCCTTCTAAATGTCGGATGGCTTTTACTTTAGTTAAAGATCTCGATTGTAGTTATAAAGATGCGGCTGAGATTATGGATATCAGCGTCCATACAGTTGATCGGCATATGCAGCTTGCTCTAAAAAGATTAAGAGAAGTATTAGGAAATAAAAATATTACTTTGAATTACAGTGGTTTGTAAAAAAAATTAAAAAGCCATTGGTGGTTTCTTGTTGGATCCGGATCATTAAAGTAAGATCAGCAAGTTTATGGAGCAAGACCAATTTATTACCTTACTAAATAAGTATCTTCAAGGGCAATTGTCCGTTGAAGAAAATCGCCAATTTCAGTATCTGCTCCAATCTGACCCTAAAAATCAGGTCCTCTTTGATTTTTTACGCATTAAACCAAGCCATAAAGAACAAGTAGACAACTCTGAACTAGTTTTTCAATCTATTTTAAATAAGATTGAAAGTTCTGAAACGACAACATTATCGATGAACTCTCACGATGAGAATAGTTTTAGAGAACAAAACGACCTTTTCCCTATTAAAAAAGCTTGGTATCAAAATTATAGGAGTATAGCCGCAGTTCTGCTGCCACTATTTTTGATCCTTTCATTGTGGATTTATAATTCGCAGACACAAACACGATTTACTGAGCAGTATAGCAGCAAAAAAGGAGAAAAGAAAATTATTAATTTATCGGATGGTACGACTGTCTGGTTAAATGGGGACAGTAAGCTATTTCTTGAACAATCATTTGGGAAAGCGGAGCGCCGTGTTAAGCTAGAAGGAGAAGGCTTTTTTACCGTGGCTCATGATCGCTCACACCCGTTTATTGTTGAATTTAGAAATTCAGAGGTAAAAGTCCTGGGTACACGTTTTAATATCCGTGCTTATCCCGATGAGGACAAAACAGAGACTTCGCTTGTGGAAGGTTCTATTGAATTGAAAGCAGACCGTCAGGTTAAATCTTTAATGCTTAAGCCCGGAGATAAGATTGCACTTTTCCCAACAAAAGTAGGACCTGTCATTCAAACAGACCCCAAGCCTAAAATCCAGGTACAGCACTCCACTTTAATTATTTCAGAGGGTGAACAGGCTCCTTCTGAAACGCTATGGATGTATAACAAGCTGTCTTTTAATGCTGATCCAATGTCATTAATTGTGTCTAAGTTAAGCAAATGGTATAATGTTTCTATTCAGATTGAAAACCCTGCATTAGAACAATTTACTTTCAGTGGGAATTTGGAAGGATATAGTCTTGATCAGGTTCTGGCTCTTTTGAAGCAAGCCAATCCAAGTATAGAAATTAAGAGACAAAATGAATCAATTATATTACAATAAACCCTAAATCATATGCTATATAACAATACTTAAATACCACATTTTAAAGGAAAGGATACACCCGAAGGTGTATCCTTAGCAAGTAAGAAAAGCGTACCGTGTCCCTGAGAAAGATCAGTACGCTATGGTTCCATACTAAAGTTAAAACTATGAAAAAAAATTTACATGGTCGGGGATTTTATTTACCTAAATCAAGCACCATTAAATATGTATTAATGACTAAGCTAGCAGTTGCACTCTCTTTTGCATTTACTGTGAAAGCGTTCGGAATAACGATAAGTGCGCAAGAAAAAGTTTCTTTAAAAATTAGAAATACAGATTTAAAAACAGTAATAAAGACTATTGAAAAACAGACAAATGTGAAGTTTGTTTATTTTGATAACTTGGTTTCTAATAAGAATCTTTCTTCTGTTGCTTTTGAGAATCAAGCTTGGAATAATGCACTAATTCCACTTTTAAATCAATTCAATCTGACTTTAAAAAGTTATGATGGAATTACCTATGTAATCGTTCCTTTGCATTCTGTTCAAGGGTTTGAAATCAAGGGTAAAATCATCGATGGTCGCGGACTGCCCTTGGCTGGTGTAACTGTTATTGAGAAAAGCAAAGACCGTGGTACAAGTACCAATGATAAGGGTGAGTTTACCCTGAAAGTTAGTGACGTGTCATCAATCTTGCTCATCAGTAATATCGGTTATGGCAGTCAGGAAATTAAGGCAAGTCAATCTTTTATGACGATTACGCTTCAAGAGGATCTTACTGCTTTGGCAGAGGTCGTTGTTGTGGGCTACGGCACACAGCGGAAAGCGAATCTAACTGGAGCGGTTTCTTCTGTAGATATGGACAAGGTCTTAGGAGATAGACCTATTAGCAGTAGTTCCCAAGCGCTTCAAGGTGCACTTCCGGGATTGCAGGTTACCTTTGGCAGCGGACGTCCAGGAACGAATACTGATCTCAATATTCGAGGCACAACTTCTATTAATGGAGGTTCACCTTTGATTTTGGTCGATAATGTTCCGATGAATATGGACGATGTCAATCCGAAAGATATTTTAAATGTGACCGTATTAAAAGATGCAGCAGCAGCTTCTATTTATGGTGCGAGAGCGGCATTTGGTGTTATTCTGGTGACAACAAAGAAGGGGTCGCGTAACCAGCCGACAAAAATTAACTATTCGAGCAATCTGAGCTGGAGCAACGCGTCTACTTTACCGGAAAAAGCTACTCCCTTACAATTTGTGCAGGCATTAAAAGATTTTGGAAATACCAGTAATTGGGCCGGACAAAATGTAGATACCTGGTTATCATCCTTGCAAGATTATCAAGCTAATCCAGGGCAATATCCTGATGGTATTACGGAGGTTAACGGAACGAAATATCCGTTAAAGGAATATGATCTCTATCATGAAGTTTTTCAAACTGGTTTCGAACATCTGCACAATCTTTCCATTATGGGGGGATCGGAGAAAATTGCGTACCGTCTATCGGGTATGTATGGTGATGAAGATGGTATCATGACAACGGATAAAGATAGCTATAAGCGCTATAATCTAAATGCGTATATCGGAGCTGAGTTGAAGAAAAATCTAAACTTAAGTGCCAATATTTTGTATAAAAATGACAACCGCTACACACCTGCCAATATGGGGGAGATGTTCTACCGAGCGTTGAGTTTTGGATCTTACCTCAATCCGGGGGAGACAACAGATGCGGAAGGAAATGCGATTCCTTTTGGAACGCCTAATAATTATCTGAAATATGAAGACCCAAGTCGAAACTATAATGAAAACTTGAGATTATTTGGAAAATTAGATTATAATCCGCTTCCTGGTTGGAATATCACTGCTGAATATACATTTAGTAAGACAAATAATAATTATAAGTATGCGCAGAGTAAGCATCGCTATATGAATCCAAATAATTTCAATCCTGAATATTTGTTCAATAACGATTTTTATGAACGGAGTAATACCTTGATTAACTACAATGCTTTAAATATTTATTCTAGTTATACCCATGCTATCGAAGATCATCATTTTAAAGGGCTAGCAGGTGTCAATTATGAGAAGAGTTATTCAGAAAGTTTTTCTGCAAAACGTTTTGGTATCCTTAGCCCAGATTCTCCATCATTGGGTACCAGTACAGGAACACAGACGACAGCGGATTCTTTTGGACAATATGCTGTTTTAGGATATTTTGGTCGTATCAATTACGATTTTAAAAACAAGTATTTATTGGAGGTCAATGGACGATTGGACGGCTCGTCACGCTTTTTGAAAGGAAGTCAATTTGGATTCTTTCCGTCCGTTTCAGCAGGATGGAATGTTACTGAGGAGGGTTTTATGTCAGATCTTAAAAATACAATACCCTTATTGAAGTTTAGAGGATCATTTGGTGAAATTGGAAATCAGGTCGTATTAAATCCCGATCGATCTCAAGTATATTTTCCGGTAATTCCTAAGATGGAAACGAATAACTCCAATTGGATTGATCCCAATACCGGAGTACGTTATCTGACTATCGGTGCGCCCAATCTGATCAGCTCTACTTTTACCTGGGAAAAAGTTAGAACATTAAATGTGGGCGTAGACATTGCACTTTTCAATAACCGATTGAATACAAGCTTCGACTGGTTCCGCCGTCAAACCATTGGTATGTTATATCAGGGAGCCGATTTACCTGCGGTATTAGGATCGGCGCCACCATTCCAAAATTCAACAGATTTAGAATCTAAAGGTTGGGAATGGGAAATCACCTGGAAAGATCAGTTCAAAGATTTTAAATACGGATTTACATTTAATCTATCTGATAATAGAGCTTATATTACAAGAATGGAAAATAGTTCGGGTCTTATTACAGGGCATTATCAAGGTAAAGAAATGGGTGAAATATGGGGCTACGTTTCTGATCGTTACTACAACACGAATGATTTTGAAGCCAACTCACTCGATGCTAAATTGATGAACGGTACTTTAAAACCGGGTCTTCCATTTTTTAAGGGCGTGAAGCAAAATCCAGGCGATATGCTTTATGCCGATCTGAATGGAGATGGGACTATATTTTCTGGAACGGGTACCGTTAGTGATCCGGGCGATATGAAAGTAATCGGAAATAATAATAGACGCTATCAATTTGGATTAAACGGTTTTGTCAATTATAAAAACTTTGATCTATCAGTATTCTTACAAGGGGTAGGAAAGCGAGATCTGTGGTTGAGCAATTTTTTGATGTGGCCTTACAATAATGAATTTGGTACACTTTATCAGCATAATTTAGATTATTGGACTCCGGAAAATACCGATGCCGAGTATGGTCGTGTTTATGCTAATGCTGGTTTAAATACGGGCGCTAATCGGCGTGTGCAAACCAAGTATTTGTCAAACGGAGCATATTTACGTGTCCGTAACATTACCTTGGGTTATACTTTAGACAGTAAAATACTGCGGTCAAAGGCTGTTGACAATATTAAGTTCTTTGTATCGGGTGAAAATCTTTTCAAAGCTGATCATATGATCAAAGGAATGGAAGCAGATGGCGAGGATTTAGGCTCAGGTGGTATCTATCCTTTCTTGAAGAAGTATAGTTTTGGAGTTAACGTCACTTTTTAATGCTTATGTTAAGGTTTAATACAGATCATAAAATGAAAAAAAGAATCATACTATATACATTAGGGCTGTGTCTTAGTGGCTCTATGCTGAGCTGCTCAAATCTTTTGGATTTACAGCCCGAGGGGAGTCTAACGGAGAATAGCACCTTTTCTAATTATAATAATTTTATTTCTTACGCTTGGCAATTCTACGGTACTTTCCCGGGGTATAATGGATCAGCCCCCAACGCAGAGGTCAACGGCGATCTTTTTGCTAATGCCAATGCCAATGCGACTTCCGATTGGTTATGGCAAAGGGTGGTCGTGCCTTCTAAATCGAGTGATTACAGTGATCCCTTTACACAGATTCGATCGATCAATATTCTTTTGGATAATATCGATCAAGCAACAAACCTGACTGAAGTAGAAAAAAAACATATTCGCAGTATTGGTTATTTCTTTAAAGCTTACCAGTATATGGACCTGTTAAATAAATATGGAACAGCGATCTGGGTAGAGCATGCGATCAATGATGGTGACAAAGAAGTGCTTTATGGTACTCCAAGTACACGGGATGAACTGGCCACAAAAATTGAAGGATTACTCAATTATGCCTCTGAGAATATTAAAGTAAACGGTGATGGTCCGAATACTATTAATAAAAATGTAGTGCTTGCCCTAACTGTTCGTTTTGGTCTACGAGAGGGTACCTGGCGTAAATATCATCAGCTTGCTCAAGCAGATAAATATCTACGTTTATCAGCAGATGCAGGAGCGAAATTGATGGGCGCTAATATTCCCTTGTTCAATGATTATGACCAATTGTTTAATAGCGAGTCTTTAGCTCAAGTTCCTGAAGTTTTGCTGTATAAGCAGTACGAGCAGAATCAGATTATGCATTCCCTAGCTTCTCTTGCGCGTAATTCTGCTGGACGTTGGGATTTAACAAAGGCGGCGGTCGATCTATATCTGATGAAAGATGGACAGACACGCTGGTCAAGCCCGCAATTTGATGGCGATAAAAACCCTTATGACGAGTTCCGTAATCGTGACCGGAGACTGTATTTTACAATACCGCCTCCTTATAAAGTTGAAGCGAAACATCCTACTTATACTTGGACGCATACAGCAGATGTTAAAGACCGTGAATATATTGACCTGATGGCACAATTATCCGTTGATAAGCGGAAGACGCTTCCTTGGATGAACTGGGAAGGTCTTATTTTAAAGCAGGAACCTCATTTTGTTGACAACAATCTAGGTCAACCGTTCAGTGTGAGTTTTACGGGGTATCGCTTCTATAAATTCAGTAATAAAATTCAACGTATTCAAAATCAGGACATCAATGATGCGCCGATATTCAGAATGGGAGAAGTATTGATTTCTTACGCTGAAGCGAAATATGAACTGGGTGAATTGGACCAGTCATTGGTGGATAAAACTATCAATCCTTTGCGGGCGAGGGGCGGGGTTGCGTCGCTACAGTTGGGCAGTATCCCTGTCGATCCTACACGCGATGCTAGTGTTGCTCCTGCACTCTGGGAGATACGTCGGGAACGAGCTGTGGAGCTTATGGGAGAGGGTTTTCGTTTTGATGATCTGCGCCGTTGGAAGAAAATGGACTATGCGGTTGCTTTAAAGCGGGGACGTTATATTACAAAAGGTGTAGACGTACCTGCAAATGCGCCTATACCGATTGAAAATAATCAGACTCAGGGATATATTTCATATGAAGGAAAGACACCTGGTCCTTTTTTACCACATTATTACTTATATCCTATACCAGCTGCAGAGTTGGTTTTAAACACCAATTTGAAACAGAATCCAGACTGGTAAAAATCTCATTCCTCTTCCTTATGAATTTTTAGGGAAGAGGAATAAATTTTGAATAGCTTTTTAGGGTATCTGATGTTGATTGTAACTTTTTGATAGTAACCGATCTCTTTTACAGCATCCTATTTTAAGCTTTCATATCTATTTTTTACTTTCGGATCTTGATCATCTATAGGGATTTTAATTTATATTGATGATTTGCAATGTAGGTGAGCAGTATGGCTTTTGCTCCACCATTTATCGATGTCTAATATGTCCTCTTTGTTTCTGTATAAAACTAAGGACAAGAATTATAAAAACCACTAAAATGAAAAAACCAGCATTATTTGCGTTATTTTTTGCACTGAGCAGTATCGCAATAGCACAAAAGAAAACCGATCGCCCCAATATTGTATTTATAATGGCAGATGACCTGGGTTATGGTGATTTAGGAGCTTATGGGCAACAGATTATTGAAACGAAGCACCTGGATGCCTTAGCAAAAGAGGGGATGCGTTTTGACAATTTTTATGCAGGAACTTCAGTTTGTGCTCCATCCCGATCTGCATTGATGACAGGCCAACATACCGGTCATACGCCTGTCCGAGGGAATAAAGAATTGGAGCCAGAAGGGCAGCAACCTTTAGCCGATTCGGTACAAACGATCGCCATGTTGCTGAAAAAAGCAGGCTATGCAACTGGTGCATTTGGAAAATGGGGCCTCGGAATGGTGGATACCTATGGATCGCCTCGTAATAAAGGTTTTGATGAATTTTATGGCTACAACTGCCAACGTCAATCGCACCGTTATTATCCAACACACCTGTGGCATAATCAAGAACGTATTGAGCTTGAGGGTAATGGTTTATTAGCAAAAGGGCAGTATGCTCCTGAATTGATCCAAGAAAAAGCATTGGAATTTATTGATAAAAACAAGGATAAACCATTTTTCTTATATGTCCCCACCGTACTGCCTCATGCCGAGTTGTCTGGTCCTGATGATCAATATTATGAGCAATATGCCAACAAGTTTGAAGAAAAAGCCCATAAAGGAAATGACTACGGACCAAAAGCTACGATTCCAGGATATGCTTCTGTCGCTAAGCCAAGGGCTACTTACGCCAGTATGGTAAGCCGCATGGATGCACAGGTTGGACAGATTGTTGCTAAGCTGAAGGACTTAAATTTGTTAGATAATACGATTATCGTTTTTACAAGTGATAATGGTGCACATCGTGAAGGTGGTGCAGATCCCGATTTTTTCAACAGTTCGGCAGGTTTACGGGGTTATAAACGTGATCTATATGAGGGCGGTGTAAAAACTCCTTTCATTGTTTATTGGCAAGGAAAAGTTGCTCCTGGCACTACCTCCAATTATTTAGGAGCATTCTGGGATGTCCTGCCGACGTTAGCTGAAGTGGCAAAAGCAGGTAAGCCACAATATACAGACGGTCTTTCTTTTGTTCCGACATTATTGGGAAAACCAAAAAAGCAAAAGCAGCATGATTACCTATATTGGGAATTTCATGAAGATGGCGGCCGTCAAGCAGTGCGTCAAGGTGACTGGAAATTGATTTTGCAGCACGTGAGAAGTGGAAATCCTGTTGCTGAACTTTACAATCTAAAATTAGATCCTAAAGAGCAAAATAATTTGGCGACGAATAACGCGAAAAAAGTAGAAGAATTACGTAAAATCATCGCAAAAGCACATGTAGAAACGAGTGATTTTCCTTTAGTTAGATAGGGGTGTTAGATGGTTAGATAAGGAGGTTAGAAAGTTAGAAAGTTAGAATGTTCTAACTTTCTAACTTTCTTTATATTACTTAACCATCACATGTGGCTGTTGATGATAGGTTTCGCTTTTATAGAAACGGATCAGAAAATCAATCGTTTCACTGCTTAGTGGATAGAAAAACTGCTCATTGATTTCCTTTTCGTATAATTCGTAATAATGTTGTACAAGCCCAACGGAGTAAAATTTCTGAACCAGGAGCTGCAATAGATGCTGCGCATAACTGATCGGTTCGTTTTCATTTTCGACAAAATATGGATTATTCTGAAGCGGGAAAAGCGTTTCGATTCCACCGAAAAATTCCAGACCTATTTTCGAATTATAGAATGCTGTAACAGGCATAGCTCTTGCCTCATTCGGATTCGCAACCTCTTCGATTGGCGGTAATCCCACCTGCTCGCGGTACGTATTGGTCAGATCGCGGATATAGCTGCTGATTTCAGATTCTTCCATAAATGCCAGGTGACCCTGATGTTTTTTAACAAACAGCTCCTTTAGGTCAGCAACTTGTTGTGCTGCGTTTTCGATAAGTGTTGTTTTTCCGTGCAATGCTTCGACCACGTATGCTTGATCCATTTCCTGATCGGAAGCTAAGTCAATCTGATCCCTTTCGACAGCAGACATCATACCCGATAGGTTCCAGGCCCCTTCCCATGGCACGATCTCCATATAGAACAGTTGATCAGCAGTAGGTTCCTGAAAGTTTTGAATCGAATTTTGGTTGACCAAGAAAATTTCTCCAGTTGTCAGGTGTTTCAATTCTAAACGGCCCTCTTCCACTTTTTTAAATTCAAAAAAGCTATCAATTCTGTTGCCGATGGTTTTTAGATTCTCATGTTGCGGATGGTTAGTATCTACAGTCGAAGCAACAAATTCACAGGATCTGAGTGCTAATAGGTGTAGACGGAAAAAAGTGAAATGATTGTCACGAACACGGAAAGTCATTTGATTTAAGTAGGCCGGATCGTGCTGATAGCGTCCTAAGTCAGCGATATCCATATGCTGCATCAAACTGTTATAGTAATAGCCACCGGTGATATAATTGGTCGCAATTACCTTCTCAGCATAGTTGCGTACTTCAAGATAATTGGCATCTGTCGCTAGTGTATACTCTTTTTGTAACAGCGTATTTTCAGGTGCAGTCTCATAATATTCTTCCAAAACAGCATAAGCTAGGTCGGTCACCAAAGCCAGTAAACGGCCTTCTTTATCCAAGAAAAGGTGTGGGTTACGTTCGCTGAAAAATAGCCATGCAAGGACTAATACATCTTGTGGATTGATATCTTCCGGGTAATAGTCTGTCAATGCCGCATCTTCGAAAAAAGGGAGCATCTTTCCATAAAGTGCCTGGTGCTCTTTTCGGAAAGCATCGAAAAGTTTTGTTCCAGAAACCACATCCTCCAGATAGCAGGTCAAATAAACACTGAGTGTTTTAATCATTTCAGGTCTGATCAGGGCATCGGTTTCTTCTTCATCAAACCAAAGTGTATTTAAGGCATCCTGTATATCATTGGCTACTTCTAAATAAAAACGATCGGCATCCGATCTTCCTTGATAAGGGTGCTGTCCTAGCCAATCCTGTATATAAATGCGGTTTTTTTTCATTAAAATTAATCATTAAATGAGCTCGTTTCACTCGGTTTATTTTTCGGGCAATGAAGCTATCCTAAGCCAAGTATTAAAGAGCTGTTTCAGCTCAAGTGGGTTGTATCGATTCAATGCTCATTCAAAAATAACCAAATTTTTGAATTCCATAAATTGATTGTGAAGTAAATGGACATTTGGCAATATCTTCTTACTTTTGATCTATGGCTACACGAATTCCACTGGCAGAGCGCATGCGTCCCAAGAAATTGGAAGATTATGTTGGACAGCAACATATTATCGGTCACGATGCGGTATTATATCATGCCATCCAGCAAAAAAATATTCCCTCCATGTTACTTTGGGGACCTCCGGGAGTTGGTAAGACCAGCCTTGCACTCTTGATGGCCAAAGAATTGGGGCGTCCCTTCTTTTCCTTAAGTGCTATTCAGGCCGGAGTGAAAGATATTCGCGAAGTTATTGATAAAGCAGAGCGACTGATGAATTTAAATCAGGAACAAGCGGCTATGAATTTTAATCAGGAGCAACCCATTCTGTTTATTGATGAGATCCACCGTTTTTCTAAATCACAACAGGATTCTTTATTAGGGGCTGTTGAGCGGGGCTTAGTGACGCTTATCGGGGCAACGACAGAAAATCCATCTTTCGAAGTCATATCTGCACTATTATCGCGCTGCCAAGTTTATGTTCTTGAACACTTAAGTTCTGAAGACCTGATTGGTTTAGTGGAGAAATCCTTGCATGAAGACGAATACCTCAAAGCATTAAATATTGAGATTGAAGAATATGAAGCTATTTTACGTCTGTCAGGTGGTGATGCCCGTAAGCTTTTAAATGTGCTTGAACTGGTCAGTAATGCTGCGGTACTGCATCATGAACCGATTACCAATGCATTTGTACTGAAGCAGGTACAGCAGAATATGGCTATTTACGATAAGACAGGCGAGCAACATTACGATATTATATCTGCTTTTATTAAATCGATCCGTGGATCAGATCCCAATGCGGCAATTTATTGGCTGGCACGTATGATCGAAGGGGGGGAAGATCCTTCTTTCATTGCTCGTCGTCTTCTGATATTGGCTTCTGAAGATATCGGTAATGCCAATCCCAATGCGTTACTCTTAGCGAATACCTGTTTCCAGGCTGTTAATGTCATCGGATGGCCGGAATCGAGGATTATTTTGGCGCAGGCCGTTACTTACTTGGCGAGCTCTCCCAAAAGCAATGCCTCTTACGAAGCAATCAATAAGGCACAAGCTATCGTGAAGCAAACGGGAGACCTTTCCGTACCCCTTCATTTGCGAAATGCGCCGACAAAATTGATGAAAGAGCTTAACTATGGAGCCGAATATAAATATGCGCACGCATTTCCGGGAAATTTTGTTCTGCAGGAATTTTTGCCCGACCAACTGAGCGGTATGACTTTATACGATCCCGGTAAAAACCCACAGGAAGAAAAGTTAAGACAGGGATTACGGGATAAGTGGAAGGAAAAATATCGGTATTAATCTCTATGTGGTGGCAGCAGCAGTGCATATGCCTGTTTTATTGAATTAAAATAAAACAGGCAGTAAAATGCAATTTCTACTTTTACCTGAACTGTTTTTGTTAAGGAAATGTTAAATATTTTGTATGTTTACTGCCACTACATTTACTATGAAACATATTGATGGACATAACTTTGAAGAACTTCTGATTCGTATTGGAGAAGGAGATCAACAGGCATTCGCCATTATATATGATTTCTATTCGGCAGACTTGATCAGGCACATTAGCAAAAAAATTTCAAACCCTCAGACAGCAGAAGATATCCTGCATGACCTTTTCCTCTCCTTATGGAACAACAGAGCTAAAATTGTTGAAATTGTTTCTTTACCGGCTTATCTGTATTCCTCATGTCGTTACTTGATGCTTGCACATTTTAGACAGCAGCTCAAAAAGGGCAATCAGCAGGATATTCGTGATATTGATCTATTCGATGACAGCCTGCCCTTAGAAGATCAATTATATTATCGGTATATGTTGGATACCGTGGCCAATGAGGTTGAAAACCTGCCAGAAAAATGTCGTGAAGTTTTCAAATTAAGCCGGGAGGAGTTTCTAAGCAATAAGGAGATTGCCGCAAAATTGAATATTTCTGAGTCTACAGTTGAGAAGCATATCAATAAGGCTATCAAACGTTTAAGAGCTGTCACAAGTCATCTGTTTCATGTTTTTTTAATTTTTTAAAAAAAAATCATTTCTCGAGTAGAAGCTACCCCTAGTTTTCGACACTTGTATTATAACTGACCATCAATTTGATGACCCTTATGAAACAAGTGAAGCATATCTATAAGTTAATCACGTTATTTTTAAACAGGCAAGAGAGCCCGCAGGAGCGAAAAGCACTTTTTGACTGGATGGATGCGCTTCCTTCTGAGCAAGAACGAAGTGAACAAGAGTTGATCGAAATGCGTAAAAATACCCGAAAACGGTTATTAAGCACGATTAATAAGAGTCAGAAAAGTATTCGCATATCACGTATTGTACGATACAGCAGTGTTGCTGCTGCCATCTTGATGATTGGATTTCTAGTCGTCCGTTATTGGCCTGTTACAGAGCAAGAAGCTTCAAAATCCCTACTAGCCTCCATTCCTCCGGGCCATAAAACAGCTATAATAACTTTGGCTGATGGGCAACAGATCAATCTGGATCAATTGGCCTTAAACCAAAGTGTACAGGTGGGGGGAACACTTATTAGTAAAGATGCTCAAGGCAAAGTTAGTTACCGTAATGTTGCTACAGGAAAACAGCAGGTACAACGAAATACCCTATATACTCCCAAAGGGGCTACTTATGACCTTATGTTATCTGATGGAACGCTCGTGAGTTTAAATGCAGATTCTAAATTAATTTACCCTTCCTCTTTTGAGGGTAAAGATCGCATAGTGGAGTTAGAAGGTGAAGCCTATTTTCATGTGCAGAAAACAAAAAATAAAACTCGATTTATCGTTAAAGCTGGTCTACAGCAGACCGAAGTCCTAGGAACGAAGTTTAATATTAATGCCTATGCAAAAGAGCAGGTACAAACTGCTTTAGAAGAAGGCTCTGTTGTTGTTTCGCGTAAAGATATAGGGCAATTTGTTCATCTGAAACCGAATGAAAAGGCACAGACAGTACAAGGAAAGCTGGTTGCTGCTGCTGTAAATATGGAAGATGTGCTCGGTTGGAAAAGAGGTCAGTTTTGTTTTGATGGTACGAACACGGCAGCAGTGATGCAAGAGATTGCACGCTGGTATGATATTGATGTCAGCTATCAGCGTATTGACCGAGGACCTCAGTACAGTGGGAAAATTCCAAGAAATATCAGTCTAGATAAATTAATAGAACTCTTAAATTTTGCTGATTTAAAGACTAAAGCAGTTGTCGGTTCTGGAAACCGCATTCACCTTATTATTACTTAATCAAACTTAAAACCAATATGAAAAAACTGGACATGATAACCTGATACTTTTAAGTATAAGTCAATAAAAAACGGATTCTGCGCCAACAGAACCCGCAATAAAATTTGGCTTTACGTATCGATTTTGTGAAAAACTAACAACATTAACCAAACAAACGAATTTAATGAAAATTACGCGAACTCCGTCTAGCAAAGGGGAGAAAGATTTTCGGTGCCTTACTTCGTGGCTTTTGCAAAATAGTCCGAAATATTGGATGACCGAAAAAACAGTCCCTTTCTTTGCGCGGCCTTTACCCAAATCCCTAATGAGAATCAACTTAATAGCCTTACTTTTAGGGTTAGGTTTGTCCCAAGTGGATGCACATAGCTATGCGCAGCAGGTGAGCCTAAAGAAGCAAAAAGTAAACCTTGAATCCATCTTAAAGGACCTTGAGAAGCAAAGCGGTTATAGCTTTTTTTACAAAAAAGCTGAAGTCGCTCCATTGGAAAACCTTTCTGTTGATCTCCAGAATATCCCTTTACGCCAAGCACTGAACAGTATTCTGGAGGATGTTAATTTAACCTATCATTTTTTTGATAAGACTGTGGTTATCAAGAAAAAAGATCGTGTCAGAACCATTTCCCCTTCGGCTACATTTCATCTTAATGATCCCTTTCATCAAGTTAGACAGCAGTTCATTAAAGGTAAAGTCATCGATGATAACAATCAAGCTATTGCAGGTGCCACAATCCGTCTAAAGGATGATCCTAAAAAAGTCGTTAACTCTCTTGAAGACGGTTCCTTTACCCTTCCTATTACCGCTTTGAATGAGACACTTGTTGTTTCTTTTGTTGGATTTGAAAACCAGGAGGTAAAAGCTAACCTGAACGGTGGTAATATGCTGATCAAGTTAAAGAAGAAAGATAATGCCATGGATGAGGTGGTGGTAACTGGGATGATGACCCGTAAAAAGGAGAGTTTCTCTGGTGCAACAGCAACTTTTACAGGTGAAGAACTCAAGATGGTCAACAACCAGAATATTGTTGCCAGCTTACGTGCCCTCGATCCTTCTTTTATTCAGATCGAGAATAATGCTATGGGGTCAAATCCCAATATGTTGCCTACTATTGAGCTTCGCGGACAGACCAGTATTGCATCTTCCAATTTACGTGATGAATTTTCAACTGATCCCAATCAGCCGCTATTTATATTAGACGGGTTCGAAACCAATTTAAGAACGATCATGGATCTGGATATGAATATTATCCAATCGGTGACAATTTTGAAAGATGCAGCCTCCACTGCTATTTACGGTTCGCGCGCTTCTAATGGAGTTATTGTTGTGGAAACAATTAAGCCAAAAGCAGGAAAGGTTATTTTATCGTATACGACAGATATGCAATCGCAGGTTCCAGATCTGTCTAGTTATAACATGATGAATGCGACTGAAAAGCTGGAGTTTGAAAGATTATCAGGGCGTTTTACGGCGAGTAACAATATCATATCCCAGCAATTGGAACTGGATCAGTTATATAACGAACGTTTAGCAACAGTATTGAGAGGTGTTGATACTTATTGGCTAAATAAACCCATTCAAAATGGATTTTCTCATCGGCACTCTTTAAGTGCGCGAGGTGGGGAAGGTGCGGTTGTCTTTGATATTGGCCTTAATTATAAGGATACCAAAGGAGCGATGAAAGGTTCGGGTAGAGAGGATTGGGGGGCTAACCTGAATCTAAATTATCGAACCGGAAAATTAAACATCGCTAATAGAGCTTTTGTAACGGGGTATAAAAGTAATGAATCACCTTACGGTAGCTTTTCAACTTGGGTGAATACCAACCCTTATTATGAATTTCTTCCTGCCTCAGAAAAATATTTAGCCTATCAAGATAACTCCCGGACATTTGGCTATTATTGGTCAGTTTTCAATCCAATGTATGATGCGCACCTAGCCAGTTTTGATGAAGGCAAGAACTATGTTGTCAATAATAATTTGATGCTAACCTATGATTTTAATTCAGCCTTGCGTTTAACAGCCAGCGGTCAGATCAGTAAAGGGTTAACGAACACAGACAAGTTTCTTTCACCCTTACACAGTTCCTTTCAAAATGTAGAGAACCGTAAAAAAGGAAGTTTGACCCATCGTGAAGCATCAATATTCGGTTATACAGCCAATGCGATGTTGACGTACGGAAAAGTCCTAAATGAAGTTCACGCCATTACGGCCAATTTAAGAGCTGAGATCAGTGAAACCCAAAATACATTAAATGGGTATACCGCTGTTGGATTTCCTGCTGCAAGCAATGGAAATCCAAGTTTTGCATTTGGTTTTGAAACAGATTCCAGACCGAGTGCTTCTACCCGTGTAACGAGAAGAACTTCACTGGTCGGTTCTGTGAACTATTCCTATGCTCAAAAATATAATGTTGATGTCAATTATAATGTTGATGGTTCGACCAGTTTTGGTTCAAACAATCTGTTCTCGCCTTATTATTCTTTCGGTGCCAGCTGGAATGCACATCATGAAAGTTTTATGAAGGGTATTTCCTGGATCAATGTCTTACGTTTAAGAGGAAATATTGGAGTGACCGGAAATCAAAACTTCGGGAATGTCAGCCAGTCGGTTTTTAATTATAATACCGATGTAAACCGTTTTGGGCAAGGTATTTCCCTTTCAGCATTGGGAGCACCGGATTTGGAATGGCAACGTACGCGACAAACAAGTATCGGGATGGACTTAACTTTATTCAATAATAAATTGAATCTCCAATTAAATGCCTATGATAAGTTTACCGATCCTCTGGTCGTAGCTGTGACTCTTCCTTCTTCGACCGGCTTATCAGCCTATCCTTTCAATGCTGGGACTTTAGATTATAAAGGATTGGAAGCAACTGTCAATTATTCTCCTATTTATAGGCCACAAGATCGTTTTGTCCTGACTTTTGGCTTGACAGGATCGATGCTAAAGGCAAAATATGACCATTTCGACAATAAGTTAAATTCTTTAAATCAAGAAATGCGGGAGAGTAATGCTTTAATCCGCTACCGCGATGGTTATAGTCCTAATACCTTATGGGCAGTTCCGTCTTTGGGGATTGATCCAGCGACAGGAAGAGAAGTATTTTTAACGAAAGCGGGAGAGCAAACCTTCAATTATAATATAGACAATCTTCAGGCGATTGGAAATGCACAGCCGCTTGCCGAAGGAATTCTTCGGACCAGTCTGGCTTATAAAGGTTTTACCGCCAATGTGATGGTCCGTTATATCTTAAGGAAAGACAATTTCAATACCGCACTGTTTAATAAAGTGGAGAACATGTCTGAAGAAGAAATAGTCAACAGTAACCAAGATAAACGTGCGCTTTATGATCGCTGGCAACAACCCGGTGATGAAACTCAATTCAAAGGTATTGCTATTACAACTACAACACCGATATCATCCCGCTTTATACAACGTGAAAATTCATTTAGTGGCGAGTCCATCACGTTCGGTTATGAATTTCGGAATAAAAGGTGGCTTGATCAGGTAAAATTATCTAACCTCCGTATTAATGCACTCATGAACGATATTTTCTACACTTCGACAGTTAGACGAGAGCGCGGTATTTCCTATCCTTTTACACGCTCGGTATCCTTGAGTCTTAACGCAACATTCAAATAAAATCATGAAAAAAATATTAATTCCATTGTTGGCACTAAGCGTTCTTTTCAGCAGCTGCAAAAAGTGGTTGGACGTTAAGCCCGAAGATAAATTTATTGAGGAAGAAGTTTTTAAAACCCCACAAGGGTTTTACGATGCGCTAAACGGTATTTATCTCAATATGGCAGACAAGTTCTTATATGGGCATTCATTAAGTTTAGAAACACTTGATATCCTAGCGCAGACCTATTACATTTCCACCACCCATTTGGAAGTACGGAAGCAATTGAACAACTTCAATTATGCGGATAAAGATGTAAAATCTCGTATAGACGGTATTTGGTCAAACTTGTATGTCAATATAACCAATATTAACCGTTTTTTAGAAAATTTAGATACCTATGGTTCAATATTGGACGAGCAGACTTTAAGTTTGATGCGTGGCGAAGCATTGGCAGCGCGCGCATACATCTATTTTGATATCCTGCGCTTATTTGCTCCTGCCTATACCTTAGAACCAGAAGCGCAATTGATTCCTTATTATTCCAATACCAGTTATGAAGCAGCTCCCTTTTCGAAGAGTTCGTTTGTGATGGAAAAAATAATAGCCGATCTGCAAGTATCGGAAGCGTTATTGTTAAAGCATGACCCCGTATTAAGTTTAACGAAGGTTGATCAAACTGTAGGTACAATTGATGTTGGCAATAAACCATTCCTTCAATTTAGAAACTATCATTTCAATTATTTTGCAGTTAAAGGCTTACAGGCACGTGTTCAGTTGTATGCCGGAAATAAGAGCGAAGCGCTGAAAGCTGCAACAACGGTAATCGAGGCTAAAAGTAAATTTCCATGGGTAAAATCCAGTGATTTAAGTGACTTATCGATCATCAATCGTATTTTTTCAATGGAACTGCTTTTTGCATTTGAAAGTCCGCTTCTTTATAACAGTTATGATGTTCTTTTCAATCCATCACTCGCTGATAATACCATTTTAAGTGCCGGCACGACCACCCGTTTTATTAATCAGGTTTACGAAAATTGGGAAAATGATTATCGCTATTCTTCATCTTGGCGGGTCGACGGAGGAAAAACCTATCCTGTGTTTTTAAAGTACAAAGACCTGTCCAATATCAATTACCGTAATTATCGCTATACTATTGCTGGTATTCGTCTCAGTGAAGTGTTTTTGATCGCAGCAGAATGTGAACCCAATCCTACAAAAGGACTCGCTTATTTAAACGAATTGCGACAGAACAGAAATTGCGAAATATTATCAACCGAAGTCAACCTGACGGATAATATTAAAAAGGAATACCGTAAGGAATTTTATGGAGAAGGTCAGCTCTGGTATTACTATAAACGTAATGATCTGCGTACCATCAGTGGAGCAACCACTACCAATAAAGCGGTTAGTAAGGATAACTATACCTTTCCGATACCGCTATCTGAAATAGACCCTAGATAAATTTAAAATGATGCGAAATTTACATACAATTTTATGCATGTGGACACTTTTGTTTTTGTTCTCATGTAAGCAGGAACCTCTGGAATTATACTCCGGAAATCCAGCGATTTATTTTCAAGGAACCATTCGAAATAATATTTATGAACCAAAAGATAACGGTAATTTTTCTTTCGGATACATGGATCCTGCGGAGAAAAATGCAGTTTATTCAATTATTGTAGCTTCCATGGGTTCAGTACAGACTTCAGACCGGCCCTATAAATTGTCTATCGATCCCAGTAGTGATTTAAAAGAGGGCCGTGATTTTGAATTCCTTGACCGTAGCTTCACCATTAAAGGCGGGCAGGTCAATGATACCCTTTTGCTAGTTTTAAACAGAACAGCAGAACTGAAGGAGAAAAACCTAACGGTCTTTTTGCAATTGGAGGACAACGCCAATTTTACGACGGCAATGAATAGCCAGTTGATTGGAACGGGAGCAAATGAACAAACTAAATATTTTAACAAATTCACTTTTTGGGCCAATGATATCGCTGGTACACCCTGGTTTTGGGATGCTACACAATCTACGACCGCAAGTATCATCAATGGATATCTCGGTAAATTTTCTGGCAAAAAATTGAAATTGCTAATTGATCGCTATGGATTGAATCTGGAAGAGATAACCGCAATCGGTTATCAGCCTTCCGTTTCGTCGATATTGGCCTGGGCATATGGGCTCAAATCCTATTTTGAAGAAATGCAGGCAGCAGGTACTCCTATTCTTGATGAAGATGGTCTCCCGATGACAGTAGGAGTTTATTTACAGTAAAAAGACTAATTATGAAAAAGAATCTTAAAGCAATATTAGTGATGTTCCTATTTACATTCAGTCTTTTATCATGTAATAAGGATTTAGGTAACTATACCTACAGTGAATTGAGTGAAATTCAATTTACGGGTGTCGACTCGACTTATCAAGCTTTCAATCAAAAGGAATTTGTTATTAAACCCGTTATCAAGTTTTCGGATGGTGCTGCATTTAACGCCGATGAATATACTTTTGAATGGTTTACCATAAACGCAGCTTCCAATGTACTTAATGCGGACAAAAAGAAGTTTTTGGGGAATCAGCTTAATTTAGATACGACGATTACATTATCTCCAGGGGAATATGATTTGTATTTCCGTATTCAAAATAAGAAAAATAACTATCGCTATCAACACATCTCCAAGCTCAGTGTTACTTCCGAATTGAGTAATGGCTGGCTCGTGTTAAATGATATAGATGGTAAGGCCCGACTGGATATGCTAAACTACAACAGCATTCAACAAAAATATGTTCCTTATTCCGATATTTTGAGCACATTCAGCGATGTGCAAATGGAAGGAAAGCCAAAGCTGGTTTATTATCTCCATAACCGCGATCCTTTCACAAGTAAGTATTCAAACCGTGTTTATGTTGGGACAGATCAAATGACCTTGAGTTTTAATAATGAGATCCAAACTTGGACGGATTATCGTAACCTGCGTTTTGAAGTCAACCATCCTACATCTTCTACATACCATGCCGAGGTTATTCGATCGCAAAATCCCTTTCTATGCTATATTTTAGGTAGTGATGGCATCTTGATGGGTGAAAATGTCACACAGAACTTCTTATACGGACCGACGTTAAATCGAGTTAGTGGTGGAGCGCGGCTGAATATATCGAAATATATTGCCGAGTTTTACGGCGGATCAAGTGCCTATGCTGTCGTTTTTGATCAGGACAACAAAAGATTTCTCGTGCATTCTGGCACCAATTATACCCTACTGCAACCTAGTTCTTCGCAACCAGAGATTTTTACGCCCGATCAACTTGGTATGGACTTGTTGTACATGGAAAGAGCATTAACCGCTACCAATCAATTTTACGCCTTATTAAAAAATAGCAGTACCAGTCAGATCAAATTATTAAGATTTGTACACAGCAGTTCCACCTTTACGCCCTTGGCATTTGATGTCGTAAGCAATACCCACCAGATCGATCAAGCCATGAGTTATGTGGTTGATCCGGTTTACGGATCTCTTATCTATACGATCGGAAGTCAAGTGTACCAATATGATCCGTTCGGCAAAAAATACACGATGTTACTTGATTTAGGAAATCGGAAAATTAGCTTAATGAAATATCAAAAGTTGGTAAAAAGTAGAGCTGATCCACGTTATGTAAATTTTTCAAAGAAATTGATGATCTGCAGCTACGATCCAAGCCAGCCCAATACTTCAGGGAAGATGGAGTTTTATGAAATCAGTTTAGGCGGAACAGCAAAATTGACCGAATCCTATACTGGATTTGGAAAAATTGCAGATGTTTCTTACCGCGAATAAAAAAGGAAAGCGATGAAAAAATACATATTAACAATTCTCGCGACTTTCACCATAGGTATGGGATTCGCACAATCCGGAGGGTCTTTTGATCAGCAATTACAGCATGCTTTTCTTAAAAAAGATCATACAGATCTCGCCGCCGCATTGGCAGACAATTTCGCTGTGGCTGGTCATACGGGTAAGGGGGCTGAGTATCGGTTGCAGCAGATCATTAAAAATTATCCTGCTGAAGCTATTGCTGTAATTTCCAATAAGAAAACGGATAAAGGGCAGCTTTATACGGTGGAAATAACCGAAAAAGGGGGGAAGAAAACAAAAACGGATGCTTTGCTCAATAGTGAAGGCAAGCTGGTTCGTATTACATTATTTGATCAGCTTTATGGAATGAAAAGGGCTACTAATCCCAGATTGCGGGCGGTCATTCCTTTTGAAAATAAAAATGGATCGATCTATCTGCAGGTCAAAATCAATGATTTTCCACGTCCTTTAAGTCTTCTCTTTGATACCGGAGCAGATGGAATGGCTGTTAGCCAAGAACTGGCGGATGAGCTGGGATTAAAAGTAACGCGTGAAAACAATGCGTCGATGGTAGGTGGAAATGCGAAAATCAAAGTTTCAGATCAGAACTCGATTCAACTGGATACGCTTCATTTGTCAGGACAGGGGATCGCAATTTTTCCGGAAATGGGTAGGGAAGGCGATGGACTGATCGGTAATAGTTTGATCCGTCAGTACATTACGCATATTGACTACGATAAGAATGTGATTTCGCTTTATGATTTCGGCGATTTCGATTACAAAGAGAAAGGAACAACAGTTCCTGTCAGCATGCCTTCGGGTGTGATGTTCGTTCCGGGGCAATTGGATATTGTAGCAGGAAAAAGTTATGCAGGCCAATTTGTTTTTGACACCGGAGCATCTTATGATCTGATCTGTTTTCGACCATTTGTACGAAAAAATAAACTGCTTGTGAGTGGATTTAAACCCGAGGCACAGGCTTCTACAGTAAGCATGGGGATTTCATCCCCTACTTTTATTGGGCGAAGCCACCAGTTTGCAATATCTCCCTTACCTGTCATGTCTGGTTTACCAATTACCTTGATGGGGGGCAGTTCCCAAAATGAAAACTGGAATCCTGGTGCTGATGGTTCCATTGGTGTACGTCTAATCAGTCGTTATAATATGACGATCAATCTGGCGGCAAATGAAATTCATTTCAGTCCCAATAAACTCCATGGGTTTCCGCAGGATTTTATCCTCAAAACGTATCAGTTCGGTTGGGACAATCAAGGTAAACTAAAGATGCTCGGAACACTTGGAGGGGCGGCGTCCTCCGAACTGAAATCTGGTGTTACGATCGTCGGTATCGGGAGTTATTCTGTTGATCAAATTCAAAAAAAACCAGCTTTGATTGCGGAAATACAGGAAAAAGAAAAAGAAAACCCGATCAATGTACAATTGGAAGATAAAAGTATTATTTCCATCTAAATCTCAACTCATATGAAACCCAATTATAGATTTTTAATGATCATTGTACTACTGGTCCTTTGTGCATCATGTATCTATGCACAGGAAGTAGCTCCATTTAAGGGAAGTTTTGAGGCCTGTAAGGCACAGGCTCAGAAAGAAAATAAATTAATTTTGATCGATCTCTATTTTGTCGGCTGTATGCCCTGCGCAGAGATGGACGAAAAGGTTTTCCCAGACCCTGCAGTTGCGAAGGAGATCGCTTCCAATTACATTGTCTTTAAAACCGATGTCATGAAGGAAATGGATGGTAAAAAACTGGCCCGTAAATATGGTGCGTCCGGTTTCCCAACTTTTGTCCTGCTAAATGCGCAAGGAAAAGCTTTATTGACCGAAGCTGGATATTTTGGAGCTGACCGTTTTGTTTCCTTATTGCAAAAAGGGAAAGCATTGGAAAAACAACGGAAGTATTTGGCTTTTGATACCAATCTGGATCATGCTTATCCTGGTGCGTATAGCGAACGCTTTATCAAAACAGGTGAACAACATGATTTTGCGGAATTGGAGTCTTATTTAGCACAACAAAAAGATCTGACATCGGAAACCGCATTTTTAGCCAACACCGTGACCAATTTTCCGATATATACCAACTGGATCTATGATCATTTACCGCAAATGATTGATCTCTATGGCGGTTCGCTCTTGTTAAATAAAGTGAATGCGATTGCTAAAGTCAAAAGTAAGCAATTTGGCAGTTTGCAACAGGCCGATAGCTTGCGTCAATTGCTCAGCTACATTCGCCCGGTATACAATGAGCGCATGTGGTCTGTCTTTCTTCCCATTATGGTCACGAGCTATTATGAGCAATCCAAAGATGCGGCAAGCTATCTACAATTAATGGATGAATATGATCTTTACCCAAATTGGGATCTTAGAAGCAATGCCTTGGGGCAGGTGATTTTTAGTCAGAAACAACAGCCTGCGATCTTAAAATCTATTCTAAAAGAATTTTTGGAACAGCAGAAGAAAGGAGCATTAGATATTCCTGATCAATATAAACTGGTGGCCTTGTATCTGTATCTGCAGGATTTTGCTCAAGCGCAAAAAGCGATGGATGTCTTATTGAAATCGGACTTCTCAGATCCATATCTCGCAACAAAGAAGGCCGATATTGAACAATTGAAACAGGCGATTGCGGGTAAGAATACACAAAACATCCAAGTAAAAGATATTAAAAAAAACATTCCAGTTCGTTTAGGCTAAGGGAATAAAAAACTAATCATAAATCGAAAATACATTTTAATGAAAAAAACAATTTTAATCGTTGCAGCAATAATGACATCCTTATTTGCTCTAGCGCAAAAACCGAGTAATATCAATGGCACTTTAGTCGCTCCTGTAACCAAAAAAGTGGGTTTGTTCAAAGTTTTGAATGGACGTCTTGTTGAAATCGCTACGTCAATGACAGATTCCAAGGGGCGTTTTGCCTTTCGTTTCACTCCCGAGTATGAGGGCTTATATGCTGTTGGTGCTGGCAATCCTTTGAGCCAGCAAGGGCTTTACCGTTTTTATTTTAAAGGCGATGAAGTGTTGAATGTACAATTGGAAAAAGATAGTTATACTTTGGTTGAAAAAAATACCCCTGAAAATGAAGCGCTTTATGCTTGGGATAAGCAGAGCAAAACTTTCCGTGACAAAGGTCTTACTCCTGGAGGGATGAGTACTTATGTGGATTTCTTTCCTGAGGTAGAAGCATTCAAAGTAAAACTTGATGGCATCAAGAAGGGTGTCAAAACTGGGAATGCGAAATTTGACCAATTCTTCCCTGAATTAGTGGATTATGATTTTGCGTATTATGCCACTTCATTTCTACAGATGCCCCGTAGTGCGCACCCAAGCAAAGAGGAAATGAGCGACTATTATACCGAATTCAAATCGGATAAATATTTGACGCTAGAACTTTTAAAATTTCCTTATGGGGATCGTTTTTTAGGTAATCTGGTGTTTCGCAAAGTGGATTTAAGCAGTAAGCCTACATTCGATAAAATGGTGGAAGCAATAGGTCCAGATGAGCTGAAGGGTCAGTATGTATTGCAACGTTTGGAAGGCGCTCGTTCTTATCAGGATTTTCAGGAAATGAATACGACGTATAAGAAGTATTTTATATTGCCAGAACAACTGGAACGCGCCAAAACGGTAGAAACAAAATTAGTAGAGACCAAAACTGGTGTCCCTGCATTTCAGTTTAGCTTTCCGGATTTAAAAGGTAAGAATACCAGTTTGAGCGATTTAAAAGGTAAAGTTGTTTTAGTGGACATGTGGGCGACATGGTGTGGCCCATGTCGTGCGGAAGAACCGCATTGGGAACAGTTGAATGAGCTGTATAAGGATAAGGCTGTTGCATTTGTTGGTGTTTCTGTTGATCAGGATAAACCAAAATGGGAGGAGTACCTTAAAACTAAAAACTTGAAAGGGATCCAATTGCACGCGGGTTCTGGAAATGACCTTTCTACAGCATATAAAATTAATAGTATTCCACGCTATATTTTAATTGATAAGGCGGGTAATTTGATCAATGCAGATAGTCCACGTCCGAGCGATCCAAAGCTGAAAGAATTGATCAATCAGTATTTAGCGAAGTAAATTTTCATCTTGTATACAACAGGCCTTTTCCTAAAACCATCGGGGAAGGCCTGTTTTTATTACGATATTTTAAATCTCAGCGGATATTGTTTACCTTTGCTCGGATAGGAGTATAGCATGACATCAGATTTAACATTTACAGCGATCGATTTTGAAACAGCAACAGGGCATCAAAATAGTGCCTGTGCAGTTGGTATCGTGACAGTGGAATCGGGTATTATTACAAATGAATTTTATTCCTTGATCCAGCCACCTCGCAATGAATATATGTGGCAGACAACCCGTGTTCATGGAATCAAGCCTAGGGATACGCAACATTCTCCTACTTTTAAAGAGTTATTTCCCTCTATTCAGTCCTTGCTTACCAATAAATTGATGATTGCGCACAACGAGTTGTTCGACCGCAACGTTTTACGGAAAACAATGGTACATTATGGTTTGTCTTACGAGGAACTGCAGCTTGCCGAGATGTGGGAATGTACTTATAAGATCTATCGTAACAAAGGTTTTAAACCAGCTCGCTTAAATGCCTGCTGTGAAGTGTTGGGAATCAATCTCAATCACCACGAAGCATTATCCGACGCGAAGGCCTGTGCTGAATTATATCTGCGCCATCCTTTTGTAGCAACATTGGTGGAGGAGGGGTAATTAGTACTTAGAAGTTAGTAATTAGATTTGAGAGGATTACTTCGTTACTACTTTACTGGTTACTTCGTCACTTCATAACTAGTACCTTCACTACCTTCCTGATAAATAGGGTTTTTTAGCTCATAGTGAACGATGTCCACCTCTTTGTCCCCCCTTTTGTCCCCCCTTAAAACTCGTTCTTGCAGTAGCTAAGAATTATCTTTGCCTTTGTCAATTCAAAAACGCTTAAAAATTGCCTTTTGAAAAGATTTGTCGCAAATGGTTCTTATTTTTTAATAATATGTTTTACGTCTATCTTTTACTTACTACTTTAATTTTAGTTTCTGGTTTTTATTACTGGCGCAGATCTCGCTTGTCTGCTGAGTTTTTAAAACGCGCTGTTTTACAGGTGCACTATCGCTTTCACCACTTAGAAAATGATGAGCGAGAATACGGTAAATCAAAAAATGGGGCATTATTACTTAAAGTTGAAAGAACAGATCAGGACACACGTAATATTGTTGTGAAAGATGTGATCATGGATCATGCTTGTCTCAGTGTAAGCTTGGATCAGATCATTATGATCACGTTTCCTGCCGATTCAAACCAGGCCTATGAGGCTTCCGTACGTTTTAGAATACGGGGTGCGGTGCGTAAACCTGATTTCCTAAGCCACCACCATGCGACCGTAATCGGTTATATTACTTCCGAAAAATCAGGACGTGTACCCTTCCGCATTAAAGTTGGGATGCTTGAGGCGGAGCAGGTTAGTCAAGTATGATTTTAGGAGTTAGTAGTTAGATTTTAGAAAGTTAGTTTGTCTGTGGGTTAGAAAGTTAGTGCGTTACCCTGTTCGTATCGCATCCGTTACTTCCATCTCTACTTTACCCCGTCACTACTTTATAGGTTCGTTTTTTTTGTTACATTCATACTTAAGAAGGGGAGACACACGGTAATGCACGTGCTCCCCACTCTTATTATTTATGGATTGGTAAGTTATACTCCATCCTCGTCACTTCGTTACTGGTTACTCCGTCACTTCTTCACTCCGTTATTCCATCACTTCATTAGCCGATTAAATAATTGTATTATAATCAGCATCATGTTATTGTTTTTGAGATACTATTTATCTAAGTTTGTTTAATATTATATTAAAAAATATGAAGATAGCGCTACAGCAACCTTTCGGAAAGTGGGTTGTTTTTATTCTGGTTGCATTTTTTTTCGTTAGCTGTAAAAAAAATACACCAGATCCAGAGCCGGAGCCTGAACCAATTGTACGAACCACGGATCAAAAAATTCGGGATAGTATCTATTATTATTATAAACTGTACTCCATATGGGAAGAGAAATCCATTCCAAAATATGAGCTTCCATCCGAATTCACAGATAAGTACAATTCTGCTAGTACTGTTCTCAATGCTCTGAAAGGTATGACTCCTGCCTATGCTAACTATGCCCAGTATGGTGGTGTATATGATCGTTTTTCTTTTATCGATGGACTTAACGGTTATAATATCAATGCTACGGCGAAGTTAAAAATGGATCGAAATGATGGCTACGGTTTATATATTTCCATGGGTACTGTCGATTCGAAAGTCGCAAGACCTGTTATCTATTTTGTCGAAGGTGGTTCACCTGCTGATAAAGCTGGGTTAAAGCGATCTGATATGGTAACAGCTATCAATGGCGAGACCGACTTTACTGTTGCGATCAACTGTGATGCTTCAGGATGTAAACCTGTTGATCCCAATGCGCTGACAAACATGAGAAACCGTGTTGCCAATGCGCTGGAAGGTGGTGGTCTTCAGCTAGCGCTTTTGCGTCAGGATGGAACTACTTATAATGTAAGTCTTTCTTATGGATCATATACCATCGATCCAATTTATCACGAGGAGGTTTACGAATATCCAAGTAAAAATGTCGGCTATTTTGCACTTTCTTCATTTGAAGAAATAGAACGTAATAATTATAATCAGCAACGCGTAGATGCTTCTTTTAAAACTTTTGAGGACAAGCATATCGAAGACTTGATCGTAGATTTGCGATATAATACGGGTGGTTATGTTGATGCTGCGGTATATATCGCGAACAAAATAGCGGGGACAAAAGTTCCAGATAAAAAGCTGATGGTGACCTATATCTGTAACGCTTATATGGAGCGAACTCAGAAAGGTACCAATGGTATGTTCAGAGATACATATTTCAGTCAGACAAGTACGTTGAATCTGCGTAAAGTGTATTTTTTGGTAAGTGAAAAAACGGCTTCAGCGGCAGAGATGCTGATTAATGTCCTTAAACCTTATATGAACGTGCAGATTATTGCGACAGGAACACATACTTATGGTAAACCTGTTGGATTTTTCGAACAGATTATTGAAGACCGTGTTTCCTTCTGGCCAGCATCTTTCCAGTTGAAAAATTCTGCAGGTTTCGCAGATTACTGGGATGGATTAGTGGCCGATAAGCCGAATGTAAATGATTATATCTTTTTACCAACAGGTGATACCCAAGAGACGATGTTAGAGACGGCTTTGGAAGATGCTGTTCCGGGAAGTACAAAGAAAACCTCCGCCCGTGTGCGCGCTAGCCAACATTCCCGTATGTCACTCGGTGGTGCTGTGAATACGTTACCTGAAAGAGGTCTTTTGAAGAACTAGTCGTGTCGTCTTTAGAAAGAGTGATTAAATTGATCACTAAAATTTTATAAATGAAAAGAGCATTATCGATATCGATAATGCTCTTTTTTATAGTAACAAATCAGCTATAGCACCTCATTTAATATTGAATTATGATGCGGTAACCATGGTCTTAATCTGTGTCATTTTGACTTAAGATGTTGTTGCAAAAATATTTTTATGACAGAGCTGTGCAGCCGCTTCATCTGGTAAGCATTTTAGAAAACCAACAGGAACCTGGCTGATTACTTTTTCCAATGTACTGTTCATCATGGCAAAAAGATCTTTATTCCATCGAATAGCTGTACAACTTGGCAATACTGCAATGAAACCTTTTACGCCTGCTAATGGTTCAAATATATTTTCAGGCCCCTGTTGCAGACGTACAAATGCTCTTAATGGTATCGCTTCATTTTTATAACAAGGCGTTTTACCGCTCCATGGAGTACCATATATAATCACGCCATTTTCTGTAATCCGGATCGCCGGATTATCATCATTGAGCAATGATGTATCTGGAATATGTTTTAACCACAGACGGCTATGCGTACTTTTTCCTGTGCCGCTTTTACCCAAAAAAGCTATGCCCTGACCATTTCGGTTGATGACCGATCCGTGGATCATAATGACATCGTGCAAGAGAGCGGCTTGACCAAAAAGCATCATCAACATCCAGCAGATAACTGCACTCTGTTCTGTTTCGGTACTTTCTGGAATATAAATGGTCGACTGAGCAAAATCTCTTTCACTGTACAGATACCAAAAATCGGTACCCCGATCATTGGCTATTGTCGTGATAAATGTATTTCCTTTTTCGTAGAAACAGAAACGGTCGCCCCATGATATGGACTGATCACTTAAGAGTTGTCCGAGGTCTTCACCTTGAGGAGCTTGCTCCATACTCAAGTTCACTTGGATGGTTCTGTTTTCTTTCGTTGTATTGTGTTGAAAATCACGGAAAGAGGGTAATAATTTTTCCAGATCTAGGCTAGCCGGATAGTTGATCTCCAGTATTAGATCGGCTATTTTATACCATTTTTTCGATAATTCAGTAGGGTTTGTTAAAATCATAGCGCGTTCATTAGTCGAGATAGATACGCTGTACGCATGTATCGGCCAAGTTTAAGTCGTGTGTTACAAAAAGGCATAATTTATCTTGCCCAAAATCTAAAAGTCTTTTGATCAGTGTGTCGGCCGTATTTCTGTCCAGTGCCGAAGTCACTTCATCAAATAACCAGATATCACCATTATGCATCAGCGCTCGGGCAATCGCAATGCGTTGCGCCTGCCCTTCGGATAAGCCCATTCCCGATTCACCGACTACGGTGTCTACACCGTCAGGCAGTTCCAGTACAAATTCTGCACAGGCAATCCATAGGGCTTTTTCTAAAGCAATATGCTCGCCTTCTTTAACATGGAGCATCAGGTTTTCCCGAATAGTGCCACTGAAAAGTGAATTTCCTTGTGGAATATAGGCAAAATTGATGCGGTGTGCAGCAGTTAAGGGTCTGGTACCCTCCCGATCTGTGAGTAATATCTGGCCTTTTTCTGCTTTGATCAGCGACAGCAGTAAGCGTATCAGGGTTGTTTTTCCTTTACCGCTTGGCCCCACTATAGCCGTGGGCTGACCTGCGGCTAGGTTTAAATTCAAGTTATTTAAGACCCATTTATCTTCATATCTAAAAGATAGATCCTGGATCTGTAGTGCTGTTGTTTCCAGTAGCCTGTGCTGTTCGATCTGCGGTTCTATCTCACCTTCTTTAAGTTCTAAGAGACGGTCGGCAGAAACTCTGAATCGCACAAAACCGGGTATATAGGTGATCAATGCGAGAATCGGTGTTTGTATACGTGCTACCAACTGCAAAAACGCTGTCATGGTACCAAATGAGATCTGCCCACTGTGCAATCTATAGATTCCCCAAATAAAGGTAAGCAGATAGCCCGCATTGATACAGATTTTCATGGCACTCTGGGTATAAGTTGAAAAATTGAGCTGTTTCATTTTCAATAGGAAAAGCTCCTGCTGGCTGGCGGTAAGTTTTTGCCTTCTTTTTGGAAAGATTCCCATAGCCCGGATCAAGAGTCGAAAGCGAAGATTTTCTTGCAGGATATTAGAGAAATTACTCTCTTCACTTTTTACTTCCCGGCTCAGCTTGCGCATTTTTTGGAAGTATATTTTCGAAAATAAAAATAGCGGCGATATTGCGAGGATCATGAGTGCGAGCATCGGATCCATATACCATAAAAACGCCAGTGATGCCAGTAATTGTATAACGGTAAGCAGAAATGAAAGTGCCGATTTTGCGATCATAGTGGCCACTTCTTCGCAGTCTGTTTGGATCCGGATCTGGATATCGCCTGTATGCCAGTTTTTGATAAGTTTCCAGACCGAGAGCATCTGTGCATCGAGCATATTCCGTTGCAGCTGAAAGGTCATCATCATTTTGATTCGCTCATTTAGCCAGCTGGTATATGCACGGATACCGATCCCAACAGCAACACTCGTCACAATTCCGATCAGTGTCCACTTCAGCGGAAGGTCTTCCGGAGAGATGGCCATGTCTACCGCTTTTTTGGAGAGGTACACAAAAAGTAGGGAAAGTACAATCGCTATAAGCTCCAATATAAAATACAGGAGCAGTTTTGATCGGTATCCCTGACTTATCGACCAGGCCCAGCGGATATGCTGTTTCAAGTTATTATTATTGGTCACAGCTGGTGGTGCTTTTTGACATTTATTTTTGCAGTAAACCCTGTTTTTCGAAATCCTGAATTAAAATTTCTGCGTCAGCTTGTGCCTGTGTTTTTGTTACTTCATAGTGTTCGCATAGCAGATCAACTACAGTTGCGCTTGAGAACTCAATACCCTGCAACTGCTCCCATAGCCATGCCGCAGAATCATTCAGCGTATATACTGTAGAAAGATCGACCATATCTTGACTAGGATCCACAATCATATGATCCGAACCTATTGTTCTTAAAACTAAATCCGTTCTTAATTTCATTTATGTTAAAGTTAAAAAATTAGTAAAATCAAAGTTAATCAATCCTTCGCATTCTAAGAAATTAGGTCAGAAACCTTCTTTTTAGGGCATTGATTACCCTTCTAACGATTCTTAGCCGGTACCAGCTCATGCCTCTAAAACGTGGCCAGGAGCTTCTGATATCTTTTGCGAGATCACTGTCTCCTGAATAATGCTTTGTGGCAATCGCTATAATATCGGATGATGTTACGTACTCGTGCAATGCGATATTTCCATCCCCGGCAAGAACAATGTTTCCATTCTTTTTACCCACATAGCGATGAAAAACAAACTTTCCTTCATGCTTAGCCAGGATGTTTGCTCCTGAGGGTAAAGGAGTTCCACGATAAGCTTCAAGCAATACTCGGTCTCCATTCTTGATAAAAGGTAACATGCTATTGCCTTTTATGCGGATGCAAACTTCTTTTCCTTCGCGGAGTAAACGTTGTACTTCTTCAAAATACAACTCATTCGTGATGATACGTGGTTCTGTTTTATCCATCTTTCCTAACCTAGGTGAGCTGGACCACATATTGGAGAGCCTGTTGCAGTTCGGTATCTTTTAATATCACCTTTTTGTCGGCATCTAAAAGATAGATTGTCGGCGAAGCTTTGGTATCGTAAAGTCGTTTTTTCTGTATGACAGATTTGGTATCAAAACCATTGATCCAATTTTCTGCCAGATGCGTTTGAAAGTTTTTCCATTTAGTACGGTCACCCCAAGGTTCGATGGTTACCATCTGAATCTGTTTCTTTTCAAAAAGATCAACAACTTGTGGTGTATCTTTAAGCGCCGCAATCATTTCCTTGCAGTGCGGACATTCGGTGTCGTAGAAAAACAGTAGTGTATATTTTGACTTCACATCTGACAGCTTTTGGGTTTTGCCATCGCTGGTTTCGAAACTAAAATCTTCGGCTACTTGACCTACTTTATTCCGCTGTACCAATTTATAAACCGGGCGGTAGGCCTCTTTTTCAAGGTCTGTCAGCTGATCGGTTTTTATAAGGTAGCGCAGTATAGATTCGTATCGGTTATCATTACGCATAGGTGAATTACCTTCGTAAAGGTAGTGTTCGTATAATTTAATAAAATGATCAAAAGTTACTTTGTTTCCTTTTGCTTTGTCCAACATGCGTGCTACAGCATGATCCGCTACAGTATCCGAGACTGAATTGAGTGCCGAGATAAAGTCAGCTAATTTCTGCTCGCCAATATTGGGATCTTTAATTTTTGCGGTATCCTGCATATCAATTTTGTCCCAGTAGCTCAATACAGCACTGTCCGCACCGGTGTAGACGATGGTTTTCTTGTCTTTATCTGCATGATCCTGTTGAACAGACTTCGGTTTCGGATTGCATGCTATGGATAGTAAAGTGATTGCTCCACCTATACACAGCACATTAAAGGGTACACATTTCATTATAATTAGCTTAATGATAACAAACTTAGCGATATTGTGATTGATATACAATATTATTGAGGTGAAGTTAAAAACAATTGCTTGATTTTTTTCATCTTTAGCATTTAATTTTAATGCTGGTTTAGGGTTAGACCGCAAGGATTTAATGTCTGATGTTTTTTTAATGAATTAATAAAGAGCTCGTTATTTTGTCTGTTGTAAAATGAGAAATGGTCTTCACGCTGGTTATTGTAATTCAATACGCTTTCTTCGAGAACTTTTCACGACAGCTTTTGTTTTATAAATAATCTCTATCTTTGAGATAGTAAAAAACTGTGCTTAATTCATGTTGTTATTATTTTAAATATGATTACCATACCTGCTAAAGAAATGCGTATCGGCATTACTTTCAGTGCGTTTGATCTGTTACATGCAGGTCATATCAAGATGCTGGAAGATGCTAAACGTCAGTGTGATTACCTGATCTGCGGCCTGCAGACAGATCCTACGTTGGACCGTCCTGAGAAAAACAAACCGACACAAACTGTTGTGGAGCGTTATATTCAACTCAAAGGCTGTAAATATGTGGATCAGATTGTGCCTTATGCGACAGAACAGGATCTGCAGGATGTATTGCGTTCGTTTAAGATCGATGTTCGGATTGTTGGTGATGAATACCGTGAGCGTGATTTTACGGGGCGCCAATATTGTGAAGACTCTGGTATCGAGTTGTATTTCAACAGCCGCGATCATCGTTTTTCAAGTTCAGGTCTACGTCGTATCGTTGCCGAACATGAGGAGGAAAAAGGTTAGAAAGTATCAGAGTAAAGAAGTTATTGGTCACTAGTTACTGCGATACTAAAAAAAACTACGTAACTAAAAAAGAAAGAACACATTACATGAAAATAGGAATTACATTTGGTGTATTTGATTTGTTGCATGCCGGACATATTATGATGTTGGAGGAAGCACGCCGCAATTGCGATTATCTGATCGTTGGACTCAATACCGATCCTTCAGAAGTTTCACCAGAAAAATCTGCACCTACACAAACTGTTGTGGAGCGTTATATCCAATTAGAAGGTTGTCGTTATGTGGACGAGATTATTCCTTACGAGACCGAACAGGACTTGATCGATATGATCAAAGCTTTGCCTATTCAGGTGCGTATCATTGGAGAAGAATACCGTGATATGGATTTCACCGGAAAGAAATATTGTGTGGAAGAAGGTATCGACATCTATTATAATAAACGTAGCCACCGTTTTTCAAGTACTGGTTTACGGAAAGAAGTTGCCGCGAAGGAAGCGGAGAAAGTTAAGTAATCGAGTAACGACGGTAGCAGATAACTCGTCACTAGTTCACTATCGTCACTACGTTACTAAGAAAAGACTACGTTACTACTTTACTAGTCACTACGTCACTAAAAAAGAAAATAATTTATAAAAATAGAATGAGCAATATCGTACATGTGATTTTATCGGGTGGAGTGGGTAGCCGCTTATGGCCGCTTTCGCGTAAAAGTTTTCCTAAACAATATCTATCCTTGTTTAAAGAGGGATCTTTGTTTGAGATGACTGTCAACCGTAATCGGGATTTATGCAACCAGGTTATTGTTGTGGGGAATAAAGATAATAATCAATTGAGCCGCGAAGTCATGGAGAACAGCGGGGTGGAGTATATTGACATCGTGGAGTCTACTCCTCGTAATACAGCTGCAGCGATTGCATTTGCTGCATTTGCTGCAAATGCCGATGATATTTTGGTTGTTACTCCTTCAGACCATGTTATCGTGGGCGACGAAAGCTATAATAAAGCTATTCAAGAAGGAATTGAAAAGGCAAACCAAGGGTATATAGTTACTTTTGGTATTCAGGCAACTAAGCCGGAGACGGGTTATGGTTATATTGAATACAAAGGTGACCAGGTACTCTCTTTTCGAGAGAAACCTAATAAAGAAACTGCAGAAGATTTTATAGAAAGGGGTAATTTCTTATGGAACTCGGGTATGTTCTGTTTTCGTGCCGACACGTTATTGCACGAACTGCAACAGTTTGAGCCCCGGGTTTATGCAACAGCATTAGCCGCATGGCAACATAAGAAAGATGGTATTTTAGATGAAACATTATCCAAGGAGATTCCATCGATCAGTATTGATTATGCTGTGATGGAGCGTTCCAAAAAAATTCGCGTTGTGGCAACACACTTTAACTGGTCTGATCTGGGTTCATTTGAATCGATGTATGATTATCTGAAACATACGGGACATCCTACGGATGAAAATGGTAATATGGTCATCGGAACAGATATTTACAGTGCCTTTGTTGGTTTGAGAAATACAATCTTGGTGTACACCAAAGATGCAATTTTGGTGCTGCAAAAAGAAAACTCCCAGGATGTGAAGAAAATATACAACACGTTGGAACGACACCAGTCCAAATTGATCGATTAAAAATATACAAACTGAAAAGCGTTATGTGTTTTTTGTAAGATCACGTTTTATTAAAAACATACGGCTTTTTATATTGATGCATTAATGGGAATCTACTAGTATGTGGGTTCCCATTTTTTGTCTTTTAATATTAGATCTATTATTTGAGAAGCATCTTGTTGTCATAAGAAACATAAAAGAGTTTACATCTTAGATCGATTAGTGTAAATCGGCGGTTTAGGCTGTGCAATTCTTTATATAAGATGCGTTTAAATTATGAAAGCACTATTTGAAATTAAGGTCAATTAAAAAAATTTCAGATATAACGATTATATTTGGGCATGTGTTATAAATTTTATAAAGTAACTCTTCTAATTTCTTTTATTTGTTTTTCTTTTTCATCGTGCATGAAGAAGAATTTATATACGGGTGAAAAGAATCCTCCGAATGATGAAAATCTTCCGCCAAATAATGAATCTAGCAAACCAGGCTATCTTTATCCCTTTTCAAAGGAGGTTAGCGGGGCCGAGGCTGAAATTACCATAAACCTGGCATCGGTTCCACAAGGCATGCAAGATCTAGACATGAGCTTACCTCCTTTGAAATATAACAAGAGCTTATTATTTATGTTGACACAAGACGATTGTAAACAATCTGCGTTCAGTATGACTTGGGCTGCTATCAATGGAAAGCCGATTGATGTTTCCGACCCGAATAAAAAATACTATTATGATGTGGAAAATTTAGAGGCAGAGGATTTACCGCCATCGACTTATTCGTTAGGTAAGACATTGGGTAGCACGGATGGATTTGGTAATGAGGTTAGGTTTCATTTTACAACTACACTTGCACCACAGTGGGATTTTATGCAAGCACCAGCCACTGTAAATCCTGGATATAAAGAAAACTTTTTTCGTTTCTACATGAAGGCTGGACTGCGCTGGAATAATGTGCGGGAAATCTTAAATACGGGCAATGGAATTGCATTTCATGACTTAAACACCTTGGCCCTTGATCATGTTGATTCACTGGTTAAACATTTTGCGCATGCCCAAAAGATTACAAAGCAATCCTTGGATGGTAGAGGTGTTAAATTTTTTGCCGAACCTAATGGAGATAAGCGCTATCTCACTGCTGCAATGCGCGATCCTGATATGGAGACCATGGTCGCACAGACCGGAGCAACAAAGCTTATTCCTTATCAGGTCCATTCCGACCTCAATAAAATGACATTTTCACGTGTATTTGTTAATCATAGTTCTGAGGTGAAGAATTTAGTAATTAACGAACTTGCCGTTGATCCGCAGCAACGTGCCGCCGTTCATATTGGCGTTCATGAAACGGATCATGAATGGGCACAATTTCTAATGTGGCTAAATGATAGCTATGGACAAGAAGGTACTGATGTGCTTTGGTTTCCTTCACAGGAAGAGTATTATGAATATAATTATTATAGACAGCATGCCGATGTGCAGATTAACAGAGTTGGAAGTGAGATAAAAATAAAGGTGAAATTTCCAAATCGAAAGAATTTCTATTTTCCAGCTTTGACCTTAAATATATCGGGATTAAAAAAGAGCATGATCGCATCAATCTCCTCCAATGAGCAGGTAACAGGATTAACTTATGGAGATTTTGGCGACGGGATCGGTATAAATATAGATTGTAGAAAATTTTTATACGATCATGCAAATCATTATGTGAAGCGGTACCTTTCAAAAAGATCTGATAGCAATCTCGCAGATGCACTCTATCATGTTCAGGCACTCAAAGATAGTCCCTCAAAAAGAGATTTACTTAAGTTGTTGGAGTAATCGCATTATTAGTATAAAATTTATAATAGCGGTAAAAGTTTCTCTTTCTAAGATGTTGAGGTTTCATTATATAACTTATTTTCCAGTAAAAGACTGACTGAAAAAAAAATGGAGTGCGATTGATGTCAATATCACCTCTAGTTTGTAGCTATGCAACTACAAATTTGTAGTTGTATAGCTACACCTCCCAAATTATTGTTCAATATCTTTTTTTTTAAATGTATGTATCTAAAATTAGTTCTATTTTTGTACTAAATAGGTTGATGTTAAGTGTTTCTCTTTTGAGGATCAGTTATGTGGATCAGATTTATTGTTAGCTGTTAGCCTGTTTATATTAATCTACTCTATTATGTATAAAGTAAAAAGATTTAATTTCTTTTTAATTAACCTTGTTGCTCTGACTGTCTTTGCAGCAAGTTGTTCAAAAGTGAAGGACTTGTATGAAGAACCAGAAGCGGGCTCTTCAACATTATTTCCTGACGGGGCTAAGATCCCGGCGGATTTTAACTGGAATTCTTCTAAAGTCATGGAATTTCGTGTAGCGGTTGAAGATAAGTTTTCAGGTCAGTATTTTTATCGAATTGAAATTTTTGATAACGATCCTCTTTTAGGAAGTGGAGCAAATTTATTGGCTGCGGGACAAGCAAAACAGGGGCAAGATTTTACCGGCAAATTAATGATGCCTACCATGTCACAGTATCTTTATCTGAGAGAAACTTCTCCTTTAGGTATTGCCTCTGTAACGATGTTAGCTGTTGATGCGACAAAGAACACCATCAATGTAACACCTGCTGCTACATCAAACTCAAATAAGGCAAGCGTCGTACGTGCATCTGGAAATTTAAATATTTCAAATGTGAAAGCTGCATCAGCAAATGCAGCGGTAGCTCCTACAGTGGTGGTTCCTAATGATGCAATTGAGATCAGTGGAAACAGTAACGTATCTGTAGTTGCCAATAAATCATATGTCATCAAATCTGGAGTAACTTTTACAGGTAAGATCGATGCAAATAACGGAACAAGTAATGTAAAGATTTATGTTCAGGGCGCATGGAAAAACCCGAGCTATGAGTTAAATCTTGGTAACAATAATAATTTGACCATTACACAGTCAGGATCCCTTAACCTCATCAATGTGACACAGAATACCACAGGTGGCTTTGTCAATTATGGGACAGCTTCTTTGTCTAAGATGGAAACAAGAAATAATGCCTTATATGTCAATTACGGTATTTTAGATGCAGACAAAGCAGATATTACAAATGGCAGTTTTACTAACTATGGTGTAGCAACTATTCAAAACTTAAGTAGTACGACTAATGGTACAGTAATAAGAAATGAAGGTACGCTTACAGTAAAAAATGCAACGTTAACCAATGCGATACTGGAAGCGGTTTGCCATACAACGATTGAATCACTGACTACAAATGGTGCTAAGATATCGGTATCATCAGGTTCACTCTTGAGTCTTGATAAATTGGATGCAGGTGGTACAGCATTTACTTTAGCGGGTGCTGCGATTTTAGATGTAAAAAGTTTAGCTAAATTTAACAGTCAGGCAAGTACCATGACAGGCCCTTCATCTGGCCAGGCTGTCGCTCGCCTTAAGAAGGTTGATGTAAACAATCAACATATGGCGATTACTTATTCTGGTAATTTAGAGGTTGCTAGTTCAGATCATACTGCAAATGGACAATGGAACACTTATTACGTGATCAATAGTCCTGCAAAATTGGTTGCTTATGACAAATCAACAGTCGTTATCGCAGGAACATCATGTAATGCAGGAGGAAATAATGCTACTGGTGGTAATCCGTCAGATCAGACTATTACAGAAGTTAATTTAGGGCCATACTCTTATATCTTCGAAGATAAGTGGCCTTCACAGGGAGATTACGATATGAATGATTGTGTGCTGGATATGAATGTGACGAAATTTCAAAATACGGCAAATAAAGTAACAAAAGTAACTTTAAAAGCTAAATTGCGTTCCATTGGAGCTTCAATACGTTTTTCTTCAGCAGTACAGCTGGATGGTGTTCAGACTTCAAATGTAAAATCAGTCACTTATTCCCGTAAAGATCTTATAGGTACAGCATTACCGCTAGGTTCAAATGGTACGGAATCTGGTCAGACGTATGCTGTTCTTCCTCTTTGGGATGATGCGCATAAAGCTTTTGGCGTCTCAGATACACGTTTTATATCGACGCAGGATGGTCAGTACAGTCCTATTGAAGTGGTCGTTACGATCGAGTTTAATACTCCTCTGGATAACTTTACATATGCAACTTTGAATACTTTTATTATTAATTTCAGCCAAAATATAGGCGGCAGAAATGAAGTGCATCTCGTGGGATATGCACCGACAGATAAAATAAATAAAAGTTTGATCTCGCGTGAAACGGGTAAATTTTTATCTGCAACAGATCCATTTAAAAATCTATATAATGAGCCTTTTGCACTATCTGTGCCGGTATCATTTAAATATCCTGCAGAAGGAAAAAGTATAAAAACAGTATACCCATTATTTGAAAATTGGGCACGTAACGGCGGAATTCAGAATAAAGATTGGTATTTAAATAAATAACATAATTAAGATAAAATTCCGTATATTATTCATTAAGTACTCCCGGTCATCTGGAGTACTTAATTTTTTTGAGCTAAAATATTTTTAAGCAATACCGTTTGATATATATTTTCGCATTAATACTTTTTATGCTAAATGATTCATGAAAAAGAAGATCGTAATAATTGATGATAAACCGGCTATAGGTCAATTAATAACATTATATTTAAATGCTGATTATGATTTTCGTTTTTTTCCAAATGCGATTGATGCTTATAATTGGCTTAAAGAAGGCAATAACGTAGATTTGATACTATCTGACTACACGATGCCCGAAATGAATGGTTATGAATTTTTGGTCATGGTTAAGCAAAATGAATTTTTAAAAGATATTCCTGTTATTATCCTTTCTGGTGAGGACAATACCAATACCCGTATCAATTTGCTAGAAGCAGGGGCTGAGGATTTCATATTAAAACCCTTTAATCCGCTAGAATTAAAACTCAGAATTAAAAAAGCATTAAAATAATGCCATTATACAGCGATTATATTTACTTTGGTAATAGTTTGCAAAATTTTGACTATTTCAAACTTCAGGTGCTTGATACACTGGGAGTAGAGTTAAAGTATTTCAGCTCTTTCGAAAGTATGGATCAGTATTTTCAAGACCATCGTGGGCAATTTCTTTCTGTTATCTTTTACGAGCAGAGTTCAAGTTTGATGGCCGATTTACGTCAATTGACCAAACTAAACTCTTATGGGAAAGAAACGCTTCTATTTTTGGTGGGTAATGGTTTTACTTTGCTGGAAAAGAAATCGTATCTGGAAGCTGGAGTGACCAATACCATCAGTTCCAATGCAAGCAAAGATGTATTTCAATCGATCAAAAAATATATCCATCTCTATTTTGAAGCCGCTGCACAATCCGAAAGGTTTAACGCATCAGCATCTTCCTTTCCTAAACTTCGCATTCCAATAGGTAAGCGGCTTTTCGATATTGCCGTTTCTTCTTTATTGATTTTAATGTTATCTCCAATACTCATTACAGCCTATCTAGCGATTATTATTGAAAGTAAGGGACCCGCTGTATATCGTTCCAAACGTATCGGAGCAGGATATTACATGTTTGATTTTTATAAATTCAGATCCATGTATGCCGATGCTGATAAGCGACTCAAAGAATATATGATGCATAATCAATATGCAAAACAAGAGGTTGCTATTACGAGCAACTCCCAATCCTATGCCAATGCGGAAGTTCCTCAATTTACAATAGATGAATTAAGACATGTATTGATCGATGATCATACTGTGGTTAAAGGGGCCGATATTGGCGGAAAACAGAAAAAAGCAGCTTTCTTTAAACTGGAGAAAGATCCACGTGTTACAAAAGTAGGGCGTATCCTGCGAAAATATAGTATCGACGAATTGCCACAATTGTTCAATACGCTTTTTGGTGATATGTCTATCGTGGGCAATAGGCCACTTCCACTTTACGAAGCTGAAATGTTGACAACAGATGATAGTGTTGAGCGCTTTATGGCCCCTGCCGGCATTACAGGATTGTGGCAGGTAGAGAAAAGAGGCGATAACGGTAGTATGTCAGATCAGGAGCGTATTCAACTTGATATTGATTATGCTAAAAACTATTCCGTATGGATGGATGTTAAAATACTGTTTAAAACATTCTCTGCTTTTATCCAAAAAGCGGATGTATAATAGTTACACTGATAAATAATTATTTCAATGAATAGAATATATAGCAGGTTTTTTTTGTTGTTTCTGTTGACATGCATGGGTATATTATCTAAAGCCCAATCCACAATGGATCAATTGGATATGGTTGATTTTACAAAGTTAACGCTTCCTCGATTAGAAACGCTTTATGAAAATGCGAGAAAAAGCCCTGGCGTTGAAATGTATGAAGCAAAAATGGAATCGCAGGAGAACCAATTGATCACCGAAAAGCGGAGCTGGTTGAAATATTTTCGAGTCGGTGGCTCTTGGCAATATGGTAATATTGCCATCAATTCTGCTTTTACAAACGAATATACCCCATTATTCTATCAGTCGTCCGGCGTAACACAGAGTTCTTACTATGGTACTGTGGGATTGAGTATTCCTATGGATGACCTATTTGACCGAGGCAATAAAATTAAAAGGCAGAAAATGGAGAAGCGTTTTACGCAATTAGAACTGGATAAATGGTTCGATGAGCAGCGCATCCGTATTGTCAATTCTTATACTAAGGTGAGAACAGCGCTTTCCACGCTGAGGAAGAAAATCGAAGACTATAATATTGCTTTGGCAAATTATAAAATCACAGAGAATGAATTTAAATCAGGAAACGCAAATATCAGTGATCTCAATACGGCCAAAAAATTGGAGACCGAGGCTTATGAGATTTTGAAAACCAACGAGTCCATTATAACCAATGAAATTCTTACATTAGAGATTTTAAGCAAGACCAAAATAATCAGCCAATAACAATATGAATATTTTCCATTATATTTTCCGGGCCATATTTAGAATTAAATGGTGGCTATTGATTTTACCGTTGGCATTTGCTTTTCTGGCAATATACATGACCCAGAATCTGGATAGACAGTATAAGACCGATATTACTATTTATACAGGAGTCATATCGAGCTACGGGAGTGATCCGGGAGAGTCTAATGCTTCACAGGACTGGAATGTTCTGAATAATTCGATCCAGAATATCATTAATACCATCAATTCTAAAGAAACGATCAAGCGTCTTTCTTTACAGCTGTATGCCCGTCTCATGATCCATGGAGATCCTGATCGTGACAATGTTTATATTTCTTCCAAACATTATAAAGAACTGCTTGCCATTACGCCGAAAGATGTACGTGTTTTAATTGATAAAAGCTCAGAAGAAAATACGGTTAGAAATCTGGAAAAATATGAAAAGGCAGATCGTGATAACTTTGTTTATGGCTTGTTTAATTGGAACCACCCTTATTTCAGTTATGGTTCCCTTCGCGAAAATATCAAGATCAGTAGAATTGACAATAGTGATATTTTACAGATCAACTATCAGGCGAATGATCCTGGAGTTGCTTACCAGACATTAGAAATCTTGAGCAAAGTATTTGCCATAGAATATACCAATCTCCAGTTTGGAAGTACAAATAATGTTATTCGTTATTTTGAGGCCGAGCTTGCTCGTATCGGAAGTGAATTGAGAGGGCAGGAAGATTCGCTTACCAATTATAATGTTGCTAATCGTGTTATTAATTATGATAAGCAAACAGAAGCAATTGCATTATTGGATAAAGAATATGAATTGCGACATCAAGATGTATTATTTGTTTTCAATAGCTCACAGGCTGCACTGAAGCAACTTGAATCGGGTATGGATGCCAATATGAGAGCGATTCGTAATAATACGGAATTTTTGTCCCGTATGAATCAGATCGCGGATATCAATTACAATATTTCAAAAATTCAGACACTTCATGCTGATTCCCTTCAACAAAAGCTGGGGGCGGATCTTAAAGTGCTTTCTAAAGAATTGGACGAAAAAGAAAAAGGATTTAGAACATTTATGGATCAATATACCGAGCAGAAGTATACTAAGAATGGCTATCCTAATTCCAAATATGTGGAGCAGTGGGTTGAAGAACTGCTTAAATTTAAAAGATCTGAAGCGGAATTAAATGTAGCACGCGATTTTAAACAAGAATTAGATCACAAATATACCCAATACTCACCGATCGGCTCGGTTCTCAAACGTAAGGAAAGAGGGATCTCTTTCACAGAGCAATCTTATTTATCAATTTTATCAAGTTTAAATGCTGCGCGTCTAAGGTTAAAAAGTTTAGAAATGAACTCTGCAACTCTTAAGGTCATTAATCCGGCAAGTTTTCCATTAAATGCACTTCCTTACGGGCGTAAGATGATCGTTATTGCTGTCTTTTTAGGCACTATAGCGTTTATTTTAGGGATACTGCTAATTCTTGAACTGTTTGATCGGACTTTACGCGATAAAACGCGAACCGAACGCATCACCAAAGGAAAGGTTGTCGCCGCATTTCCAAAAGCTAGAAAAGGTAAAAATAATAAACAGATTGAAGAAAGGTCAACGCATGTTTTGGCGAATAGACTTTATGGTTTTTATCAAGGCAGCACCGATGTTAATTTTATTAATGTAATTAAATTTTCGTCAACTTTGGATACAGGAAAACTTACTGATCTTTTAATGCAACATTGGGAGAGTCTTGGGCTAAACGTATATGCTTATAAAGAGGGTCGCGATTTTACTGCGGATTCCAGAGCATATTTGGTTGATCAAGGTTGGATAAATCAATTAGCTCCATATGATATTTCACTAGTAAAACATGGTTCAATGGCATTGATGGCGATTCCTTCTTTATTTTTAGAAAAAGCTATGGTTAATCTACTTGTTTTACCTGCAGATAATATCTGGAAAATGGAAGATGAATTATTATTTTCAGATCTCCTCGAGCGATCCGCAGGTACACCTACTGTCATCTGTTTAATGAATGCAGAAAAATATGTTGTAGAAGAATTTACAGGCATGTTACCTCCTTTTACATTTTTACGCCGCTTAGAATATCAATTGGCTAATTTTGGTTTGACATCCATGGGTAAATAAAATTGGAGCAATATGATGCCATCAGATTACAACAAAACGTCATCAATCTTTACCAAGCATCATTTGCTCCTGCTGTTACTTACATTGGGAGGCATAATCGGTGTATATCTGTTCGTGTTTGCTGGCGTAGCAATGGGTATATTGTTTTTCTTATTACCTCTACTTTTTCTGTTAATCATTTACTGCCTTTCTTCACCGATTAGCTGTTTTTTCCTCTTATATATTGCCTCTTACCTAGTCATGGGGGTAGGGCGGTACATTATTCTACCGTTGCCTGCAGGGGTTATATTGGACCTGCTGATCTTATTCAATTTTTTCTGCCTAAGTCTTCATTATATTCGTGGTAACCCGCTGGGAAAACTTTATTACAACCCATTTCTGTTCATCTCCATGTTATGGATGATTTTTTGTCTCTTGGAGATTATCAATCCCATATCCACCTTTGCCAACTGGATTACTACAGTGAGAAGTATCGGTATGCACATCGTTTTCTTTCAACTATTGGTTTTCCTATGTCTGGACAACCTAGAGAAATTAAGGGTATTTTTTGGTTTATGGGGTATTTTGATTCTATTAGGGGCATTAAAAGCGATCGGTCAAAAATACATTGGTTTAGATCGGTATGAGTCTTCCTGGTTATATACATTTGGCGCCCATACACACGTCATCTATAGCGGCATCCGCTATTTTTCATTCTTTACCGATGCTGCCAATTTTGGCTGTCATATGGGGTTAGGTATTGTTGTTTTTACAATTTTAGCCTTTTACGAAAAGGATGCTAATCGACGTGTTTTCTATATTGCCGTTGCGCTTTTAGCTGTTTATGGTCTCATGATTTCCGGTACCCGGGCGGCAATGGCAGTGCCATTTGTCGGTTTTGCATTTTTTATAATCTTGGTCAAAGAGTGGAAATGGATCATTCTGGGAGTTTCCTTGTTGGTGCTCGCATTTTCGTTCTTTAATCTCACTACCATTGGCAATAGCAATGCCGATATCCGCCGTATGCGGACTGCATTCTCCTTTTCTGATGATGCGTCATTTAATGTCAGGTTGGAAAACCAGAAAAAAATGCGAAGCTTTATGAGCGATCATCCTTTTGGTATTGGTCTAGGGGGCTCCAAACATGCTAATCAGGGAGACGTTATGCACGGTATTGCAACAGATTCTTCTTTTGTGTTTATCTGGGTAGAAACCGGCATTATAGGTTTGATCCTTTATATCCTGATGTGTCTTACCATATTAAGTTTCGGTACATACTACGTCCTGTTTGTGCTTCAAGACAACCGTATAAAATCAATAGCGGCAGCTTCTACCGCCGGACTTGCTGGTATTATGATCGCCGGATATGCCAATGAGGTGCTCCATCAGATGCCTACCGGACAGACCGTCTATATTTTGATGGGTATCATCATGCTATCTCCCGTTATTGATAAAAAGTTATCTTATGGCATCTCAACTGTTTAGACTTTCTTTTATTACCGTCAATTACAACGGATTGGCAGATACCCGTGCGCTTTTACAGCGCATTAATAGCATTTCTTTTTCTTTCCTTTTCGAAGTCATTGTTATTGATAACGGTTCAGCTCAAGATGAATTTGCTTTATTGAAGGCAGAATTTCCTTTTATCACAGGCTGCTACAGCTCGGTTAATCTTGGTTTTGCAGGGGGAAATAATGTCGGTATACGCATTGCCCAGGGCGATTTTTTGTATTTTATAAATAACGATACTCTTCTTCCTATGGAAGCCGATGCGCAGATTTTGGCTATGCTTGCTTTCTTTGAGCAAAATCCCGAAGTTGGAGGTATTACCCCCAAAATTAAATATGTGGATCCTGCCGATATGATCCAATTTGCCGGTTGTACACCTTTGTCCAAAATTACATTGCGCAATAAGCAGATCGGTTATCGGGAGAGTGACAAAGGGCAATATAACCGCAATATACAAATTCCTTACCTGCATGGTGCGGCAATGTTGTTGCCTCGTGATGTGGTCGATCAGATCGGTCTGATGCCCGAAGCGTATTTTTTATATTACGAAGAACTTGACTGGTGTTGCCAGATCACAAAACGTTATCAGCTGTATTATTTCGCCGAAGCCTGTATCTATCATAAAGAAAGTGCATCCACCGGTATTGATTCCCCTTTTAAGACCTTCTATCTGACACGGAATAGATTGCTGTTTGCCTACCGCAATTCCAGCGGAATGACTAGGATTTTGTCTCTTATGTATCTGCTGCTGATCGCAAATACATCAAAAATGTGTAGCTTTATGCTTAATGGGAAATGGAAGCATATCCATGCAATATGGTCCGCGACCCGCGCTGCCTTTAAGCTGTTTAAATCAAATTAACTGGGACTATGGAATTCTTACTGCATATTGTTGAGGGAATATTTTTTGTTCCATTTATCATCTGGATCATTTATTTTTTTGTGTTTTCCATAGGCTATCGTATTCCTAGAAAACAGCGTTTCAAAAATACGGCTCTTCAACATCAGTTTTTAGTTATTTTTCCGGCTTACAAAGAAGATGCTGTTATTGTGGAAAGCATTCGTTCTTTCCTTAAACAAGATTATCCGTCATCTCTGTATGAGATAGTGGTTGTTGCCGATAGCATGCAGGATGATACCAATGCTGCCTTGGGACATCTGGGAGCTACGGTACTTATTCCAAAATATGAGCATCGATCCAAAGCCGCCGCACTTAATCTTGCTATTAGCGCTACGCAAGATAAGCAGTTCGATGCCGTTGTTATTTTGGATGCCGATAATTTGGTGTATCCCGATTTTCTACAGCAGGTTAATCGAAGCTTTGCGTCAGGTTGCAAAGCAATACAGGCACACCGTATCGCTAAGAATGCTAATACGGATACGGCCTATTTGGACGGTATCAGTGAAGAGATCAACAATTCGATCTTTCGGAAAGGCCATGTTAATCTGGGACTCCCGGCAGCATTGACCGGTTCGGGAATGCTGTTTGAAATCAATTGGTTTAAGCAGGTTATGCCCAAAATTAGTTCGATGGGAGAAGATAAAGAATTGGAATATCACCTCCTTTTAGATGGAATTTTCACCACTTATTTGGAAGAGGTGTATGTGCTGGATGAAAAGGTACAGAACCGAAAAGATCTTTCCAATCAGAGAAAACGATGGATAGCCGCACAAATCGATACATTTTTGCTTACTTTTAAGAACATAAGTACTATTTTTCGCACGCGCAATTGGTCCATGCTAGATAAACTAGTACAGTGGTCAATTCCTCCACGTATTATTTTACTGGGCTTTATTCCCCTCTGGATTTTCATTCTCTATATATTGGCGCCAATATTGATGTATAAATGGTTTGTGCTTTATTTTTTATTTCTTATAGCACTTTGTTTAGCTGTCCCAGATCGATTTTACAATAAGCGAACATTAATATCCTTTTTAAAACTACCATTTATTTTTATGGCTATCTTGCGTAGTTTTATGGGTATTAAATCAGGACGTACCACTTTTGTTCATACACCACATGGCGAAAAAAAAGAAGATTATAGTAATTGAGGCACAACGGATATTCCGAAGAAATAAGCATGGGATGGACTTTGTCGCTTTAGAAATGATTCGGAGCTTACAGCAGTTAGATCGGTTTAATCAGTATATTATTGCAGTCGGTCCAGGAGAAGACCATTGCCTAACAGCGACAGAAAACTTCCGCATTGTTGTATTGGAAAGTTCTAATTATCTGGTATGGGAACAGGTATTATTGCCCCGTCTGCTTAAAAAAGAGCAGGCCCATCTTTTACACTGTACGTCAAATACAGCACCTTTGCACATGCATATCCCACTTGTACTGACCCTCCATGATATCATCTTTATGGAAAAGAAGATCGGGAGCAATTCTTCGATGTACCAGAATCTGGGTCGCATCTATAGACGTTGGATCGTTCCTAGAGTTCTAAAAACGGTGCACAAGGTGATTACGGTATCGGATTATGAACAGCAAAATATTAAGGCCGCTTTTCCGCAGTTAAGTCAGCATATCATAACCGTTTATAATGGTGTTAGCCCACGGTTTCGGCAACTCAGCAGTTTTTCCGATTCCCGGTTTGCAGCGTTGGAAAATGGAAGCTATTGGTTGCTCTTAGGAAATACAGATCCTAAAAAAAATCTTAAAAACACATTACGCGCCTATGCCTATTATTTGCAGGAGAGCGTCTTTAAGAAGAAAATGCTACTGGCAGATCTGGATGAGGAGCATCTGGATCAGTTGCTTACTGAGCTGGATTTACATGCCATAAGGGAATACCTGATTTTAGAAGAATATATTGCCCACGACCTTCTGGTCGAAGTATATAATAAGGCTTTCGCATTTTTATATCCTTCCATTCGCGAAAGTTTTGGTTTACCGCTTTTGGAAGCGATGGCTTGTGGCACGCCCGTCATTACCTCCAATACTTCCGCTATACCGGAGGTCGCTCAAGATGCGGTTGTTTATATTGATCCCAGCGATATCAGTTCCATTGGCGACGGCATGTTAAAGCTGGAAAATGATGCTATATTATATAAAACTTTAGTTGGCAAAGGATTCGTGAGAAGTGCACAGTTTGACTGGAATCAAACAGCGGCAAAGACATTGGATATTTATGAAGCAGTACATCTATCAAAATAAATCATTAAAACGATTGGTTCATTGGCTCATCATGAGTCCAGTACGGACACGGCCACGCTGGTACGTCCGTATGCTGCAGTTCCTGTATGTCAAAAGGGGCCGTGGCTCTGTGATTTACAACAGTGTCCGCCGCGATCTTGTGCCCTTTCGTCAATGTTCCTTAGGTGTACGTTCGGTGGTTGAGTCCTTTTCTGTACTCAACAATGCCGTTGGCGATCTTTTTATTGGCGACCATACGCGAATAGGTATCGGTAATACGATCATAGGTCCTGTTACAATTGGAAACCAGGTTAATATTGGACAACATGTCCTCATTTCGGGGCTGAATCATAATTATGAAGATATCCAGAGTACTATTGCATCGCAGGGAGTTACTGTAGCACCGGTTTCTATTGGCGATGATGTATGGATCGGTGGAAATGTGGTTATTCTATCTGGAATCAGTATCGGTCAGCATGCCATAATCGGCGCAGGTTCTGTTGTCACAAAAGACATTCCTGCGTATAGCGTAGCTGTAGGCAATCCCGCCAGAGTGGTTAAAGTGTATGATTTTCAATTAAACAGTTGGATAAGAGTATGAAAAACCAACCCTTGATCAGCATCATTATGCCTGTTTATAATACAGAAAAGTACGTCGACGAGGCTATTCATAGTATTATGCAGCAAGACTTTCATAATTTTGAGTTATTGCTCATCAATGATGGATCAAGTGATGGCAGTGGGGCTATATTGGAACAGTGGGCTGTTCAGGACGAGCGGGTGCATCTTTTTTTTCAAGAAAATCAGGGGCTTTCTGCAACAAGAAATAAAGGGCTTTCCTATGCCAAAGGAAAGTATGTATATTTTATGGATAGTGACGATAAGTTGCGTCCAGATACGTTGTCTTTTTGTATCGATTATTGCGAAACCAGGAATCTGGATTTTGTTTATTTCGATGCAACGGTTTTTGGAGAAGAAGCTGATGCTAAGCTTTTAGCGGGATTCAATTATGCAAGGACGTATACAGCTCCCTTTGAGGTGATTAACGGATCTGTTGCTGTCGCAGGCCAATTGGAGAAGGGAGAGTTTTTTTCATCTGCCTGTATGGTATTGATCAAGAAAGAACTGCTCGATCAGTATGGTTTGAAATTTGAAGTCGGTCTTCTTCACGAAGATGAACTGTTTACCATGTTATTATATCTTCAGGCTGCACGGGTCGCGTATTTGCCTGAAAAGTTCTTTTTAAGACGTGTACGTCCCGATTCCATCATGACCAGCAGTCTAAGACTGTTTAATATACAATGTTATTTTAAGATTGCCGAATACCTCTCCGATTTTGCGCATAGGCATCATCAGCACAAAAATACAGTAGACCATTATTTAAAAAATATGTTAAATGCTGCTGTCTGGAAAGCACATGTATTGCCCTTTGCCGATCGCTGTAAAATTTTATATACAGTACTTAAAAATTGGAGGAGCTACGTGCAGATTCGGTCACTGCAGGTGCTCATGTTTAAGAATTATATTTCCTAAAAATGAATGATCTAAGGAAACAGCTGTTATCGGGAGTGTTTTTTACGGCAGTGGCCAAATATGCCAATCTGATCATTTCTTTATTGGTGACAGCGGTATTGGCGCGCTTGCTTGCGCCCGATCAATTTGGGGTGGTGGCTATCGCAACCGTCGCTATCGCTTTTCTCAATCTCATCGCCGATATTGGATTGTCGGCAACAGTCATACAGCACAAAGATCTGGACCGCAATGCACTCAGTGCTTTATTTTCGCTTTCGGTCTATATTGCCTTGATCCTTGCTCTGATCTTCTTTTTCTGTGCCGGAATATTTGCCGACTGGTATGATCAACCTATCCTTCGGCCCATCTGCCAGTTGCTCGCGATTAGCTTATTTCTTTCCGGCATCACAGTCGTACCTAATGCCTTATTTTTTAGAGAACGTATGTTTAAGGCTATAGCCCTGCGCAGTCTTATTATACAGTTAGTAGGCGGGGCTGTTTCTATAGTTGCCGCTTTCAATGGCATGGGCGTATATGCTTTGCTGGTCAATCCTATATTTTCATCTTTACTTATTTTTGTGATCTCCTATGCGCGATTTCCGTTAAAATTCACGTTCAGGTTCTCGCTGCAGTCGCTTCGGCATATTTTTTCCTATTCGCTCTATCAATTTTTATTCAATATCATTAATTACTTCAGCCGTAATGCGGATACACTGTTAATTGGTAAATACCTGGGCATGGTACCCTTAGGATATTATGATAAGTCCTATAGGCTGATGTCACTTCCCTTGCAGAATATCACGCAGGTCATTACACCGGTTATCCATCCGATTTTGAGTTTACATGGGCAAGATCGGCAATATTTAAATCGTGTAAACTTGAAGTTGGTTAGTTTCCTCGCTTTAATTGGATTTCCACTGTCTGTTTTCCTGTATTTTTCTTCCGCAGAGCTTATTCTATTATTTTTCGGTGCGCAATGGGAACTGGCGATCCCTGCTTTTAAAATATTAAGCTTGAGTGTCGGTATTCAACTGGTTTTATCTTCGTCAGGATCTATCTTTCAAACTGCTGGCGATACCCGGAGTTTATTTGTCTGCGGCCTTTTTTCTGCCATAGTTAATGTGACCGGTATCCTTTTAGGAGTATTCCATTTCGGAAGTATTGAAGCGGTAGCACAATGTCTTCTTATTACCTTTACGATCAATTTTATCCAGACCTATTGGCTCATGTATAGCGTCATCTTTAAAGAAAGTATACTTGTGTTTGCAACCTGTCTGTGGAAACCTCTTTTGTTTTCCGGGCTATTAGCTGTCCTGTTATATGGTACAAATTCAGTTTGCACTTCAGCGCATCAACTTTATAATTTCATGTTCAAAAGCTTGGTATTTATTCCTTCTTTTACGCTATTGGTCTGGTTTGGAGGTTATAAGGCCGATATCATGCAGTTTGTCAATAGAAAAAAAAATAAGAACTAAATTATTGATTATTTAATAGCAATTTTTATCTATTTTTTTGTAATTTCTTCGAGCCATTTAGGTGTAATTTAATTATTATAAGATATCATGGGGTTGAAGGTGCTTTTTTTTGTTTTTCATGGTTTTAGTGCGTACAACGGGATCAGCAAAAAGATTTGGGGTCAGGTCAATGGTTTAAAACAAAATGGTGCTGAGGTCATCCTATGCTCTTATACCGTAAAGGCAAATGGCCATCGCGTATGGAAGGTCAATGATGATATTCTTGTGGATCTTGGGACAGGAACATGTGCCAAAATTCGGAAACGGATCGACTATCGCGCCATCAGCAGGTATGTTTCTGAAAACAATTTTTCCCTTATTTATATCCGTTCGGATCATAATGCCAACCCTTTCACTATCAATTTGATCAAAAGTATGCGTCAATCCGGAGCACCCGTTGTCATGGAGATTCCAACTTATCCTTACGATCAGGAATATGATACTTTTAAGATGAAAGTTGACTTATTCGTAGATCGATTATTTCGCCGGCAGTTAGCCGAGCATTTGAATGCATTGATTACTTTTTCCGATTTTAAGATAATTTTCGGGCGTCCTACGTTACAGATCTCTAACGGGATTGATTTTGCTTCTATTCCTATTCGTCGTCCGGTTTCAAAAAGTAACAAAGAGATTCATTTATTAGCGGTGGCCGAGATCCATTATTGGCATGGCTTTGATCGTTTAGTTCATGGGCTTTCGATTTATAAGCGGGAGCATCCGTCCAGTCAGGTGTTTTTTCACCTTGTAGGTGAATTGAGCGGTGATCGTGAACGTCACGAAATCCTCGTTCCTTTGCAACAGTACGGTCTTGAGCAGGAGGTGATCTTGCACGGTGCTCTTTGGGGCGAATCACTGGATCATCTTTTTGATCTGGCCGACTTTGCTATCGGTAGTTTAGGAAGGCACCGAACCGGAATAGATGTCATCCGAACGTTGAAAAATCGGGAATATGCTGCCCGCGGTATTCCTTTTATGTATTCCGAATCAGATCCGGATTTTGATCACCGGGCATATGTCATCAAAGCAGCACCGGACGAATCTCCAATTGATATCGAGCAGATTTTAAAATTTTTAGAAATTAATGAGCTGTCTCCAGATGCCATTCGGAGCAGTATACTAGAACTTTCGTGGCAAGCGCAGATGAGCAAGCTGTTAAAATCAGTTGTGCCGTTACAAAATAACTTTATAGAATAGACGATCATGGGGAAATGGTATAAACCCTATTTAGGGGCCTTTAATATAGAAGTAGGGCAAGTCAAAGAACATATTTTTGAGAAGGTTAGATGGCAGCTGCAAAAGTTTTCGCATAAACAGCCTTTGTTGAGTATTGTTGTTATTGCTTACAACGAAGAGCAGCATCTGCTGGGATGTCTGTGGTCGCTGACCGATCAGCTTTGCAGTCAGCCGATTGAGATTATTGTCGTCAATAATAATTCAACAGATCGGACCGAAGAAATTCTAAAGCGGGTGGGAGCTCATTATTATAATGAATCCAAGCAAGGGCCTGGCTTTGCGCGACAGTGCGGACTGGATCATGCCAGAGGCCAGTATCTGCTCTGTGTGGACGGTGATACCCTATATCCGCCCTATTATGCAGAAACACATTTAAAGACGTTATGCAAAAAAGGTATAAGCGCTACTTTCAGTTTATGGAGTTTTTTACCTAAACCCGGCCAATCGCAGTTTTTTTTAACCTGCTATGAAGCATTAAGAGATGTGTATCTCAACTTACAGGCCATCAAAAGACCGGAGCTGTGTGTACGTGGTATGGTTTTCTCATTTCGTACGGAGCAGGGACGAAATGTCGGCTTTCGTACCGATATTAAACGCGGGGAGGATGGCTCGATGGCGCTAGGACTTAAATCATTTGGAAAGATTGCCTTTATCCGAAGCCGCAAAGCGCGAGCGGTTACCGGACAGCATACATTGGGAGCAGATGGCACTCTGATGAATAGTTTTTTCATTCGGCTGCGCAAAGCATTCCGTTCGTTAGGTGGTCTGTTTTCAAAGAAAGAAAAATACCTGGACGATGAAACCAATATTATAAATAATAACAAATAATTAGTATATTTTTGTCTTAAATACATCTGTCTTATGCTTGAGGTTGTTTTTTGGTGCTGTATTTTTCTAGTACTCTATACCTATGTGGGTTATGGAATGCTTATTTTTGTTTTAGCCAAATACAAACCTTACCAAAGAGATAAAAGTTGTAACACCTATCAAGAAGCCGAATTACCGGAATTGACCTTATTTATAACCGCTTATAATGAAGCCTCGATTATAGCTGCAAAGATGGCTAATTGTCGCGCTTTGCTCTACCCTGCAGAAAAATTAAAGATCCGCTGGGTTATTGATGGAAGTACGGACGATAGCGCTTTGTTATTGCGAGAATACATGGATGTAGAGGTTATTGATTCCCCGCTCAGAAAAGGAAAAACCGCCGCTATCAATCATGGAATGCAATCCGTCCATACACCGATTGTGGTTTTTACCGACGCAAACTGTTTGTTGAATACCGATGCTTTAAAAATCATTGCACATCAATTTAGCGATCCCAGTATTGGTTGTGTATCCGGAGAGAAAAGGGTGGCTTTTACAGATGATGATACCATATCCTCTAAAGGGGAGGGCACCTACTGGAAATATGAATCACTGTTAAAGAAACTTGATTTTCAGTATTATTCTACGGTAGGTGCTGCGGGTGAACTTTTTGCTATTCGTACCTCACTATTTACCGTTATGCCAGAAGATACCCTGTTGGACGATTTTATGCTGTCTATGGGGATTGCGAAACGAGGTTATCGCATTGCCTATACACCCGATGCGTATGCCGTAGAATCAGGATCACTTAATATGGAGGAAGAGGCAAAAAGAAAAAAACGTATTGCAGCAGGAGGTTGGCAATCGATCAAGAGACTCTTACCATTACTGAATGTCTTTACTTATGGTAAATTAAGCTTCCAGTATATCTCTCATCGGGTGTTACGCTGGTCCGTGACACCATTTGCACTTTTTGCACTTTTTCCGCTATCCTTTATTATTGGAATAGGATACAGCTCATATTTAAATGTGTTTAATATCATTTTTGTTCTTCAGGTCATCTTTTACCTTTGCGCAGGTTTAGGATATCTGAAGCGAGAAAATCCGTATGTATCCAAACTTTTTTATGTTCCCTACTATTTTATATTTATGAATATAAATGTCCTATTCGGAATTTACTACTTATGGAGTGAGCAACACCGTGGCGGATGGGAGAAATCACAGCGGAAATAATTTAGCGAACAGCATGGAGCCAAGAGCATTACATCAATTAAAATATTTGGAAAAGATCTTAGATCTTACCAGCGATACCTTATTCCTGATCGATCAGGACAATGTATGTGCCGATGCTATTGTTAAGACCGACAATCCGATCATTAATTCGCGGATTCAGTTGGTAGGCACTAATTTTCTTACTCTTTTACCGGCCTCCACCTCGGAGCTTCTAGCGCTGGAATTTACGAAATGCCGTGAAACGGGAGAAACTTCCAACCTGAATTACGATTTACCAACAGAAGATCAGACTTACTACTTCAAATTTATTATCCATAAATTTGATGAAGAGCATCTTCTCTGCCAATATCGTGATATCACGCAGCGGAGCAATATGAAACACCGTCTCAAATCAGCATTGAAAGCACAGCTTGAGGTTGGTAAAGTTGCTATGATCGGTCATTGGCGTTTTGATGTCAGGCAACAAGAATTTTTGCACACCGGTTATTCCAATCTTTTGCGAGTGAATCTGATGGAACCGAAAATCACAACCATGAATGATCTGCTGGCATCCGTTCATTCCGATGACCGGAAGAAGATGCGCGATTTTGTGAATAACGACAAAGCCGAATACAGTACGATGGAATACCGGATGGTACTTGCCGATCTGCCCATCACTTATATTCGGACCACTAAATATGCCAAATATAGCGAGAATGACAATTGTATCATTGAAGGCTTTTCTCAGAATGTGAGTGATTTCATGAAGAACCGCAATGAACTGGAAATGGTTTTAGCAGTTGTCAACAATGCACCTTACAGTATATTTGCCTGTCATACCGATGGTCAGCTGGCTTTTGCAAACAAAGCTTGCCGCCAACAGAATTGTCTCTCCGAAGAAGAGGCAATTGATCATATGAAGGTTTATGAGCGCTTAAAAAATTTCACCAGTAAAGAAGAATGGCAATTGTTTTTCCAAAAAATAAAAGAATCTTCAGGCTATTTACAGTACCGGTGCGATATTCCCTATCCTGAAATGGATATCATCGGTTCCGAATGCAGTTCCTTAATTATCAAGAACGGAAATGGCGACGATATTGTCTGGACCATCCAGCGCGATATTTCTGATCAGATCAGGTATGAGGAACAGTTGCTCCGTTCTAAAGAAACAGCAGAGGAATCTGAAAAATTAAAATCAGCCTTTATTTCCAATATGAATCATGAAATTCGCACACCATTGAGCGCTATTATTGGTTTTGGGAATATTATCGCTGAAACTCCTGATCCCGAATTGCGAAAAGAATATGGTCAGATTTTGATGGCCAATAGTAGCCAATTGCTGCGCTTGGTCTCAGATGTGCTGGAAATGTCGCAGATGGATGCCGGCAGAGTACGATTTGAATCAGCTCCTGTTTCGCTTACCGGAATTTTTAATGAGCTTTCCCTAAGCTTTGGTCCTTCCGACGACTTACCCGATCTTTTTTTTGATATACCTCAAAAAGAAGTTGTTGCCTATTTAGATCGCGGGCGGGTCATGCAGGTTTTGGTCAATCTCATTAATAATAGCATGAAGTTTACACCTTCCAGTGGAACGATTCACGTCGGCTATTTATTACATCAAGATCATATCGAGTTTTATGTGAAAGATACTGGAATCGGCATTGCCAAAGATAAGCAAGAAGCTATATTCAACCGCTTTTTTAAGATCAATGAGTTAGATAAAGGTACCGGACTAGGCTTATCGATCTGTAAAAGTATTGTCGAACAGATGGACGGTCAGATCTGGGTAGAGTCTGAAGAAGGTAAGGGATCGACTTTTAGAATAAAGCTTCCCTTAAATAGTCAAAGTTTATAATCGTATTGATCTATGCACAGCCTCCCGGAACCTAAACCTATACGTTTGCGTAAACTTTTTGCTAAAACGGCTTATGTTGTCCTGATGCTTCTAACTTCGCTATCCTTTTTAGCACTGTTTGTGCCGCCGCAGAAGCTGGTGTTTTTCCAATGGTTAGGAGTCTGCCTACCTTTTTTGCTCTTTTTTAATGTAATTTTTCTAATTATTGCACTTTATAAAAGAAGTTGGTACAGTATCTGTCCACTTGTAGCAATCTTGGCAAACTTTCATTACTTTCCTCAGAAGATCCAGTTCAATACGCCGGTAGAAGCACCATCTGTCGATATTAAATTTGCGACGTTCAATGTTCAAGAATTTAAAATGATCTACAATTTATCATCAATGGAACAGATTGCCGATTATTTAGCACAGAACGGTGTCAATACCGTTTGTCTGCAGGAAGTTCCCGGAGATCACTCCGTTGCTGCCCTTCAACGTGTTTTTACGACGATGCCACATGTCGTTATTACGGGCGGAAAAAGTGGCCAGCTTCAACTTGCTATTTTAAGCAAGTATCCGCTTGACTCGGTTAGAACAGTGTCTTTCGAAGAACGTGTTAATTGTGCGTTATTTGCAGATATTCTTGTGAAAAATCAAAAAATCCGTCTTGGAAATTATCACCTGCAGACGACAAACTGGAATCAGGTAAAGGGGGCATTGATCCCACAGCAGGAAAGTAAAGGCAATTGGATGGATGCATTAGGCACGATTTCACAGAATTTTAGATACAGGGGACGTCAGGTAGATAGCTTACGGAGTATTATGGACCGATCGCCTTATCCCATGATCATGAGCGGAGATTTTAACAATACACCTTTTTCTTATAGTTACAGTACGATCAAGGGAGATTTGAAAGATGCGTTCCGTGAGGCTGGCAATGGGTACGGATACACCTACCGTTATTTTATGAAGTTGTTCCGTATAGATTTTGTTTTTTTTAATGGAGACAACTTTCAGGCATTAAAATATCGTACAGGGGATGTTGATTTTAGTGACCACTTGCCTGTTTTAGTGGATCTTAATATCAAATAAAACATTCATGTTCATTTTTTTGTTAGATAATGTTATTAAAGGATTAATATCGTTGGTAATTAATAATTATATTTAAGAACGAAATTACTTATGTTCGTATTTTCGTATTTGCAGATAGTCTATGGAAATTGATTTTTCACATTATAATATCCTTATTGTTGAGGATTCAGAGCTAAACCGTTACGTATTGAGGGAGATTCTAGAACGGGAGTCTTTCAATGTATTTCCTGCGCCCGGTGCTTCTGTAGCATTTGAAGTTCTTCAAAAGGAAAGAATAGACCTCATTCTTATGGATGTGATGATGGGTGTAACCAATGGTTATGAGCTTACCCAGCAGTTAAAATCAATGGATCTGTATAAGCATATTCCAGTAATTTTTATCACAAATTTACGGTCGCCCGAAGATATCGTACGGGGCTTTGACAGTGGCGGCGTGGACTATATTCCAAAACCCTTTAATAGAAAAGAGCTACTGCAGCGTGTCAAGCATCAGATCAGGATACTAGCTTCCAATGAAACAATCGCAAAGCAGACCGAAGAGCTTAAAGCGGCCATTAAAAACCGCGATAGTATGTATGCTATTTTAGCACATGATCTTCGCAGTCCCATTTCTTCACTTAAGATGATCTTTAATATATTAGCGGTCAAAGCGGAAGAAGAAAATAATGGCTATTCAGCTATGGTCAACACCGGAAATGATATTGCCGAGCAACTTTTTAGTGTGCTGGACAATTTACTAAAGTGGACCAAATCAAGTCTTGGCATACTTAGTTTTATACCGCAGCAAATTCACTTAAAAGATTTGATATTGGGGGTTGTTGAGACACTTCAGCCTTCTGCAAATTTAAAACATATCAATCTCGATCTCGAACTGCAACAGGGACTGGAAATCTTTTTTGACGTGGATATTATGAAAAGTATACTCCGAAATCTGTTGATCAACGCAGTTAAATTCAGTCATGAAGATTCTGTTGTTAAGCTGACTTTACATCAAGATGGGGATTGGGCCGTTGTAGAGGTGATCGATAGCGGTATCGGTATGAGTGCACCAGCTCAAGAGCAGTTGCACAAACAGATTTTTAGACATGATGCGGTAACCGCGATGGGAGAAAAAGGTACGGGTATGGGACTATGGGTAGTCTCTCATTTTATTCATGCGCACCAGGGTGAATTCTTTTTTGAATCTGAGGAAAATGTAGGTTCCCGTTTTGGTTTTAAAGTCAAACTCAGTACCGGCGATTTATCTGTCTAAACTAATTTTTAAGTAAAAGATGCACGGTTTATCTGTAAGAAAAACTGTGCAATTATAGTTAAGACAGATTTTTAAAATAAGCAATGGTCTTTATAAGTCCTTCTTCCAGTTGGATTTTTGGTTCCCAGTTTAATTTTGCTTTTGCCAGATCAATATCCGGTTTCCTTTGTCTAGGATCATCAGAGGGTAGAGGCTGAAAGATAATTTTAGATCTGGAGCCTGTCAGTGCGATCACCCTTTCTGCCAGTTCACGTATGCTGAATTCATTTGGATTTCCCATGTTAATGGGACCTATCGTTTCAACAGGGCTTTCCATCATTTTGATCATACCATCGATAAGATCATCTACATACTGAAAGCTTCTGGTCTGCGAACCATCTCCATAGAGCGTAATATCTTTATTGTTTAGCGCCTGAATGATAAAGTTCGATACGACCCTTCCATCATTCGGATGCATATTCGGGCCATAGGTATTAAATATTCTAATGATCTTTATTTTAACATCGTTCATGCGGTGATAATCCATAAACAATGTTTCTGCGCATCTTTTGCCTTCGTCATAGCAGGAGCGTATTCCGATGGGGTTGACATTACCCCAGTATGATTCCGTTTGCGGATGGATGATCGGGTCACCGTAGACTTCGCTTGTAGAAGCCTGCAAGATTTTAATGTTTAACCGTTTTGCCAATCCCAGCATATTGATCGCGCCCATCACCGAAGTCTTGACCGTTTTGATCGCATTAAATTGATAATGTATCGGCGAGGCTGGGCAGGCTAGATTATAAATTTCGTCCACTTCGATAAAATAAGGCATGGTCACATCATGCCTGATCGCTTCAAAGTACGGGTTTGATAATAACGGAGCTATATTTTCTTTAGATCCTGTAAAATAATTATCCAAAGAAATCACCTCGTTGCCGGCATCCAGCAATCTTCTGCATAAGTGCGAGCCGATAAAACCTGCTCCGCCTGTTATCAATATTCTCTTTTTCATGGATCTCTTTTCTTCTAAAAAGTTGAACATTACGAAGATATAGATCTCACCGTTGTCTGACAAATTTATTCCGCTCCGTATTGAAATTTAGTAAATAAATGAGTAATTTCGACATCCATATAGCTGCTTTAATATCCTTATATTTTGTTGGTTAAGACTTTTAGGTCGTTGTATGCTGTATTACATATATATAAATGAGAGAAATTAAGAGAATAGCCTGTGTCGGGGCAGGTTATGTCGGTGGGCCGACGATGTCGGTTATTGCGCAGAAAAATCCTACTATCACAATTACAGTTGTTGACTTAAATCAATCTCGTATCGATGCGTGGAATGATCCAGATTTAAACAATTTACCGATCTATGAACCCGGTTTAGATGCGGTTGTTGGTGAAGCCAGAGGGCGCAATCTTTTTTTCTCTACTGATGTTGACAAAGCGATTGCAGAGGCAGATATGATCTTTATTTCGGTCAATACGCCCACCAAAACATATGGTAAAGGAAAAGGGCAGGCTGCCGATTTAAAATACATAGAATTATGTGCCCGTCAGATTGCACGAGTTGCAAAAGACGATAAAATTGTTGTTGAAAAATCTACTTTACCTGTCCGTACGGCCGCAACATTGAAGAGTATATTGGATAATACCGGAAACGGTGTCAATTTTCATATTCTCTCCAATCCTGAATTTTTGGCAGAAGGTACCGCAATACCCGATCTGCATCATCCGGACCGTGTACTGATCGGCGGTGAAGATGCCGAAGCTATTGAAGCTCTGGCACAGATCTATGAAGCTTGGGTACCACGGGAACGTATATTGACCACTAATCTGTGGTCTTCCGAACTATCCAAACTAGTGGCCAATGCCTTTTTAGCACAGCGTGTCTCTTCGATCAATGCCATTTCCGAATTATGTGAAGTGACAGGGGCCAATGTCGATGAAGTGTCGCGTGCCATTGGTTATGACTCCCGGATTGGGCCTAAGTTCCTGAAGGCATCTGTCGGGTTTGGTGGTTCCTGTTTTCAGAAGGATATTTTAAATCTCGTTTATATCGCCCGTTCTTACAACTTAACTGCTGTGGCCGATTATTGGGAGCAGGTCATTTTGTTAAATGATCATCAGAAAGAACGGTTTGCACAGCATATCATTAAGACCATGTACAATACGGTCAATGGTAAGAAAATCGTGTTTTTAGGCTGGGCCTTTAAAAAAGATACCAATGATACGCGGGAGTCAGCAGCCATTTATGTGGCCGATCATTTATTAGAAGAAGAGGCGGAGATTGTTGTTTACGATCCTAAGGTGTCTGCTGAGCAGATCTACCGTGATTTGGATTACTTGGGCACGCGTTCTCCATCGGAAAACCGTCGGTTATTGACTGTTGTCAGCGATCCTTATGAAGCGCTGGCTGAAGCACATGCTGTCTCGATATTGACCGAGTGGGATGAATTTAAGTGTTATGATTGGAGTAAAGTAAAAGATAAAATGAAAAAACCATCCTTTGTATTTGATGGACGTAAGATTTTGAATAGAAAAGAATTGGAGAATCTAGGTTTTCAATATTATGCTATTGGCGAGTAATCGTTGCAATATCAAGTATATCACAGTATTAAAGACGCGTTTATCGCGTCTTTTTTTGTTTATAAGCATTTTCGTCTTGCTAGTTTCATCGAAACTTAATTTTAAAGGAAAGTACAGTTCACTTTTGAGGCCTACATTTACATCGTTCAAATATCATATTCTGGTATATAAAGATTGTATTAATAATCTTCTTATCGCTATACGATGTTTCTATTTCATGACGTTATTATAGGCAAATCATGTTTACTATATGCAAAACCATTTTGAGCATTACAGTGTTACTCTTTATCAGGTGAGGTGGTTAGACCGTTAGTAGGTGTTTGTCACTAGTTACTATGTTACGGGTCACTTTGTCACTACGTTACTATGTCACTGGTCACTACGTTACTGATCACTATAAATGCTCTTTTATTTTACAACCCTTAACCTTTACCCACAATGATTATTGTAATTATTTTAATTGTATTATTTTTATTTGGCAGTTATTACTTTTGGACAGCACAGCAGGCAAAACAGCGATTAGCGGAGCATGGAGCTTTATCGGTCAGTTATCTTTTTCAAGAGCGGCCGGGACAGTACAGCGGCGATCGTAGTGTGAAGAGCGGCGTGATTGTGATCCATACCAGCAGCAATGATCAAAAATTGAAGCATGCAACGCTAAAAAGTGTCAATTTAAAACACCCTGATGTCAATATACAGCTTGATCAGTCTTTATCACTTCCTTTTCAATACAATAGTTTAACAAATCCTGAAGTATCCATCCGTTATAAACTGATGAATCGGGATATTAGCACCCTAGACTTGACCGGGGTATTAACAACTATTTCCGGGAAACTACATTTTGAAGGGGGCAAGACGAAGCCTTTTCGAGTTATCATACCGATATCTGGTTTATACCAAGAACAAGTGGAAAATTGATTTTTAATAAGAAAATAAGCTGAAAACCGCATTTTAGCTTGTTTTGCTTGGGTGCTGTGGTTGATTGTTCATAAAATCTTATTACTTTTGATGCTAATCCCTTAATTATCGTTAAGGGGCTTTAAGCTGTTAAGAAATATTTTGCTCATATTATGAATAAAACAATCCTAATTACAGGTGGAGCGGGTTTTATAGGTTCGCATGTTGTACGAAATTTTGTCACAAAATATCCGGATTATCATATTGTTAATTTAGATGCTTTGACTTATGCCGGTAATCTCGAAAACTTACGGGATATCGAAGAAAAACCGAATTATACTTTTGTTAAGGCCGATATTACCGATGCCTTGGATATGTTTCGTGTTTTCGAACAATATAAACCCGATGGTGTCATTCATTTAGCAGCAGAATCCCATGTGGATCGTTCTATTGCAGATCCTACCGCATTTGTGATGACCAATGTGATCGGTACAGTTAATTTATTGAACGCTGCGCGCCAGATCTGGAAAGATGATTTTACAGGTAAACGTTTTCATCATGTTTCTACCGATGAGGTATTTGGGGCATTAGGGGCAGAAGGTCTGTTCACGGAAGAAACATCTTACGATCCGCATTCACCTTATTCAGCATCGAAAGCAAGTTCCGATCATTTTGTTCGGGCTTATCATGATACCTATGGTTTACCTATTGTACTGACCAATTGTTCCAATAACTATGGTCCCAATCATTTTCCGGAGAAATTGATTCCATTATGTATTCATAATATACTGAACAATCAACCATTACCGATTTATGGTGACGGTAAATATACTCGTGACTGGTTATTTGTGATTGATCATGCTACAGCAATAGATCTGGTATTTCACGAAGGTAAGAATGGTGGTTCTTATAATGTCGGTGGGTTCAATGAGTGGCAGAATATTGATTTGGTCAAAGAGTTATGCAAACAGGTCGATGAGAAATTAGGCCGTCCAGCTGGTACAGCAGAGGAGCTGATCACTTTCGTTAAAGACCGCCCTGGGCATGATCTACGTTATGCTATTGATGCCTCCAAGATTAATAAAGAATTAGGCTGGTATCCATCTGTAACGTTTGAAGAAGGTCTTTCCAAAACAATCGATTGGTTTTTGAACAACAAGGAGTGGTTAGAAAGTGTAACTTCCGGAGATTATCAAAAATATTACGATAAGCAGTATGAAGGTTAGTTAGTTAGTTAGTTAGTTAGTTAGTTAGTTAGTTAGTTAGTTAGTTAGTTAGTTACACCATTCTCACTTACTAACCTTCTCATCTTCTAACTATTATCTCACCATCATCTAACCTTCTAACTTTAAAGAGTTAATTATGATAGAGTCTCACAAAGACTTAAAGGTCTGGCAGGAGTCGATGATTCTTGTGGAAGATGTGTATAAAATAACAGCTACATTTCCGAAAGAAGAGTTATTTGGTCTGACTAGTCAATTAAAACGATCTTCAGTATCAGTACCTTCTAATATTGCTGAGGGAGCTGGACGTAGGGGTAAAACTGAATTTATGCGTTTTCTATATATTGCGATGGGTTCTTTAAGTGAATTGGATACACAACTTGAACTAGCTGAAAGACTTTTCTTTTGGAAGCGAGACGAAGAAATATTTAAAAGAGTATATTATATAAAAAGTATGTTAGCGAAGTTGATTAAGAGTTTAGATAGGTAGAAAGTTAGAAAGATAGATTGTTAGAAAGTGAAACTAACCTACTAATCATTTAACCTACTAACCATTTAACCTAATAACCTACTAACTTCTTCACCTTCTAACCATAATAAAAACCATGAAATTTACCGAAACAAAATTAAAAGGCTGTTTTATTTTAGAACCGACAGTCTTTGAAGACGAAAGAGGTTACTTTTTTGAAGCCTTTAATGATCAAAAGTTTGAACAGATTGTAGGGGCAAAACCAGCATTTGTTCAAGATAACCAATCCCAATCGCAGTATGGTGTTGTTCGCGGATTGCATATGCAATCCGGCGATCATGGGCAAGCAAAATTAGTACGTGTTTTGGAGGGAAAGGTGTTGGATGTTGCGGTCGACGTTCGTCCAGGTTCTGCTACTTATGGTCAGTATGTATCAGTCGAGCTATCTGCCGAAAATAAGAGACAACTGTATGTTCCACGTGGATTTTTACATGGATTTTCGGTATTATCAGAAAATGCTGTATTTTTCTACAAGTGCGATAATCATTATCACAAAGTAGCAGAAGACGGAGTTCATCCGTTAGATAGAGAGTTAGGTATTGATTGGCAGGTCCCTCAGGAAGATATGATTCTTTCTGTGAAAGATGAAGAAGCGCAATCTTTTACGGCATTTAAAGAAAAAAATGGAATCGGTTAGTAAAAAACAACGTATTGTTATTACGGGAGCATCCGGACAGCTAGGTCAAGAATTGAAAGTGCTGTTGGATCAGGATGTATCGAAAGAATGTTTTTTCTTGGATCGAAAACAGCTTCCTTTGGACCACATTATGATTATTCAGGATATTCTGAGTATGTATCAGCCTGATGTCGTTATTCATGCCGGAGCATATACTGCGGTTGATCAAGCCGAATCAGATTCAGAGCTTGTTGATCAGGTTAATCATTTGGCTAGCGAAGAGATTGCGCTATATTGTCGTTTACATAATGCAAAACTGATCGCTATTTCAACCGATTATGTCTTTGATGGAAATAGCGGTATTGCCTTGGCAGAGGATGCTCCAGTGAATCCAGTTAATGTTTATGGTGCAACAAAATTAAAAGGTGAGCAAGCCATACAGAAGTGGTGCCCCGACGCTATTATCATTCGAACTTCATGGGTATATTCCACTTTTGGAAAAAACTTTGTAAAAACCATGCTGCGTCTGCTGTCCGAGCGTGAGTCGATTTCTGTTATTAACGATCAGATCGGTTCTCCGACCTCAGCACAAGATTTAGCACAGGCAATTTTAGATATTGTGAATTCAGGTAAATGGAAAGGCGGTGTTTATCACTATAGCAACGAAGGCGAAATCAGCTGGTATGATTTTGCTGTAGCGATCAGGGATATTAAAGGTTTGAACTGTGAGATACAGGCGATACCGACAACAACATATCCTACACCGGCAAAAAGGCCTCAATATTCGTTATTAGATAAAACGAAAATCAAAGCAACATTCGGAGTGGAAGTACCATTTTGGAAAGATAGTTTAAAGAAACAGTTAGAGAGTTAGGAAGTTAGAGAGTTAGGAAGTTAGAGAGTTAGGAAGTTAGAGGGTTAAGAAGTTAGAGGGTTAAGAAGTTAGAACGTTAGAAAGTTTCTAATCTACTAACCATCATTTAACCTTTTAACAATATTCTAACCTTCTCACTATCATCTCACCTTCTCACCATATAAAAAAACAAAAAAATGAAAGGAATTATATTAGCAGGCGGATCAGGAACACGTTTACATCCAATGACATTGGCTGTTAGCAAGCAGTTAATGCCTGTATATGATAAACCGATGATTTATTATCCCTTATCCACTTTAATGTTGGCTGGAATCAATGAGATCTTAATTATTTCGACACCACAAGATCTACCGCAATTCCAAAGACTTTTGGGTGATGGATCGCAGCTTGGATGCCGATTTGAATATATTGCGCAACCAAGTCCAGATGGTTTGGCGCAGGCCTTTATCTTGGGCGAAGAATTTATAGGTGATGATAAGGTAGCGTTGATCTTAGGCGATAATATTTTCTATGGCTCAGGGATGTCCAAGTTATTACAGTCCTGTATCGATATTGAAGGAGGAATGGTGTTTGCTTATCAAGTTACAGATCCTCAACGATATGGCGTTGTGGAATTTGATGAAGATAAAAAAGCCATTTCAATCGAAGAAAAGCCACTGCAACCCAAATCTAATTTTGCTATTCCAGGCTTATATTTCTATGATAATGATGTAGTCGCCATTGCAAAACAAATAAAGCCATCTCCACGGGGAGAGTTAGAAATTACAGATATCAATAAAGTTTATTTGGAGAGATCGAAGCTTAAAGTCACTGTTTTTGATCGCGGTACTGCATGGTTGGATACGGGTACAGTTCAATCACTTATGCAGGCAGCACAGTTTGTTCAGGTTATTGAGGAGAGACAGGGGTTAAAGATTGGAGCAATAGAAGAAGTGGCTTATCGAATGGGGTATATTGATAAAAACCAGTTGTTAAAAATTGCAGAACCCTTACGTAAATCGGGATACGGTGAATACCTGTGCCTCTCAATTAAATAAATTTACCTATTTTTGTGAAAATTTCAAATTAGAATGAAAAGAGTGATATTGTTGTTGTGTGTGATGAGTCTTTTGGGATCGATTCATGCACAAACTAATCCAGCAAATATAAAAGTTGACGATTTAACAGATGCGCAAATTGAGCAGTACGTAAAACGTGCTGAATTGATGGGCTATGGTGAAGGTCAATTGGATGGATTTGCTCGTGCACAAGGTGTTTCTGCGGTTGAAACTCAAAAGCTGAAAGACCGCTTGCAAAAGATTAAAAGAAAAAAACAACAACCAAAAGGAGTACAGAATTACCAAAATAACACACGCTCCACTGCGGGACGTCAGATAAATGGTATATCCCAAACAGATTCTTTAAAAAGTAATAAAAATAGTCAGGATTCTTTAAAAATTGATGACGGTAAGCTTAAAATTTTTGGATCCGATTTATTTAGGAACAGTGAAATTACTTTCGAACCAAATTTAAGAATGGCAACTCCAAGTTCCTATATTATTGGACCTGACGATGAAATTTTATTGGATATTACAGGAGATAATGAAGCATCATATAAATTGCCAGTTAATCCAGACGGAAGCATTACAGTTGAATATGTGGGCAAAGTTGATGTTTCAGGATTATCAGTTTCGGCCGCAAAAAATAAGATCCAACAACGTTTGAGTGGTACTTACCCAGCTATTCGTTCTGGTAATACGCAGGTTGATGTCAACATTGGTAATATCCGTAGTATCCGAATTACACTAACCGGTGCCGTGACAAAGCCGGGTACATATACCTTACCATCTTTAGCAACCGTATTCAATGCGCTATATGCTTCAGGCGGTCCTAGTGAAAAGGGGACTTACCGTCAGATTCAGGTGGTTCGTAACAATCAGGTTGTTACGACCATTGATTTATATGATTTCTTAGCGAATGGCATTCAACGCGGAAATATCCGTTTACAAGATCAGGATATTATCCATATTCCGGTTTATGGTAGCCGGGTACAATTTGAAGGCGAAGTCAAACGTCCAGCGATATTCGAAACCGTATCTGGTGAATCATTATTGGATTTAGTTAAATATGCTGGTGGATTTAATGAAAATGCATACACTGCTAAAGTCAAAGTTTTGCAAAAGACGGATAAAGAACGTAGTGTCAAAGATATTTACGCCGATCAATTTGCTGATTACAGTCCAAATGCAGGTGATCAGTTTATTGTGGAGCCAATCTTGGAACGCTTTGCTAACCGCGTCAGTATTTTAGGGGCCGTATTCCGTCCAGGTTTATATGGAATGGAGCCAGGTATGACGTTGAAGCAGTTATTAGAGCAAGCAGATGGTGTGCGTGAAGATGCCTTTTTAGAAAGGGGGATCATCAATCGGTTACGAGCAGACAATTCGGCAGAATTGATTAATTTCAATGTTCGTGAAGTACTTGCAGGAACAGCAACAGATATTCCGTTAAAAAGAGAAGATAAAATTGAAATTGCTTCTATTTTTGATTTAAGAGATGAATATAAGTTTACCGTCCAAGGTGAAGTGCGTCTTCCTGGTGATTTTCCTTTTGCTAGTAATGCAACGTTAGGCGATCTCATTCAAAAAGCAGGTGGTTTGAATGAAGCAGCAAAAAATGCACGTATTGAAATTGCTAGACGTTTAAATAATAGAGAAGTTGCAGATCCTACTTCATCTCAGACTATAATCGTAGAGATTAACGAAGGAATTGTATCTGATTTAAATATTGCGTTGCAACCGTATGATGTCATTACCGTGTTAGGCGATGCCGGTTTCAGAACACAAAGACAAGTAAAGGTAGAGGGCGAAGTATTGTTTCCTGGAATATATACGATTTCTAGAGAAGATGAGCGTATTTCTGATATCCTCAAACGTGCTGGAGGATTGACTTCTTATGCGTATACCGAAGGTGCCTCATTAAAAAGAACTGGCCTTTCCAAATTAAAAGCTGAGGAGAAGAAAGAAAAAGCTCGTTTAGAAAGAACACTGAGCAAAGGACGTAATCAAAATGGTGAAGATACAGAAACAGATACTCTAGACGATTTTGATAAGGGGGATGGTCAATTGGACTCGGATCTTAAAACAAAAAATAGTGCCTTGGCTAAAGTTTCACAACAAGGTGTTTCAACTCCCGATATTGAACCAAGTGACTTAGTCGGTATTGAGTTAAATAAAATTCTAGCGAGTCCTCATCAACGAGGAGATTTATTAGTGTTAGATGGGGATATCATTACTGTACCCAAGGAGTTAGAGACAGTGAAAGTAATGGGTGAAGTGTTAAACCCAAATAATGTCGTTTATGTTAAAGGTAAAAGCTTAAAATATTACGTCAATCAAGCTGGAGGTTTTACTGATAATGCATTAAAAAAACGTGTTTTTGTACAATATGCTAATGGATCTGTTAAAGGCAAGTCCGGAGGATATCCTGAAGTAAAACCAGGGGCAGAAATAGTAGTTCCAAAACGTGCTCCAAGGCAGAAAATGAACGTTCAAGCTTGGGTAGGGTTAGGTACTGGTATCGCTTCCTTAGCGGCTATTATTGTTTCATTATTGCGTAATTAGAAGGATGGAGGGAGTTCAAAATAAAAAAGGCAGAGTACGTCACGATGAAATATCGCTGAAGGAATTAATCTTAAAAATGCAGGATTGGTTCAAATATTTGTTTTCAAAATGGTATATTTTATTAATTGCCGGGTTTATTGGAGGGGGAATAGGATTTATATATGCAAGGTCTAAGAAGCCTGTCTATATTGCTACTACAACTTTTGTTCTTGAATCAGGAGATAAAGGTGGAAGTTTGGGACAATATGCAGGTATGGCCGCTATGGTAGGTATTGATTTAGGTGGTGGTAGCGGTGGAATATTTCAGGGTGATAATCTTTTAAATTTGTACAGATCACGCAAAATGATAGAAGCCGCTTTATTACAAAGGTCGGTAAGTGATAGCTCGAAACTGTTAATAGATCGTTTTTTTGACATAAATAATATAAGAAACATATGGAGAGAAAAGACCCCTGCTTTGTTAAAAATTGATTTTAAGAAGAAAAATCTTGGTTCACTACAAAGAAGTAGGGATAGTATTGTCTATAATGTTGTTGCTCTTATCAATAAAAATAATTTAGAAGTCGGAACACTTGACAAAAAGTCTTCAATTATAAAAGCTGAAGTTAAATCCGAGGATGAGGTTTTTTCTAAAGAATTTAATGAAGCTATTGTCAATGAAGTCAATTCTTTTTATATACAAACTAAAACAAAAAAATCATTAAATAATATCGATATTTTACAACATAAAACAGATTCTGTTCGAGCAGTAATGAATGGGAGTATTAGTGCTGCGGCCTCAGTTTTTGATGCGACCCCTAATCTGAATCCAACGAGGCAAGCGCAAAGAGTTGTTCCAACACAACGTTCTCAGTTTTCTGCTGAAACAAATAAGGCAATTTTAGGTCAACTTGTTCAAAATTTGGAGATGTCTAAATTGACTCTAATGAAAGAGTCCCCACTTATTGAAAAGTTAGATGAGCCCATATTTCCTTTAAAAAAAGAGGTAGTAAGTAAAATTAAATTTAGTTTATTGTTTGGTTTTGTCTTCATGTTTTTATTCACCTCTTTCTTGTCTGTTCGCTATATTTTGAAAGATATAGGTGTTTTAAAAAGAAATTAACTTGAATATTAAAATTTTTCTGTACTTGGTAAATGGAACATATAAAAAACTAGATTGGATGGATTTCTTTACATTGCAGTCTTTTCCATATGAACCATATTAAGCTTTTAAAGTTTAATTATACAATAGTTAAACAGAACATTGGTTTGATTTTCGATCTGGAATCATGTTTTATATAGATCGTTAGTTCATACAAGGTTATAAATAATGACAAAAGAATTTGACTTAATTATTATCGGCGCTGGTTTGGTTGGATTAGCTACGGCTTATCAGGCGAAGCTGAAGTCACCTTACCTCAAAATAGTCGTTTTAGAAAAAGAAGGTGATGTCGCTGTACATCAATCGGGACATAATAGCGGTGTTATCCACAGTGGGATCTATTATAAGCCAGGAAGCAAAAAAGCTACTAATTGTATTGAAGGTTATAAATCCCTGATTTCTTTTGCGGAAGAACATGGTATATCTTACGATCTATGTGGAAAGATTATCGTTGCTACAAGTACTGAAGAGCTTCCTCTATTGGACAATATTTATAATCGGGGTATTCAGAATGGATTACGAGATCTAAAGTATTTAAGTGTAGAGGAGTTCAAAGAAATCGAACCCCATTGCACTGGTCTTCGTGCAATTAAAGTACCTCAAACAGGTATAATCGATTATCCGGCTGTTGCAAAAAAGCTCAAGGAACTTTTTGAATCTTTAGGCGGTGAAGTATTGTTTAATCAAAAAGTGATTAATCTTAATAAAGACGGTTCGAAATGTTATATTATTACAGATAAAAGCGAATTTTTAACGCAGAAGGTAATAAGCTGTGCGGGATTGTATTCTGATAGTATAACCAAGATGACGGAGAAAAATAATGATGTCATTATTATTCCTTTTCGAGGTGAATATTTTGAATTAAAACCAGAACGTCACCATTTGGTGAAGCACTTGATTTACCCTGTCCCAGATCCAAGTTTTCCTTTTTTAGGGGTGCATTTTACAAGAATGATTCATGGAGGTGTTGAAGCAGGTCCGAATGCTGTATTAGCTTTTGGAAAAGAAGGCTATAAATTCTTTAATATTAATATGGGAGAATTGATTCAGACTTTGACTTGGCCTGGCTTTCATAAGGTCGTTGCTAAATATGGTAAGACCGGAATCGGTGAGATGTACAGATCTCTATCTAAGACAGCATTTACAAGAGCGCTTCAGAAGTTGATTCCGGAAATTCAGGAAAATGATCTGATTGCAGGTGGTGCCGGTATTCGAGCCCAAGCATGTAGTCGTGCTGGTGTATTGTTAGATGATTTTGATATTGTTAGAAGTGGTCAGGTTATTCATGTACGCAATGCACCCTCACCAGCAGCTACTTCGTGCTTGTCTATCGGTAATACAATTAGTGACTTAGCTATTTAGAAAATGAAAAATATACAAATGGTTGACCTTAAAAGTCAATACGAAAACATAAAGAGTGAAATTGATCAGGGGATTCAAGAGGTGATCGACCAAACAGCTTTTATTAACGGACCTCAAGTAAAGACTTTTGCTATGAGCTTGAGTAATTATTTGGACGCATCATATGTAGTACCCTGTGCAAATGGCACAGATGCTCTACAGATAGCCTTGATGTCGTTAGATTTGGAGCCTGGAGACGAGATTATTGTGCCAGCATTTACTTATGTCGCCACAGCAGAAGTTATAGGACTACTTAAATTAAAGCCTGTATTAACGGAGGTTGATCCTGATAACTTTATGATTACAGCTACCGAAATTAAGAAGGTGATCACTCCAAAAAGCAAAGCAATTGTTCCTGTACATCTTTATGGACAATGTGCTCCTATGGAAGAAATATTAAAGCTCGCAAAAGAACTCAATTTATATGTTATAGAAGATACAGCACAAGCTATAGGTGCAGTTTATACTTTTTCTGACGGGCGTACCGCACAAGCTGGGACAATGGGAGATATTGGCTGTACATCCTTCTTTCCCTCTAAAAATCTAGGGTGTTATGGTGACGGCGGTGCAATGTTTACCAATGACGCTACGTTAGGAAAAAAGTTACAGGTGATTGCGAATCACGGTCAAGCTAAGAAGTATTATCACAGTGTGATAGGTTGTAACTCTAGATTAGATACCATTCAGGCGGCTGTTTTGAATGTAAAGCTTAAATATTTAGATAAATATTCTGAAGCCAGGAATAGAGTTGCAGATACTTACGATCGGGCATTTAGAGATATTTCTTGGATTAAGATACCAGTACGTGTAGCTAATTCTACACATGTATTTCATCAGTATACTTTACAATTAGTAAATCAAAGTGATCGAGACCAATTAAAAATACATTTACAAGAGCGAGGTGTGCCAAGTATGGTATATTATCCAGTATCATTACATCTTCAAGAAGCTTTTAAAACTAGCGAATTCGGTGAAGGAGATTTCCCGATCTGTGAAGATCTATGTACCCGTGTACTATCTTTACCGATCCACACTGAGATGGATACAGAAACCTTATCTTATATTATTGAATCTGTTAAAAGTTTTAAATCATGAGTTATTATGTACATGAATCAGCCATAATAGATGAGGGCTGTCAGATCGGTGCTGGGACAAAAGTCTGGCATTTTTCTCATATAATGCCGAGTTGTATTATCGGTGAATCCTGTAATATTGGACAAAATGTAGTTATCTCACCTAATGTCATTTTGGGTAACAATGTAAAAGTGCAGAACAATGTGTCAATATATACGGGAGTGACTTGTGATGACGACGTTTTTTTGGGGCCCTCGATGGTTTTCACTAATGTGATTAATCCTCGCAGCGCAATTAATAGAAGAGATCAATATGCTAAAACGCATGTAGGCAAAGGAGCTTCAATAGGTGCGAATGCAACAATTGTTTGTGGACATGACATCGGCATATATGCATTTATAGGCGCTGGAGCTGTTGTTACAAAGACTGTTCCGAATTATGCTTTAGTAGTTGGAAATCCTGCTCGACAAATTGGCTGGGTAGGTGAGTATGGACATCGATTGAATTTTAACGAAATCAATATCGCTATATGTTCAGAAAGCCAACAAGAATATAAATTGGAAAATAACTGTGTAAATCGGATTAAATAATTATGGAGGGGAGAAAAATAAAATTTGCCGTTTTAGGTTGCGGACATATTGGGAAACGTCATGCTGAAATGATTTCTCGCAATGAGGAAGCTGAACTTGTTGCATTAATTGACGTTAAGAAAAGTTCTGAACTGGGTATAGAAGAATTTAGTGTTCCTTTTTTTTCAACCTTAGATGAATTTATTAAATCTGGGATTGAATGCGATGTTGTCAACGTAGCTAGTCCTAATGGTTTTCATGCTGAGCAAGGAATGAAAGCTTTAGACTCTGGTCACCATTTGGTAATCGAAAAACCGATGTCATTGACAAAGCAAGATGCCGAAAAGCTGATTTTTAAAGGGCTTCAGAAACATAAACAAGTCTTCTGTGTGATGCAGAATAGATATTCTCCACCATCGGCTTGGTTGAAAGAATTGTTAGATTCCGGTCGATTGGGTAAAATATTTATGGTTCAAATAAATTGTTATTGGAATAGAGATGAACGCTATTACAAACCGGAATCTTGGCACGGTAAACAAGCTTTAGATGGAGGGACTTTATTTACACAATTCTCGCATTTCATCGATTTGATGTATTGGTATTTCGGTGATATTACTAATATACAAGCTAAATTTGCCGATTTTAATCACGAAAATCTAACAGATTTTGAAGATTCGGGTTTTGTTTCATTTGACTTTGTGAACGGTGGAATGGGATCATTAAATTACTCTACTTCAATATGGAATAAAAATTTAGAAAGCTCAATTACGGTGATCGCGGAGAATGGATCGCTTAAGGTGGGCGGACAATACATGAATGAAGTGGAATATTGTCATATTAAAGACTATATGATGCCTGAATTAGCGCCTACTAATCCAGGAAATGATTATGGTGCATATAAAGGCTCTGCTGCTAACCATCATTATATCATCGAAAACGTAGTTGATGTACTAAAAGGTAGAAGCATGATAACTACAAATGCCCTTGAAGGTCTTAAGGTGGTGGATATAATCGAAAGAATATATATGAATAAATAAAATGAATTTATTGATATTCGAAGTTTTATTGGAAGGAATAAGGAATTAATTCTTTCTGAATATTAAAAAATAATACAAAAAGACAATTTGATTGTCCTTAGCGAATAATTGCTCTATATTCTAGGTTTGTGAAAGCAAGAAATGAAAAAGGTCGGGAAAGGTAAATCTTTAATCCAACCAATGCTGTGAATAAACAAGTCTTTTGCACTATTGAGATCTGTTGAATCTAGCTAGGTTTGTGTAATAAGCCATACCCATATGTTAATTAAAAATAGGAAATTTTAGTAGTTTTATATTTATGCAAAGTTTAATAGTTTCTTTAGAAAATAGATCTTTTTTGATTGATAGAGATATAATTAGCACTCAATCTACTGTTTTTGATGATTTCTTTTATTCTACAGAACTTTATGAAATCTTTATTCAAGGAGTAATCACAAATAAGGCTGAGTTACTTCAAGCTTATCAAATGAAAAATTTTATTAAGGATTTCTCTGCTAAATTGTATAGTGATAAGCTTATTCTTAAACAGCTCAGAGGGAGCTTTTATGGTTATATATACGATAAAGGTGCTAATTGTATTTATATATTTAATGATCATTTAGGTACTAAAAATATTTATTATAAGGTCGGTAAATCTAAAATAATAGTTTCAAACTATTTTAATTCCTTTTATACAGAAAGTCCAAAATTAAGTGCCTCGTCCGTGAAGATGTTATTGTCTTATGGATATATGCTTGATGATTATACAATACTTGAAGATGTTAAAAAACTTAAGCCCGGATCTATAATTAAAGTAAATTTAGACTGTGAGATTGAAGTAGAACAATATTACAAATTGTCTTCGAAAAAAATTGCTATTGATGATTTTTCTGAGGATGAAATTATATCAAGATTAGATTTTTTGTTTAGAAATGCTGTAACAAGACAATTTGAAGCTGATGTTCAATTAGGTAAAAGGCATTTAGTTGGATTAAGTGGCGGGCTTGACTCGAGAATGACATCAATGGTTGCAAATGAAATGGGGTATAAAAATCAGATGAACTTTACCTTTTCTCAATCAGATTACCTTGATGAATTAATACCAAAAAAAATATCCTCAGATCTTAGACATGAGTGGATATTCAAGTCTTTAGACAATGGGATTTTTTTAAAAGATATTGATTTTATCACCAGCATATCTGGTGGAAATGTTTTATATTTTGGTTTAGCACATACTAACAGTTTAATGAAAGTTTTAAATTTTCAAAATTTTGGAATCATACATACTGGTCAGCTAGGTGATGTTGTTATCGGAAGCTTTATCTCTAGCCTTGATCGCAGTGAGTTAAATAGTTTAGGAGGAGCTTATTCAAAAAAGGGGATTAATCTCGTGGGAATAGATAGAAAATTCGACTCATTTGAAGAAAAGGAGATAGAAATGTTCTATCAACGTGGCTTGAATGGAGCAAATAGTGGGCTCATCACAAGTAATTACTACGCTGAAACTTTATCGCCCTTTTATGACATCGATTTACTAGATTATTGCTTTTCTATTCCTATTAGTTTGCGTATGGATCATAGATTATATAGAAAGTGGATTCTCAAAATGTATCCAAAAGCAGCTAATTATGTTTGGGAGAAAACGGGACGAAATCTTAAAAGTGAACCTTTCTATATATCAATTCTTGGAAGAAAAATTCCAATTAAAGACGTGGTTCCAATTATTTTCAAAAAAATTTTTAATAAAAATCGTAAACTTCCTACAAAAGACAATATGAACCCAATTGAGTATTGGTATCATACAAATTCTGATCTTAGAGAGTTTAAAGATAATTATTATTGTAATTATATTGATAAAGTCGAAGATGTTGAACTTCGTTCAATTTGTAAAGAGCTCTATATCAATGGAAATGCGATTGAAAAGAATCAAGTTTTATCGTTTCTAAGCGTTATTAAAAATTATTTTTAATAATTATAAGATAATCAATAGATTAGATTGTGTGTTTTTCAATCTGCTTGTTTCAAAAGGGGTAGATATTTTTATAACTGCGTACCTAATGGATATTGTAGTTGAAAAATTTGAGTGTTGAATAAAATGGTTTATATTATTAATTAGATACGATTGGTAATCTGGGTTGTGCTACAGAAGTACATAAAGCCTTTCGGATAAGGTATAAAGTAATGTTGAAGTACTTCTTGAAAGTTCTACATTGTGAAAAGAAATTGGATAATGTAATGAGTACATAAGTCAAATAGGTTTTAATTGAAAAATGGTGAAAAGAATATTGATAGTAGGAAATGCTAATAGTCAACATCTGATTAATTTGGTATTAAACGCTCAAAAGTATGCGTTAGGAAAAATAGAAATAGACGTTTTTGATACTTCGTATCCTAGCGGGCTGGATTCAGATAACATGCCTTATAACAATGTGTTTTATTGTGAAAGGAGCTTTCCAGCTTTTATATATAATTTCCCCATTATAAGAGGGGTCATACGTAAGTTTGTTGATTTTAGAAAATCGATTAAGCAAATAGATGTTAGAAAGTATGATCTAATTAATATACATTTTATTACAGAGGACGCTTATTTTCTGTGGCATTATCTTACTAAGATAGGAACTACAATTATGCTGTCACCTTGGGGCAGTGATGTTTATCGTTTTAAAAGTTCCAAATTTAAAAAATTGAAAAGTTTATATGATAAGTGTTCATTTGTTTCTGCCCCGGAAATACAATTTAAAAAAGATATAAAAGCAATATTTAAGCTTGAAGATGATAAGTTCATAAATTTGGGTTTCGGCTCAGATGTTATCGTTAATATTAGTAAGCATGAAAACGTAACTCGCGAAGAGGCTAAAGTTAGGCTAAACCTGGAAGGTAAATATATTATTACATGTGGATATAACGGGGCACACTTACAAAATCATTCTCAGATTATCCAAGCAATTAATGAAATAAAAAATGATATAAATGAAGACCTTTTATTGTTATTTCCTATGACATATTCAGGTAGTGAAGAATATATTTGTCGAATAGAACAACAATTGATAGAGACCGGTATTTCGTATCGAATTATGAAAAATTTTCTGTCTGATGATGATATGGTTTATTTACGTAAATGCTCTGATATTTTTATTCATGGTCAGCCTACAGATGCTTTTTCGGGAAGTGTGCAAGAGTATCTTTTAACTGATACAAAAGTTTTGAATGGAAGATGGACACGTTATCCAGATTTAGAAAAACACGAAATTCCTTATTCTATTTTTAATAGTTTTGATGAACTTGGAGGTTTGATTTTAGAGTTATACAAGAAGCCTAATTATAAAATTTCGCCACCTTTAAAAGCATTTATTAGAAATCAAGGATGGGATGTAAAAGGAAAACAATGGGCAGATTTTTTTAGCGCTTTTCCTATTAATGAAAGATAATTAAGATGGGTTTAGTTGAAAAAACAACTTCTGGAATTAAATGGTCTTCTTTATCCACTATTATTAGAACGACTGTTCAGATTATTCAGTTATCGTTATTAACATATCTTCTTGACAAAAGTGATTTTGGTATTCTTGCGATTGCTTCGATGATCATCGGTTTTACAGAGATATTTTCTAATTTAGGGTTGGCTGTAGGAATTATACATAAACAAAATATTACGAATGAAGAATATTCCACATTGTACTGGTTAAATATAATAGCTAGTATATTTATTTTTTTAGTTCTTTGTGGAATCACTCCATTTTTAGCAAAGTTTTATAATGAGAATATCTTAAATACTATAATACCACTTTTAGGAGTTCAAATTGTTATAAATTCTTTTGGAAAAATTTTTCAAACAATCAAAACGAAAGAACTTGATTTTCAGTTTATCTCTAAGATATCTATAGTTTCCGTGATCATTGGTTTTCTGATAACCTTGCTTCTTGCTTTTAATAATTTTGGATTATATAGTTTAGTTATTGGACAATTGGTTCAATCGTTTATTAATCAAATGGTTTATGTTTTTTATGGACGTAAGAATAAAATAATCAAGTTTTATTTTAACTTTAAAGAAGTTCGACCTTTTGTAATGATAGGGGGATATCAGCTAGGGACGCAAATAATGGATTATGTGTCATCAAAAATAGATGTTTTTCTAATTGGTCGATTTTTTGGAATGGAGGCATTAGGTATTTATAATGTCGCAAAAGAATTAGTGCTAAAACCATTCTTGTTGATTAATTCTTTGGTAATAAGTGTTGTTTCTGCAGCATTTTCTAAAATTCAAAATGATTTGGATAAGGTCAAAATAAACTTTGCTAAAGTTTTAAAATTAGTTTCTTTGATTACAATCCCTATATATGCTATCATGTATGTGTTTTCAGATGTGATTGTTGATTTGCTATATTCTTCAGCTTTTGCCCAAGTTGGTTTATTTATAAAGTTGATGATATTAGTTGGTATTTGCGGATCTATAAGCAGCGTGTCATCTGTACTAATTATAGCTAAAGGCAGAACAGATATTGGTTTCATTTGGACAATATTTAGAGTAACGATTTCAGTTGTCGTAGTTCTCATTACTAGTCAATTTGGGATTAATGTCGTTGCTTGGTCCCAATCAATTTTGTATGTTTTCTTTTTATTTGTTTTTTGGCGTATTGCCGCTTTCAAACTTAGTGGATTGTCCTTAATGGAATATGTGAATACTTTTTTAGAAAGTTTAATTGTAGTACTAATATTAGGTTTAGTCTTTTTATTTATTAGTACTTCTTTTGTTATTCCAATTGCTGGTCAGATTTTATTAATAGTCCTTTTTCTACTTTTCTATATTGGTTATTATTTTATATTTAATAAAGGCTTAGTAAAAGATGTTATTCGATTAATAGTAAAATAACGGAAAAATTAAATTATTAATAATACTATTGGAATTGGATAAATTTAACATTGTAAGAATGAGAAAGATTATATCAATAATTGGTGCTAGGCCTCAGTTTATCAAGCATGCTCCAATGCAGCTTGAGTTGCAGAAATATTTTGAAGCGAAGACAATTCATACGGGGCAGCATTATGACCAAAATATGAGCGATGTCTTTTTTAACGAATTGGGAATGAAACAGCCCGATTATTTATTTGACATTGGAGGTAGCAAATCCCAGGGAGAGCAAACGGGTATTATGATGACCGAAATAGAGCGCGTATTTCAAAAAGAAAAGCCTAATGCTATTCTAATTTATGGTGATACAAACAGTACCCTCGCAGGCGCAATAGTAGCAGTAAAAATGAATATTCCTATTATTCATGTTGAAGCTGGACTAAGAAGCTATAATCGAGCCATGCCTGAGGAGGTGAATAGAATAATCGCAGATGAGTTTTCAAAATTATTATTTTGTCCTACTTCTCAAGCTATTGAGAATTTAAGAAAAGAGGGCATAACTCACGAAGGGATTTTTCTTACGGGAGATGTTATGAGCGACACTTTATCTTTGGTGAAAGATAAAGTGGAAAGAAAAGTAATAGAAGAATATTATTTTGCGACATTGCATAGACCTTATAATACTGATGATGAAGAAAGGTTGATAAAAATAATAGATACTTTTCAAGGTCTCGACAAAAAAGTGGTATTTGCGGTACATCCGCGTACTGTTTCCAGAATTAAAACATTTGGAATTGATATTAATATGTATACTAATATTGACTTTATAGCACCTGTTGGCTATATTGAATCGGTATCGTATCAGAGCTTTGCAAGTGCAATTATCACAGATAGCGGTGGTATGCAGAAAGAAGCTTATATGCTGGGTAAAAAATGTATAACAATTAGAAGTGAAACTGAATGGGCTGAGACATTAATTGGAGGATGGAATACATTAGTTTTCCAAAACTTGTCGATCATACCCGAAATATTGAAACGGAGCCCCGTTAACTATCAAAGAGGTCTCTATGGAGATGGACATGCTGCAAAGGAGATCGTGAATATAATTACAAAAAATATTTAATGAGAATAGTTTACATAACAGAGGTTAACCTCGATAAACCTAGTGGAGTTTTAAATAAACTTAATCAGCAAGTAGAGTCTTGGACCATGAAAGGAAATGATGTCTATGTGGTATCAATACCCTCTGAGGTGAATTTTAGTGGAGATAAATTACTATTAACTTCTGTTGCGAAAGACGTTTTTATTTATAAAAATAAAAAAGCTAGTTCCTTTTTTTCAAAAGGAGAATTGAATTTCATCAATAAATTTTTGAGTACTAGTTCTGTTAAGAATTATATAGCGACAATAAAGCCTGATGTCATATACATGAGGGAAATGGTTGCTTTCCCGAGGATTACCGCGATGTTTAGTAAATATCCAGTTGTTCTCGAGTCTAATACTCTATTGGAAAAAGAGTTAAAATTCTGTGGTTTTGCATTAAGGTTATTTTATAATCTTTTCCAACCTTATTTGAATAAAAGGATTGATGGATTTATCGGGGTTACTGACGAAATCTCGACAACATATATTAAATATAATAAGCCGACTGTTACAATTGGTAATAGTATTCATATAGATATTGATATAATAAATCAAAAGAAAACTCTAAACTCTTCTATTAATATCATATTTGTAGGTTCTCCAGATTGTACTTGGCACGGTATCGATAAATTTGTGAAAATGGCTTCACATTATCCGCAGTATTCTTTTTATTTAGTTGGTCCGATTGTTTCTGATGTATCATTGCCTAATCTTAAACAAATGGGTTTTTTAGGGAAGGATGAATTAGCTGATCTTTATAGTATTGCTGATATAGGAGTTGGGTCTTTAGCCCTGCATAGGAATGAAATGAATCAAGCCTGTCCTCTTAAAGTTCGGGAATATCTGTCATTGGGTTTGCCAATAATCATAGCTTATGAGGACAAAGATCTTAATAATCAAGATTTTGTTTTACAACTTCCTAATGAAGAAAATTGTATTGATGGTCATTTAGGTGATATTGAGGGGTTTATAGAGAAGTGGAAAGGTCAACGTATTAATCTTGATCTTGTTCACTCTCTGGTTTCAACGGAAGTAAAGGAAGATGAGAGGCTCATTTTTTTGAGTAAAGTGATTGGTGATCACTACGTCTCAAATCGTTTATAAATGGTACGAGTATAAAAATTGAATATTACATATATAAATATTTCTACACTTGACGAAGACATTATCTCGGAAGGGTATTTTTTTTATAATTTTATTAATTTATGAAACGCAATGTTTTAGTATCTGTCGTTCTGCCTGTTTATAATGCAGAGAAGTTTATAGGTGCGGCAATAAATAGTGTTCTTGAGCAAACTTATTCTAGTTTCGAGCTTATTATAATAAACGATGGTTCACAAGATGATAGTTTAAAAAAAATTAATGAGTTTAATGATCCTAGAATTGTAGTTATTAATCAAGCGAATAAAGGTTTGATTGCGTCGCTCAATTATGGTATTTCATTAGCTAAAGGTATGTATATTGCCCGTATGGATGCCGATGATATTTTATTGCCTTTAAGATTTGAGAAACAGGTGGAATATTTAGAAGCTAATTTAGATTACGGTGTTGTCGGTACTTCCGGGGTTTTTATACAAGATGATATTATCGTGGGGGATTTTGAAAAACCCATTTCTGACATAGACATTAAATGTTCGCTGTTTATTGATTCTCCAATGATACATCCATCGGTAATGATTCGAAAGGATTTAATGCCAATTTACGATTCTGAATTCTATCAAGTAGAGGATTATGCACTATGGGTAAAATTAAGTAAGCAGACTAAATTTTATAATTTGCCAGATAAACTCATAAAATATCGCCTATTAGAAACAAGTGAAACTCGTAAATCACAGGCGGACAATTTGCGTCGGCATCAGGCCTTAAAATCTATTTATTCACTTCTTTTTCAACTGGACGGTTATAACTTAAGTGATGGAGAAATTGATCAGTATACCTATTCTATGTACCGGAGTAATTTTGACTTGGTTAATCCCATGATCTTAAAAGGGGTTTATCGTAGAATATTGACAAATAAAAGTTTTAGATTGAAAATGCTCTTATCAGAGCGCTGGTTTGGAACCTTTGTATTATCGAAGCATACATTAAAAGAATTTTGGTTATATTTATTTACGAGCTATACTTATACTGGATTGTTATTTTTTTTGTATAAAAAAATGAAGCATGCATTTAATTAAAGTCATATTGTTGTTTTTTGTTGTGTTTAATTTTCCAATTCCAATAATTTACAACTCATCATTTCTTGCTATTTTAATCGCGAGTATAGTATATTTACTTTATCCAGCATTGCTATCTACACTTGTATCTACTTTAAGAAACAAATACACTGTCCGATTAATCTGTGTCTTTGTAACATTGATTTTATTTGGTTTGATACCTGGATTTTTGCATTTCACGTTTGACTTCAGCATCATAAAACCATATGTTCTCACTTTTTTTCTAATTTTGTGTTCTTGTTATATTTATCCCATTTTAATATATGATAAAGAATACGAAGATCGATTCTTAACTATTTTATTATTATTAATAACCATTTTCTTTCTCCAATCGTTAATTGAAATTGCTGCTTTAACTACTCCCGCAGTAAAAAATATTGTTGAATTTTTTCAGAAAGAAGCAGTCTCTTCTAAAGATATGGGAGGAATACGCGCATTGGGTTTAACCGGTAATCCATTTTTTGATCTGGCGGCAGGTTTTGGTCTTATATTTATAGTTTTTTTCTATTATATTATTCATCAAAGGTCTAAGGATTTCTTTTCATTCATAAATGTATTATTATTTATCATACTTTTTATTGGTAGTTTTTTTGCGGGAAGAACAGCATTCGTCGGGCTAGGGGCTGCGGTGTGTTTTTATTTCATGTCATTTGGAAATAGGCTACAAAAAATTGCTAATTTCGGTAAGCTGTTATTGATCATTTTATCTTTTTCATTTTTACTATACACTTTTCTTTTGCCCGATAATTTAAAAGAAATTGTTGAGAATCAGCTTTTACCTTATGCTTTTGAGTTTGTTTATAGCTATTTAGATACGGGTAGTGTAAGTACAGAATCTGGAGATGTCTTAGAGCAGATGTATTTCCCGATTTCATGGGAAACATTTTTCTTGGGTGATGGTCATTATACGGGAGCAGATGGAGCATATTACCGACACACAGATTCAGGTATTATGCGAAATGTGTTGTTTTATGGAATTTTTGGACTTATACTTATTCTTTTTGGGCATCTCTTTTATTTTTTTAAACCTTTTCAGATCGTATTATCTGAATTGCGAAAAAGGTGTAGATTTGAAGATTTAAATTTAGGTCTGTTTTTTATTACTATTTTGGGCTATACCTTAGTGTTGCAGTATAAAGGTGAAGTTTTATTATTTATGCCCATCATACAAACCATGCTATTTTTTGTCTGCTATTCTTTTGTTGAAAATAACAAACAGCTTATCAATAAGCAATAGTCCCATTACAAATTTTTATGAAAATTATTTTTGTTGTACATACATTTGATATTTCAGACCTAGGCGGAGTGTTGAAAGTGATTTCAATGTTGGCAAATGCCTTATCCGAACGGGGTTGGTCGGTTTCAATTTTGAGTTTAGGTAAAGTGCATACGTTAGCATATCCCTTGGTTAGTGCCGTGCAATTGATTGAGCTAGATTTACAATATTATGATACACGGCAGTTGGCCGGAGTAAATAAAATAAGATGGTTTACAAATGCTTATTGCCCCATTCAAAAATTTCTTAATAAACATACGAGCGATAGTATATTCATTACCAGTTCTCCTCCATTGAATATTTTATTCTCGTTATTCAGACAATCGCACCACGTAATAGGATGTGATCATACCGCTACAACTTATCGAGTTTCATATGGGCAGAAACTTATTGATTATTTAAAAAGAAGGCTGGATGTTATGATTGGCTTAACACCTGAAGATGCACAATATTACAAGGAGGCCGGTATTCGTTCAGAGTTTATTCCCAATTTCATCGACCCCAATTTCGTAGATGCTTCTAATGATAAAAAGTATATTACTTGGATAGGTCGTCTTTCTAATGAAAAACGTCCAATCTTAGCTATTCAATTATATATGGAAAGTCAGTTATATAAAGCAGGTATAAAACTTAGAATATATGGATATGGACCTTTAGAAAATGAAGTGAAATCATATCTTGTTCATCATGATTTAGAAGATTATGTTGAGATCATTCAAGGCGTTTCTGATCCACTGCAGATGTTTAAACACTCAATATGTCTCTTTTCCACATCTTCGATCGAAGGCTTTGGCATGGTGTTTTTAGAAGCGATGGGTTTAGGAATCCCATGTATTTCATTTGACGCGGGTTATGGTCCTAAAAACATTGTCCGAAATGGTATCAATGGGTATTTAATTCAGATGGATGATAATCAGCTTTTTTGTGAAAAAATGCGTTTATTATGCCTTTCCAACGGTATTTTCGATTCAGATACCGTTCGTTCGTCTATTGAACCTTTCTACAAAAATAATGTTATTGAAAAGTGGGAAAAGTTATTTTACACGATTACCGAAGATAAATATATCAAACCTGTTTAATCTATTACATATTAATTATTCTGAATTTTTAATTGCAAGCATATCATTAATGAAATCAAGTTTAATATCTATTATAACTCCCTGTTACAATTCAGGACATTTAATTACTGCGACTATTCAATCTGTAATTGCGCAAACCTATACTAATTGGGAATTAATTTTAGTCAATGATGCCTCATTGGACAACACAGGAGAAATCATTGATTTTTATGCAAATCAAGATTCCCGAATCCGGGCGGTTCATTTAGAATTAAATGGTGGGATCGCCAATGCGCGAAATACTGGGATAGCAATTGCAAATGGAGATTATGTTTCATTTTTAGATAGTGATGATCTATGGTTTTCTGAGAAACTTGAACTTCAAATCTCTTTCATGAAGAAACATGATTATGCATTTTCTCATACCGCTTATCAAAAAATAAATATTGATGGAGATATAATTTCAAAAGTGATCCAAGTAAGCAAATCTGTAAATTATAAAGCTTTATTAAAGCATAATGAAATAGGCTGTTTAACAGCTATGTATGATGTTACAAAGGTCGGGAAACGTTTTTTTAAACAAATAGGGCATGAAGATTTTGCATGTTGGTTGGAGATTTTAAAAGATGGTTACCAAAGTTATGGTATTTCTTTGCCATTAGCATTCTATAGAATTCATGGTAAAACTGCTTCTGGTAATAAGATAAAAGTAATTGGATATACTTGGAGCATTTACCGTAAGATTCAGAAATTACCCTTATTAAAATCGCTCTATTACTTTTCATTTTATGCTGCAAATTCATTCTTAAAATATATTAAATAGTGCTATTTGCAATGTCTAATTACATTGATAAAGGTAGATCGCAGAATTTATAAAATATGTTAAGAATTTTTATTTCATGTGTAGCCTTATTACAAGCTAGTAAATTTTGAGTCAATTATAATTAGAGCATTTTATATAATAAATGTCATTTTAATTTTATATCTCATTAAAAAATAAGGCTAATATCTGTTTGTATTTAGTTGACACGAGACTAGATTTTGCATTTCTTTTAAAAAAAAATGGCCCAAAAGAGCTTTAAATTCACATTATTGAGAAATTATCAATCTCACCTGTAGCATTTTACATAGATTTAACGTTAAGTAAATAAATCGAGTAAATATAAGTATATTTGTCTCTGTAAATATTAACTAAGTATACGTTATGTATCTTTTCTGTTATAATATTGTTTGTTACAGAATTTTTTATGTATTACAAGAGACTAGGGTCACAGCGTTATGATTTAGTTTAATTATTTCTTTGTTAAAAGAATCTTAATAAGGGGAAATGGAATATTGCAGATGCAATATTTAAGATTCGATTAAGCTTTTTAAGGTGTGTGGATTTTTGATTATTATTCAGGATAGTTTTCTTCGTTTATAGTAATATATACTTTAACAGACAACCAATGCATTAATAGTTTTGAAATTCAGATGGTAAAAATTGATCATAAAAAGGTAAATAGTTTAAAATTAATAATATAGCGGTTATAAAAGCTTAAAGAATGAAAGTGTTAATTTTAGGAGGAAATAAGGGCTTTATAGGGAGTCATCTAGATAATAAATTAGTTGATTCATTCACTTGTAAGTTTGTTTCTATGAGGAATTTAGACTGGATGAATGAGCCTTTTAATCCGAATTGCATTATTAATTTAGTGGGTAAAGCTCATGATTTTACGGGTAGAGCGACCGAATCTGATTTTTACTATGCTAATCTTGAATTGGCAAAAAAGGCATTTCAAATATTTATTGCTTCAGGAGCAAGTGTATTTATTCATATTAGTTCTCTTGCCGCCATTGAAGAGGTTGAAGCTACTAATCCATTATCTGAAGGGGCCTCCTATAATCCTGTTTCTCCATATGGTAAATCTAAACGCGCGGCAGAAGAGTGGCTTCTTAAGCAAACTTTACCTTTTGGTAAAAAGCTTATCATTTTGCGTCCGCCAATGGTTCATGGTGAAGGGGACAAAGGAAATCTCAATCAATTGTACCGAATGGTAAATAAAGGTATTCCTTATCCATTAACTCAATTTAAAAATAAGCGGTCATTTCTTTCTGTAGAAAATTTTTGTTTTTTTATTGAACAAATCCTGTTTAAAAAAGACAAGATGGAGTCTGGTATTTATCATCTGGCTGATGATGAAACGTTATCATCCAATGAAATTATTAAGGTCATTAAAGAAGAGACAGGTTTTAGTACACCCTGCCTGCCGTTACCTAAGAGTTTAGTGAGGTGGATATCTAAAATCGGTGATCGAACATCATTGCCTTTGAATACTTGGCGCCTCAAAAAATTAACGAGCACGTTGGTTGTTTCCAATAAAAAAATAAAGATAGCTTTATCAATTCAACGTTTACCGCGCACAGCTAAAGAAGGGTTGAGAGAAACTATTCGATCATTTCAACAAGAGTGATAACAGATTTATTGAACTAACTTCTGTAATTTCTTCTATGTCTTGTTTAGCAATGGTTGCAAAAGAAGGTTTATGAGAAACTATCCACTCATTTTAAAAATAGAACTGCATTTCAGACTAAAGAAGTAATAGAACGCTGTGTTATATAGATAGCTGTTACTCAAAAGCGATCATATTGCTCTTCTATGGGCAACACTATTGTGGAATAAAGTGTCGTTTAGTGATTACAATCTTTCATGATATAGCTTAATGGGAGCTATAGTAATTGTTACTAATGCAATTATTATTTTGCTTATACCTTATCAGTATAAGAGATTACAAGGTAAAAACTTTAACTGTTTTTCTAACCAATTTAACACCATATTCTAATGCTTTTCAGGGTGGCTTAGAGCAAAACATTATTAATTTCTTAATAACATGTTGTCTTCATTTGTAGTCACTGTTTTTGTTAATTTACTATATTTTGTTTTATTTGGTTAACATAATTTAAAGAACTGCGTACTTACTAGATTTTTCAATTAAATAAGCATTAAATTGTTAACAATTTTTTAATTTGGATTTTTAATTACTGATGAGTACTTTTGTTGCTCATAAACTAATCAATCTGATGTTAGATTCGCTAATAACTTCAAAAACAAGACTGAAGCTACTGATCAAATTTTTTGTATCAGCGAGCAATCAGGGATATCTTAGAGGATTAGCTGATGAGTTTCAGGAATCGACCAATGCTATTCGTAAAGAATTGAATCAATTGGAAGATGCAGGTTATCTGGAAAAGAAATCAGAGAAAAACAAAATTCTTTATCGCGCCAACACACAACACTCTTTATTCAAGCCCCTTCAGAAATTAATTCATACTTTTTTAGGTATTGAAGATGTTGTTGATCAAGTCTTATCTAGATCAGGTGGGGTTGAGTCCGTTAGTTTAATCGGTGATTATGCCAAAGGCTTAGATTCTGGCCTAATCGAGGTGATAATTTTCGGGGAAAATATAAATCAGGCATATTTATTGCAGTTAGCGGCAAAGGTTGCGGAAAAGCTCAATAAGGAAATTAAACTTTATTTCAATATTAATCCGCAAGAAGGACAGCGCATTATTTTGTATACAAAATAGAGTTCTTATTTATTAGACATACATTATTGAAGTTAATATATATTAGAAATTAACACTTACATGAAAAAAATAGCAATTATTGGACAAGGTTATGTAGGGCTACCTTTAGCTATAGAATTCTCACATCATTTCCCTGTAATCGGTTTTGATATTAGCAAAGACCGAGTAGAAGAACTAAACCAAGGAAAAGATAGAACCTTGGAGGCTGATTTAGATAAATTAACCAATGGTTTGGAGCTGGCTAAAATCACATCTTTCGAAAAGGGATATAAGGCTTCTTATAACTTATCAGATTTAGAAGATGTTCAAATCTTTATTGTCACTGTTCCTACTCCCATCGATCGTTATAATGCACCTGATCTGACTCCATTGATCAAGGCTACAGAGATGTTAGCTAAAGTTATTTCAAAAGGTGATATTGTTATTTATGAATCGACTGTTTTCCCTGGTTGTACAGAAGAAGATTGTGTTCCTGTATTAGAGAAAATTTCTGGACTGAAATTTAATGAAGATTTTTTCGTTGGTTATTCACCAGAACGTATCGTTCCAGGAGATAAAGTGAACACACTCACAACAATTAAAAAAGTAACTTCAGGGTCAACACCTGAGATTGCGGAAGAAGTTGATCAATTATACAAAACTATTGTTACAGCAGGAACCCATAAGGCGCCAAATATTAAAGTTGCAGAGGCTTCTAAGGCCATTGAAAATGCGCAACGTGATGTTAATATTTCTTTTGTCAATGAGTTGGCATTAATATTTGATCGTATTGGGATAGATACAAATGACGTATTGGATGCTGCAGGAACCAAATTTAACTTTCTTAAGTACAAGCCAGGTTTAGTTGGAGGTCATTGTATCTCAGTTGATCCATATTATTTGGCTCATAAAGCTGTTCAATTAGGCTATCATCCTAATGTTATTTTATCGGGTAGACGGGTTAACGATTCTGTTGCAGAATTTATTGCTTCTAAAGTCGTAAAACTGATGATCAAAAAGGATATTAAAGTCAGTACAGCAAACGCTTTAATTCTTGGTGTTACATTTAAAGAGAACTGTCCTGATGTTCGTAACACAAAAGTTGTAGATGTATACAACGAACTAAAAGAATATGGTGTAAGTGTTGATATATACGATCCTTGGGCAAATGAAGACGAGGTAAAACATGAGTATGGAGTTGGTGTTTTATCCGCATTAGATCTGGATGTCAGATATGATGCAATCGTACTTGCTGTTTCTCATAATGAATTCCTAACAATGGATTTAACGAACTTAAAGAAAGAAAAGGCTGTGGTTTTTGATATAAAAGCATGTTTGGACAGATCTCAAGTTGATGGAAGGTTATAAGTATGGAAATGTTAAAATTAATCGGAAGAAATCAAGAGCTTTTCAATAGTGATATTGAAAAACATGAGAACGAATTACAGGAAATAGTTCGCTCGTCTAAATTTTTAGTAATTGGAGGGGCGGGCTCAATTGGTTCGGCAACTACAAAAGAAATTTTTAAGAGAAATCCAAAAAAGTTACATGTCGTTGATATCAGCGAAAACAATATGGTTGAATTAGTCCGTGATATTAGGAGTAGTTTTGGTTATATTGATGGTGATTTTCAGACCTTTGCATTAGATATTGGATCTATTGAATATGATGCATTCTGGAATGCAGACGGGGATTACGATTATGTTTTGAATTTATCTGCCCTGAAACATGTTCGAAGTGAGAAGGATCCTTACACATTGATGCGAATGATTGATGTGAACATCTTTAATACCGACAAAACAATTCAGCAATCTATTGATAAAGGAGTTAAAAAATATTTCTGTGTATCTACAGATAAAGCCGCTAACCCTGTCAATATGATGGGGGCTTCAAAACGTATTATGGAAATGTTCTTAATGCGTAGAAGTAAAGAAATCAACATTTCGACAGCGCGTTTTGCAAATGTCGCTTTTTCTGATGGTTCTCTATTGCATGGATTTAATAAAAGAATTGAAAAAAAGCAACCTATAGTTGCTCCCAATGATATTAAAAGATATTTTGTAATTCCTAAGGAATCAGGAGAACTTTGTTTGATGTCCTGTATTTTTGGCGAAAATCGCGATATATTTTTCCCAAAATTAAGTGAAAATCTTCATCTAATTACTTTTGCTGAAATTGCAGTTCAGTATTTAAAAGGTATTGGTTACGAGCCTTATCTTTGTGATAGTGAGGATGAAGCAAGAACTTTGATTGATAGTTTACCGCAAGAAGGCAAATGGCCATGTCTTTTTACAAAAAGTGATACAACGGGAGAAAAGGACTTTGAAGAGTTCTTTACATCCAATGAAACATTGGATATGGATCGTTTCAAAAATTTAGGTGTTATAAAAAATGAGTTGAACGAGGACACTGCTAAAATACAGTTATTCGAAAACACTATAAATAATCTGAAACAGAATGGCGCTTGGGGTAAGGAAGAAATAGTGGAGTTGTTTAATCAAATGATCCCCGACTTTGGACATAAAGAAACAGGGAAATATCTAGATGCAAAAATGTAATAATGGAAAAAATTAGTCAACTCATCTCTTTTGTTAGAGATCAATATAAAACTGATAAGTTTATCCCTTTGCACGAACCTAGATTTCGGGGCAACGAAAAAAAATATGTTCTTGACACGATTGATTCAACATTTGTATCTTCAGTAGGTGCTTATGTAGATCAGTTCGAAGTTATGATGCAGGAGGTAACGCAAACTAGTAAGGCTATTGCGGTTGTTAATGGGACTTCATCCTTGCAGGTTGCATTGCGATTGTCAGGTGTTTCTGCAGGAGATGAAGTTATTACCCAGGCATTGACATTTATAGCAACTGCAAATGCTATCGTATATAATCAAGCTACCCCCATCTTTATTGATGTCGATTTAGATACCATGGGACTGTCGCCGACAGCGGTTGCCGCATTTTTAGAAGAATTTGGAGAACTTCGTGAAGGTGGCTGTTATAATAAATTAACAGGTAAAAGAATAGCGGCTTGCATGCCAATGCATACATTTGGTTTTCCTGTGCATTTAGATGAATTATTAGCTATCTGTAATAAATGGCAGATTCCTGTAGTTGAAGATGCTGCAGAATCTTTAGGAAGCTATTACAAAGGTAAGCATACAGGTTCAATGGGGCTTATCAGTGGCTTTTCATTTAATGGAAATAAAACGATTACTTCTGGTGGTGGTGGTGTTATTGTTACCAATGACATTGAAATAGGTAAACATGCTAAATATTTAACGACAACTGCGAAAAGACCACATCCTTACGAGTTTTTTCATGACGAATTAGGATATAATTTTAGAATGCCAAATTTGAACGCAGCATTGGCTTGTGCGCAATTAGAAGAATTGGGCGGATTTTTGGCAGATAAAAGAGACTTAGCAACAGCATATTCCGCATTATTTCAAGAATTAGGGATCAAATTCAGAGAAGAATTACCAGAGTCCAAAGCTAATTATTGGTTAATGTGTGTTGAGTTGAATAATAAGGCTGAAAGAGAAGACTTTCTTAAGTATACAAATGAAGCAGGAATTATGACACGTCCAATTTGGAATTTGATGTACCGTTTGCCAATGTATACCCACTGTCAAAGGGATGCTCAAAAAAATGCGGAATTTTTAGAAGAAAGAATCGTTAATATTCCTAGTAGCGTAAGGTAAAATGGAAAATATTGCGATTATTGGATATTCTGGACATTCATATGTAGTGTTGGACGCAAGTTTAAAAAGTAATTTGCATATCCAATTCTATAGTGATTTATCAGAGAAGCAGAATAATCCATTTAATTTACAATATATCGGCGATGAATCAAAAGATACATTTAATTGGGATATAGCTGATAGCTACATTTTGGGTATTGGTGATAATACTATTAGAGAACTTATTGTAAGAAATATTATAAATAAGGGGGAAAAAAAAATATTAAATATTATTCATCCAAATAGCACAATTGCAAATTTTGTTAAAATTGGAATTGGGAATTTTATTGGACCACAGGCTACTATAAATGCATTAGCAACAATTGGTTGCTATTGTATTATTAATTCCGGATCTATCGTTGAGCATGAATGTCAAATTTCTGATTTTGTTCATTTAGGTCCAGGTTCCGTATTAGCTGGACAAGTAACAGTTGGACGTAAGACATTTATAGGTGCTAATACCGTTGTCAAGCAAGGAGTTTGTATTGGGGAAAATGTTGTTGTTGGAGCTGGCAGTGTAGTTTTGAAAGATATTCCAAATGGAGAAGTCTGGGTTGGAAATCCAGCTAAAAAATTAAGATAATGAAAAACAAAGTTATAATTATTGCAGAAGCTGGAGTTAATCATAATGGCAGTCTTGAAAATGCTTTTAAACTTGTTGACGCTGCTGTAGATGCAGGTGTAGATTATGTCAAGTTTCAAACATTCAAAGCTGATAAACTTGTTTCTAAATCAGCAAAAAAAGCTGATTACCAAATTCAGAATACAGGAGATAGTCAGGATTCTCAATTGGATATGCTGAAAAAATTGGAACTTTCTCATGCCGATCACGAAAAGCTAATTTCCTATTGCCAAGATAGGAATATTCAATTTTTTTCGACAGCATTTGACCTAGAGTCACTTGATTATTTATCTGAAATTGGCCTTAAATTGGTGAAAATTCCTTCAGGAGAAATTACGAATCTACCCTACCTGCGAAAAGCTGCCTTGCTTTTTGAAGAAGTAATTCTGTCAACCGGAATGTGTACGCTTGAAGATATTCGCCTAGCGGTAGATGTCTTTTTAAAATCAGGACTATCTAAAGATAGAATTACAATTTTACATTGTAATACTGAATATCCAACACCAATGCTCGATGTTAATTTGAAAGCAATGCTTCATATTGCTGATACTTTCGCTACAGAAATTGGTTATTCTGATCATACATTAGGTATTGAAGTCCCAATTGCAGCTGTTGCGCTAGGAGCTCAGATTATTGAAAAGCATTTCACTTTAGATAAGACGATGGCAGGTCCAGATCATGCTGCTTCATTAGAACCAACTGAATTAAAGGCTATGGTTTCTGCGATCCGAAATATTGAAGCAGCAATTTCAGGAACTGGTCTTAAAGAACCAAGTGCTTCGGAGGCAAAGAATATGGCTATTGCTAGAAAAAGTATTATTGCAAAGCAAAATATTCAAAAGGGTGAGGTATTTACCAATGAAAACTTAACTGTAAAAAGACCTGGGACAGGTATTTCTCCAATGGATTGGGATCAAGTTATTGGAAAAGTTGCAAAACAAGATTTCGAGGAAGATGAACTAATTGAATTGTAGATGAAGAAAATCTGTATTGTAACAGGAACACGAGCGGAGTATGGTTTATTGAAGCCATTAATGCATAAGCTACAAGAAAATGATCAATTTGAATTACAAATTGTAGCGACGGGTGCTCATTTGTCTCCTGAATTCGGTTTGACTTATCAATTTATTGAATCAGATGGATTTAAAATAAATGATAAGGTTGAAATGTTATTATCATCAGATACGCCAACTGGTATTGTTAAATCGATGGGATTAGCTCAGATTGGTTTTGCTGATATATTCAATCGTCTTTTGCCGAATGCAATCATCATTTTAGGTGATCGATATGAGATGTTATCTGTAGCTTCTGCCGCAACTATTTTTACTATTCCAATTATACATTTACATGGTGGTGAAATAACAGAAGGGGCATACGATGATGCTATAAGACATGCTATTAGCAAATTGAGTTCAATTCACTTTACTTCTACAGAAGAGTATCGTCAAAGATTGATTCAAATGGGTGAACTCCCAAATCAGGTTTATAATGTAGGAGCTATTGGTCTAGATAATATTGTCGACCTACCTTTAATGAGTCGTGAAGAATTGGAGAATAGTCTAGGGATTGGTTTTAAAAAATATAATTATCAAATTACTTTTCACCCTGAGACTTTATCAGATATAAGTTCAGAAGAGCAATTTAATATTTTATTGAAGGCGATACGTCAACAAAAGGATAGTTATTTTATTTTCACAAAAGCAAATGCAGATACAAATGGACGCATTATTAATCAAATGATTGATCAGTTTGTTGCTGAAAATAATACCATCTCGTCTGCTTACAGTTCACTAGGGAGCTTACGGTTTTTATCTGCTGTAAAAATATGTGATGCTATTGTTGGAAATAGTTCAAGTGGAATCATTGAAGCACCTTCTTTAGGTACAGCTACCATTAATATAGGAGACAGACAAAGAGGTCGTACACAAGCCACCAGCGTTGTAAATTGTAAGGTCGATTTAGAAGAAATTTTAGAGGCTTTTCAAAAGATATCAGACAGCGCTTTTAAGAAGTCATTAAAAAATATACATAATCCATATGGTCAAGGAGGAACTTCGGATAAAGTTCTCCAAGCTCTTTCCCAATTAGATTTTCAGGATTTAAAAATAAAGAAATTTCATAATATAGCCTTTTAAAATATGAATATTGTTGAAAGACATACGATATTGCAATCTCGTTCCGTTCGAGAAGCTTTAATTAAACTCGATAGTTTAGCTTCAGATGCTATTTTATTTGTTGTAGATACTGATAGTAAGCTTTTAGGCTCATTAACTGATGGTGATTTACGCAGGGGATTTATCAAAGGTCTAGATTTTAATAATCAACTTTGTGATTTTGTTCAAACATCACCTAAATATATTTTAGCCAATAGCTATAGTTTAGATAAACTAGAAGTTTTTAAAGCAAATCATTTTAAAATACTTCCAATTGTCAATGAAAATCATATCATCGTTGATATTCTTAATTTTAGACTACAATCTACAATTATTCCTGCGGATGCAGTTTTAATGGCAGGAGGAGAAGGGAAGCGTTTACGTCCTTTAACGGAAACAACACCAAAACCGCTATTAAAAGTTGGTGAAAAACCAATTATAGAATATAATATTGATCGATTGCAAAAAGTCGGAATAAAGAATGTGAATTTGAGCATTAATTATTTGGGAGACCAATTGGTCGATTATTTTGGAGATGGAGCAAATCGTAATTTAAATATACGCTATGTCCGTGAAAATAAGCCCTTAGGGACAATTGGATCAATCTTATTAGTCGAAAATTTTGAACATGAGGATATTTTGGTGATGAATTCAGATTTGTTGACTAATATTGACTATGCTGACTTTTTTAAAACTTATAAAGACTCAGAAGCTGATATGGCTGTCGCAGCAACTTCTTATCAAGTAGATATTCCTTATGGCGTACTTGAGGTTAATGAGTCAAATATCGTAAAATCGTTAAAAGAGAAACCACGTTACACTTATTTTTCTAATGCAGGGATTTATATCATTAAGAAAGATTTATTAAAAATGATTCCTGAAGATCAATTTTTTGATATCACGGATTTGATAAATCGAATTATTGAAATGAATCTAAAACTGATAACCTACCCGATCAATGGATACTGGTTAGATATTGGAAAACATGAGGATTTCAAAAAAGCTCAAGAAGATATTAAACATATAAAATTATAAATTTATGCCAAGATGATGTTTCATATTGATCTAAATATAATTTGTTTACATATGTAAATATTATGAAAAATCTGTTGTAAGAAAAGTGAAAAAAATTAATAATGTATAAATGTTAGCAATAATTCCAGCGAGAGGAGGCTCCAAAGGACTTCCTGGGAAAAATATAAAATTGTTGAATAATAAACCATTGATTGCCTATACAATTGAACAAGCTTTATTGTGCAAAGAAATTACGGATGTCTTTGTAACAACTGATTGTCCAGAAATTGCAGAGGTTGCAAGAAACTACGGAGCATGGGTTCCTGAATTAAGACCATCTCATTTGGCTGAAGATAATTCGACAACTTTAGATGTATTAGAATATGTTCTTAATTATTTAAAAATCAATTTTGATAAAAGTTATGAATCTTTTATTGTTCTTCAGCCTACTAGTCCATTAAGAAATGTGGAGCATATAAGAGAAGCTTATGCAATGTATAAAAATCAAAATGCTGATTCGATAATTTCATTTACTGAAAATAGTCATTCTATTTTTTGGAATAAATTTGTTAATGAGGAAGGTAGAATAAGTAGAATTTTTGAGGAGACTGTTAGTTCAAATAGACAAGAATCTAAAAAAGCTTATTATCCAAATGGTTCGATCTATTTAATAAATTCTAATTTTTTTTTAAAAAATAGGACTTTATATTCCGATAATACTTACGCTTATATTATGAAAAAGGAAGTATCTTTTGATATCGATGATTTGTTAGATTTCAATATAGTGCAATTTTTAATACAAAAACATGAAGGGATATAATTTTATATTTATTTTATACTTTTTTTTCTGCCTCATGTTTCTTAACATTTGGGGGATAAACGCTATCGAGGAGAAAATTGATTTTGAGTTTTTTGCGGATTCAGAAACTTACATGTTGTTGTATAACATGGGATACAGTATTTCTGAATTAATCGCACTTAATTGGAATTTAATTGGTCCTTTAATGATTTTGAAAATTTTTTCAGGTAATTTTTACTTGGTATTTTTATTAAATATGTTAGTCCTATATGTTTCTTTTTATGGAGTAATAAAAAATTATCAACTGAATAATAATAAATTTTTACTATTAATAATCTTAAGCCCTTTGATGATTGGTAGTGTTATTGGGATTAATAAGGAAATATTCTCTTTTTTGGTTATCTCTTTACTTCTTCAATATAATGCTAATAAAAAACTAAAATATTTAATTTTAGGAGTTCTTCTTTCGATTTTAGTAAGGTGGCAAATGACTTTAGTGTGCTTAATTTTTGCATTTATAACATCGCCTGCAAATCCTTTTAGAAAGAATCGACTTAAGAGTTTGTTAATTATGATTATTGGTGTTTCTGTAATTTATCCATTAAATATTTCATTATTTGAGCATGTGGATAATGTTGCTACTTTGGGTGCTTCGAAAGCAACAGAAGGTTCTGGGCTTTATAGTTTTTTAATATCAATTCAGAACCAATTATTTGGATATTGTCTAGTGTTTATCCCTAAAGCATTATTTCTATTTGGTGGTTTAGTATTCCGGTTTCAAAAAATGTTAGATTTTTCTGATCTATATAATAATCTATTTGTTTTTTCGCAGAGTGTCTTTAATCTACTATTGCTTTACATAGTTATTAAAAGAAAGCAGTGGCTATCAAATGATTTCGTCTATTTCGCATTTATATATTTAATAGTATTTTGTATATCACCAATATTTGCTCCTCGTTATTTAATTCCAGTAACTTTACTATTTATTTGCACAGTTAGTCAAAAAAAAATATTATAAAATAATGGAAACCAATACTAGAAATATTTTTATAGTTTCTTCACCTTTTCAAGTTCTAAGCGCTTTTGAAGCAATTAACAAAATGGAATTAGGTAATCAAGAAAATATATTTTTAATATATAAAGGATCAAATACCATTCAAAATGACCAGATTGAATCTGTGCTTCAATTTTTTTTAGATAAATTCAATGTTAAAGTTGACTATCTAAAGTATAAATACAATGCTCAATTTTTTATAAAAAAATTTTACACTATAAAAAAGTTGAGTCGTGGAAGGTTTGAAAAATTATTTATCGGACATATTAATGAGTATTCAAATCAAATTGCAATTTGTAATATCAATTTTAATAAAATTTATAATTTAGATGATGGGGCCGCAACATTAAAACAGAATCAAGATTTTGTTAATACTAATGAATTAATAGATCCTCATTCTTTGAGAAGCTTTTCAAATAGTTTGAAACTGATAATTTCTTACATTTTTAACTTGGCAGATAAAAAAACAATTAAGCTTCATTGGTTTACAATGTTTAATTTTAAACCCAAAAATAGGAATGAATATATCGGACATTCATTTGACGCGTTAAAATTATTTTTAAACTCGAATAATATTGTTGAAGATCAATCGAAGATATATTTTATCGGCACTAATCTGGTAAATGCAATGGTAGTAAAAGATTTATCGACTTATCTTTTTTTATTAGAAGAAATATTTGAACAAAAATGCAAGGAAGGGCAGATTGTATATATTCCACATAGATTTGAAAACTTATTTGATTTAAAAATACTATTTGATAAATATTCGATTGAAATTTTAAGGATAGATAGTATAGTTGAATTATTTTTCGTTAAAAATAAGATAGTTCCGAAGGAGATTTTATCATTTTATTCCACTGCTTTATTCTCTCTAAATAAAATATTCCCAGAGACTAATATAACCTTTCAATGGATTGATTCACAGTTTTTAAATGCTTCATTTAAGGACACTGTAAATACTGTTCAACAATATTATTCAAATATTTTCAAGAAGAATAATGAAGCTTAAATTATCAAATAACTTATTTAAATCTTCCTTAATTTATACTGTAATAAATTTTATAAATAAGGTGTTCCCTTTTTTATTATTACCCCTTTTTACAAGAGAATTAAGCATGAATGATTTTGGGATCTATAATCTAATTAAGGCATCAATTGGCATTTTTATTCCGCTTATAGGATTTAATTCTTCTGAAGCAGTCATTAGGAAATATTATGAAAGTTCGAAGGAGGTTTTATCGGAATATATTTTTTCAGGATTGATATTTATGTTAGGGCTATGTTTATTTTTTTTGGTTTTGGTTTTAATGTTGCCAAGTTCAATTTTTCAGGATTTATTTGACATAAAGTCTAGCTTTCTTTTAATAGCAATATTAATAAGTTTTTTTACTGCAATAAATAATATTGAACGAGGATTACTGCGATGTGAAGGAAATAATAGATTATTTGCAGTATTAGTTATATCTCAATCAGTACTTTATTTTAGCATTGCAATATCTCTGTATTTTGTTGGTATATTAAATTTGAGAAACATTTTAATTACTGAGTTATTTAGCTTTTGCTTCTTCGGTATTTGTGGAATAGCTTTATTGAGAAAAAAATATAGGTTTAAGATGAAAGTTTACTTTATTCATGTTAAAGAAATTTTCACTTATTCTCTACCGCTTGTCCTAAATACTATTTTGGCCTATCTCTTCGCTTTATCTGATCGCTTTCTGATTAGTAATAAATTGAATAATGATTCCGTGGCTTTATACGCAGCTGCTTTTCAGATTGTTTCGGTGCTACAAATTCTTGCGGTTTCTTTTAATTCTGCTTGGGTTCCATATGTATTTAAGAAACTGGGTAATTTTCAACTAAATATAACTTCATTCAAAAAAAATATTTCATACATTATGTTTTCATTTCTATTAATTGGGTTTGTGTATTATTTCGTCCTGAAATATTCAATAGTTTATATTCTAGGTGAAAAGTATATTGGGAGTGAGAAGTTAATAGGTTGGATGATTTTCTCAAATATCTTGCAATCATTTTATTGGTTGGCAACTCCAATTATTAAATATTATAAAAAGAATTGGCTGTTGACTTTTGCATCCTTACCTGCAGTAATATTTAGTATTGTGTGTAATTATTTATTTCTAGAAAATGAAGGAATAGTTTTTGCGGCCCAAGTAAATGCTTATTCATGGGTAATAATGCTTACAATAACATTTTATATGTCCTATAAAATGCTTCATGAAGCATATAAGCCGAATTTTAAATAATAAAGTATTTCAATTATTAAAATAGGTGGGTGTTAAGATTAGTTAGTTAATTAAAGTAATTAAAATGGTTTTAAAAATTGTATTATTATATGGAAAAAATTAAGTTAATCATATGGGATTTGGATGAAACCTTTTGGAAAGGAACGCTTTCTGAAGAAGGTATCGAGCCAATTCAATTTAATATTGATCTGGTTAAAGCCTTGACAAATAAAGGAATTATGAACAGTATAGTTTCTAAAAATGATTATAACCTTGTAAAAAATGAGTTAATTAAATTGGGAATTTGGGATTATTTTATTTTTCCTTCAATTGCATGGTTACCAAAGGGGCAGCTTATAAAAGATCTTTTAGAGAAAGCGCAATTACGTGCTCCAAATGTATTGTTTTTAGATGATAATCATTCTAATTTGGAAGAAGCAGTTTTTTATAATCCGGGCTTAAATATTGAATTACCTGATTTTATTAATTTGATTCCGACTCATGATTCATTTATAGGGAAAGATGATTCAGAACATTCAAGATTAAAACAGTATAAAATATTAGAAGAAAAAAGTTTGGATATTATTAATTTCAGTAATAATGATGATTTTTTATTAGCCTCTGAAATAAAAGTTACTTTGATTTATGACTTAGAATATTATTCAGATAGAATATATGAATTAATAGAAAGAACAAACCAACTTAATTTTACAAAAAAAAGGTTTTCACAAACATCTGTAGATAAGCTTGTTAATGATGATTCTTTAAGTCAATTTGTAGTTTCTGTATCTGATAAATATGGTGATTATGGTATTGTTGGATATTGCGCCTATTCGGAGAAATCTCATCGACTTGAACATTTTGTTTTTTCATGTAGGATACTTAATTTGGGTGTTGAACAATATATTTACTCTAAGCTTAATTTTCCTGAGATAGATATTATTCCATCAGTTGCTATAGAACTTGATTCGATTTCAAGTCCGAATTGGATAACTGAATCGGAATTGAGACCTAATAGTTTAAATTTTGAACAAAATAACGATGCAATTAGAATCCTTTTTAAAGGGGGATGTGATTTATCACAGATGTTGTTTTATATTAACGGTGATAAAGTTAATGTCGTTGAAGAGACTAATTATGTAACAAAGGATAATGTCTCTATTCATAATGAACATACATATTTGCTACTTCAAGAAGAGGAAAATACAAAATTAAAAATTCCACTTTTAGATGAAGGGAGCTCTAAATCACTGGTTTTTAATTCAGAGTATGATGTTTTAATATATAGTGTTTTGATGGACTATACACAGGAGCTTTATCTAAACAAAGAAACAGGACTATTGTTCCCACACGGAGGATATTATAATTTTTTGAGTGAGGAATCTAATCAAGATATTTTATTAGAACAGTTTAGAAAAATGAATTCTAAGGGATTAGATAAAACTTTTTTATCAAATTTTAGGGAGAATTTTGTGCATATTGGTAAAATAACACCCTCTGATTTCGTTGGAAATTTATCAAAGTTGAGAAATAGAATATCTCCATCAATTCCAATTGTTTTTATAAATGGTGCTGAAGTGGATTCAAATGAATTGGAGGTAGGGGCTAAGGATAGGCATATTTCGATGAATAAAGCTTTGGATGATTTTATTGCTAATAATCAAAATTGTTATTTATTAGATGTACGAAAATATGTTTATGACTTAAATCATGTTACAGGTAATGTTAGGCATTATCAGAGATCTAAGTATAGAGATTTGGCCTTAGAATTAAAATCAATTATTGATGATGTTATAAATATCAAGGACGCATTTAAAATTAAAAATAGTAACTCAGTAAAGGAAAAAGCTCTAAATAGCAATTTTATTAGAAACTTATGGAAAACATATGTGCCAAGTCGAATGAAAAATTTCATTAAGAAATTTATTTAAAAGATCTCTTCTTTATAACTATTTTAAATTGATATGCAAAAAATATTTAATTTACATAGTTAAATTCAAATATTTATAAAATGAAATATATCATTATTATTTTAGTAATCTTATTAAATATATTGCAAATAGCTTTTTCGCAAAACAAGTTATTAATTGCAATGGATGATTTAAATACTGAGACATTTAAAGATTTGAAATCTAAGAATGTTAGTGAGTTAAAAGTTATTTATGGTGCAGATATTTACCCAAATAATCCAATTGAAGTTGATTTGGGTAAATTAGAAAAAGCTATTATACTAGCTTTTCCAAGATCGGATCAATCAGGGTACGGGATGTTGGATTGGGAGGGAAAAGGTTATCATGAACTAATTCATGCAAAGGGTAGAACTCAAGATTTTGTAAATATTCAAAATCAGTTTATTAAGACAATTAAATTTGCAAAAAAATTAAGGCCCAATGTGAAATGGGGTTTCTTTGAAATTCCTGCCAGAGAAAGAAGATTTAAATCTAGAGCCTTACAACTTGATTCACATGAGCGTATTTCTGTATTGTTAGATGCTTGTGATGTTTTTTATCCTTCAATGTATGGTTATACACCTGAAGACTTGGGTTCATTAAGTGATGTGTTATTTGCGTTAGAATTAGGTAAGAAATTTAATAAGGAAGTTTATCCAATGGTTTGGCATCGTTTTCAAGGAGATACAAAAAATCAAACTAAAAAATATTGGTTTGAAATTATTCCAAAAAAAATGTTTTCTGAACGGATAAAAGAAATTAGATCCATTAATAATAATAATAACAGAATTAATGGAATCGTATGGTGGGGTAAAGATACTTACTTTTATATCAAAAAAAATAAAGTTGTTAGATCCGAATCTAGAAACATTAGTAGTTTCAAGTCTAAATATAATCTAATGGTGAAGGATTATGTCAAATTTATTCAGAAGAAATAATGAAAAATATTAGAACTTTAATTTTTATAAATCATTATCTTCCGGGTTTTAAATTTGGAGGACCAATTAGAAGTATTCAAGCAATTGTGTCAAAGTTATTTTCAAATCTTGATTTCTCCATTATAACTTCCGACAGAGATTTTGGTGATACTAAACCCTATGCAAGCATTCAATTAAATACTTGGCAAAAAATGAATCATAGTTCGATTTATTATTGCCATGGTAACACTTTAAACTTTATTAAGCTTATTATATCAGAATGCAGAAAGCATGATGTTGTATACCTAAATAGTTTTTTTAATCTAAACTTTAGCATATTAATCATTTTACTGAAGTATTTAGGGTTAGTAAGAAGTGAAATAATTATAGCACCAAGAGGAGAATTTAATCCTGGAGCTTTAAAAATAAAAAATAAAAAAAAGCGGTTTTATTTAAATGTTACGAAATTTTTTGGTTTATATAAAAATATTCGTTGGCATGCTACTACTGAAGAAGAGTACAATATGATTACTGATATTTTTGGAAATCATGCTAAGGTTATATTAGCGGAAGGAATGTCTCCACAAGTTGTAAATTATGATTTGGTGGTCAATTTAAAAAAGCAACATAGCTTAAGGCTAGTCTATTTAGCAAGAGTTGCTCAAATAAAGAATTTGATATTCATTCTCAAATTGTTAGAGAGAAATAATTTTCAAGGTGAAATAGTCTTAGATATCTATGGACCGAAAGAAGATATTGATTATTTTAAGAAATGTGAAGAAATTATCCAAATTATAAATAGTAAAAGTAATTCTATTTGTATATCCTATAAAGGTGAAGTTGCTTATGAAAATGTTTTATCTACTATAGCATTTTATGATTTTTATATCTTACCTACTTTAGGAGAAAATTTTGGACAGTCTATTGCTGATGCTTTATCTGTAGGAGTTCCTGTAATTATTTCAAATAAAACTCCTTGGACAAATTTGGAAAATAAGGGGGTCGGCTGGGATTTAACTTTGGAAGAAGAACCCTTTGTAAATGTATTAAAATATTGTATACAATTAAATCATGATGATTACAATAATTTTCAATTAGCTGCAGTCAAGTATGCTTCAGAGTTTTTAGATAATCAGCTATTAAAAAATAAATATTTAAGCTTATTTCAAGATTAAATTTCAAAGATGGAAATAAATAACAAAATACTCCTTATTACAGGAGGAACAGGCTCATTTGGTACAGCCGTATTGAATCGTTTTCTAACGACAGATCATTTTAAGGAAATTCGTATTTTTTCACGTGATGAGAAAAAGCAAGACGATATGAGGAATCTGTATAGAAATGACAAAATTAAATATTACATCGGGGATGTTCGTGACTATACATCAGTAGAACCTGCTACGCGTGGAGTAGATTATATTTTTCATGCGGCAGCATTAAAACAAGTTCCTTCCTGTGAATTTTTTCCAATGCAAGCAGTAAAGACTAATGTTGAGGGAACTCAAAATGTTATTCGCGCAGCATCATCAAATGGTGTGAAAAAAGTAATCTGTTTAAGTACAGATAAGGCCGCATATCCAATTAATGCTATGGGAATTTCTAAGGCAATGATGGAAAAAGTTGCTGTCGCTGAAGCACGTAATTTGACTGAAACTGTCGTGTGTTTAACACGATATGGCAATGTGATGGCTTCTCGAGGATCAGTTATACCTCTTTTTTTGAGTCAGATTGAAAAAGGTGAACCATTAACAATTACTGATCCTGAAATGACACGTTTTTTAATGTCGCTTGAAGAAGCAGTTGAGCTTGTTTTATTTGCTTTTGAAAATGGGAATCCGGGTGATTTATTTGTTAATAAAGCACCTGCGGGCACTATTGGAGATTTAGCAAAAGCAGTTTTAGAATTAAAAGGTGCAACAAACGAAATTAAAATTATTGGTACACGTCACGGTGAAAAACTTTACGAAACTCTTTGTACTAGAGAAGAGATGTTAAAAGCTGAAGATATGGGTAACTTTTATAGAATACCTGCAGACAATAGAGACTTAAATTATGCGAAATACTTTTCAGAAGGAAAAGAAATCACACCTAATATTGAAGATTATAATTCTCATAATACAAAAAGGGAAAATGTAGAAGGCGTAAAATCATTACTAAAGAAGTTAGATTTATTTTAAATATCAAGTGGAAGTCAAAATGAAAAAAATTAAAGTAGCTACAATTCTTGGAACTCGTCCTGAGATTATAAGGTTAGCCGAATGCATAAAAAAGTTCGATACATATTTTGATCACGTCTTGATACACACAGGACAGAATTACGATTATGAATTGAATGAAATATTTTTTGAAGATTTAGGTTTACGTAAACCGGATTATTTTTTAAACGTTGCTGGGAAGCATTTAGGTGAGACAATTGGTAACGTTATTGCAAAAAGCTACGAACTTTTAACTAAGGAATTACCAGATGCTCTTTTAGTTTTGGGTGATACTAATAGTGTATTAAGCACAATTGCTGCTAAAAGACTTAAAATTCCCATCTTTCACATGGAGGCTGGTAATCGATGTTTTGATCAAAATGTTCCAGAGGAGATAAATAGAAAAATATCTGATCATATTTCAGATATTAATTTAACGTACACAGAAAATAGTCGAAGATATTTATTAAGTGAGGGTTTTCGGAAAGATCATGTTTTTGTTACAGGATCACCATTAAAAGAGGTATTAGAAAAATACCAATTCCAAATCAATAAAAGTGAGGTTTTAAATAAACTAAATTTAGTCGAGGATGGTTATATAGTAGTTAGTGCCCATCGTGAAGAAAATATTGATCTCGGTAACAATTTTGAGATTTTAGTAAATTCCATAAATCTGGTTGCAGAAAAATATAATGTGCCAGTAATATTTTCTACTCATCCAAGAACAAAAAATAGAATAGCTAAAAACAATATTACATTCCATCCTTTAGTTAGTAATGTAGTTCCTTTGGGATTTTTTGATTATGTGAAATTACAAAGTAAAGCATTTGTAGTTCTTTCAGATAGTGGAACAATTAGCGAAGAGTCAGCAATGATGGGCTTTCCAGCAGTCAGCATCAGAACAAGTACAGAAAGACCAGAAGCTATTGATGCAGGAACTATAGTTTTGGGAGGAATTGAAAGTGTTCAAATGTTAAATGCAATAGATATTGCGAAAGGACTATTTGATTTAAATGTACAACTTCCTTTTGAATATGAAGTAAGTAATACGTCAGATAGGATTGTAAAAGTTATAATGGGATATACATCAATTGTGAATAAAGTAATTTGGAACAAATGATAAAGATTTTGATAATTGGAATTAAGGGAATGGCTGGACATATGCTATTCAATTACTACACTGAATCTTCTCGTTTTGATACTTTTGGTGTAGCAAGAAATATACAAAATTCAGATAGAATTTTTGATATAGATGTTAGTGATGTTAGCAATATGGAAAGCCTTTTAGAAAAGTATCAGTTTGATTATGTAATTAATTGTATTGGAATTTTAAACAAAGATGCCGAAGAGAATCCTGAAAAGGCAATCTGGTTCAATAGTTATTTTCCTCATTTATTAGAAAAAATTACAAAGCAATCGAAAACTCGTCTTATCCACATTAGTACTGATTGTGTATTTTCTGGTAAGAAAGGTGATTACACGGAAAATGATTTTAGAGATGGCATTGGTTTTTATGCCCAATCGAAAGCGCTTGGAGAAGTTGAAAACAATAAAGATCTTACGATAAGAACGTCGATTATAGGACCTGAAATTAACTCGACAGGTATTGGGCTTTTCCATTGGTTTATTACGAGGCCATTAACAGAGAATATTAAAGGCTATACAAAAGCATTTTGGTCTGGGATTACTACACTTGAGTTAGCGAAAGTAATAGAAAAAGCCATTGTTGAAAATCTGACCGGATTGATTCAAGTATCGCCTGCCAGTAAAATTGACAAGTATAACTTATTACTATTATTTAACAGTATCTATAGAAATAATATGATACATATTGAAGGGTCTGATAATTATGTGGTCGATAAGAGCCTAAAGAGCATTAGAACCGATTTTTCTTATAACGTACCTGATTACAAAATCATGTTAGAAGATCAATTGAGTTGGATCTCAACGCATAAGCATCTTTATAAACACTATATAATTTAAAAAATGCGTATACTGATAGTATCCCAATATTTTTGGCCTGAAAATTTTCGAATTAATGATATAGCTCTCGGATTAAAAGAGCGCGGTCACGAAATCGTTGTTTTAACTGGATTGCCAAATTACCCTCAAGGTCAATTTTATGAAGGATACGAGAAAAAACCCAGAATTGAATATTGGAATGATATTAAAGTATATCGTTCAAGAATGATTTCACGAGGGAGTGGGAGAGGAAGTCGTTTGTTTTTGAATTATATTTCATTTGCTATTGGAGGTATTATTACAGCTTTTCGTATCAAAGAAGATATCGACAGTATTTTAGTATTTGAGCCTTCACCTATTACTGTTGGTATTCCTGCAATTGCTGCAAAATATTTAAAAAAGGCTCCAATGGCATTTTGGGTACAAGATCTTTGGCCTGCTTCACTTACTGCTGCTGGTGGAGTTAAAAATAAATATATACTTAATTTCTTTAACTCTTTGACAAGAAAAATTTACCGAGAGTCATCATATGTTTTGATTCAATCTCGTATGTTTGAAAAATACATAATTGATCAAGGAATTTCTAAAAGTAAAATAAAATATCTTCCTAATACGACCGAAGATTTTTATTATCCTAAATCTTCATCCAAATATGATCGAATACTTCCTCAAGGCTTTAAAATATTTTTTGCAGGAAATATTGGCGAAGCTCAAAGTTTGGATACGTTTGTTGAGGCTGCTAAAATTATTTTAGATAAAGGTTTAATAGTTCATTGGATTATTATTGGTGATGGAAGGTATAGATCTACTTTGGAAGCTAAAATTAAAGAATTGAAATTAAATGAATTTATACATTTCCTTGGGAAATATCCACCAACTGAAATGGCTGATTTTTTTTCTTACGCTGATGCTTTATATGTTTCCTTAAAAAATGAATATATATTTTCATTAACCATTCCATCTAAAATTCAATCTTATTTAGCATGTGGCAAGCCAGTATTAGCTAGTATAGATGGAGAAGGAGCTAAGATCATCAGAGAAGCAAATGCCGGTTTTACCAGCGCAGCCGAGGATAAAAATGAATTGGCTAATAACGTGATAAAATTATTTCAACTTTCACACGAAGAAAGACAACAGTTAGGAAGTAATGGACTGGAATATTTTGAAAAGGAGTTCAAACGTGAAATTGTTTTAGATAGGATAGAGCTTTTGTTAAGAAATTAGATTTACTTAAATATATAATATGAAAATTCAGATTACCGGTGCTTCAGGATTTGTGGGGCAAAATTTAAAAGAATTTTTTTTACTTAAAAATATTGAAATAAAAGATCTTTCGTTAAGAAATTCTAATTGGAAAAATCTTATAGATGGTAATGTAACAGCTTTAGTTCACCTAGCAGGAAAAGCGCATGATACTTCCAATACTTTAGAGGATGATGCATATTTTTCAATTAATCGTGATTTAACAATTGAATTATTTACTATATTTCTTAAATCTAATGTTCGTGACTTTTTTTATTTTTCTTCGGTGAAAGCTGTCGCAGATATTGTGGATGGTGTTTTGGATGAAAACGTAGTCGGTAATCCTCAGACACCTTATGGCAAATCAAAATTAGAAGCAGAGGAGTATTTGTTGAAGCAGATATTACCAAATAATAAAAGATTGTTTATTATAAGACCATGTATGATACATGGACCAGGTAATAAGGGTAATCTCAATCTGCTATATAAAATTGTTGAGAAAGGTATACCCTGGCCATTAGCTTCCTTTCATAATGAACGCTCTTTTCTGTGTATAGATAATCTTTCATTCTTAGTTGATACAATAATCAGTAACAAATTTGTTACTTCTGGAGTTTATAATTTTGCTGATGATGAAGTTTTGTCAACTAATCAATTGGTTATTTTAATCTCTAAAGTTTTAGGAAAGAGAGCTAAACTTTGGAATATTCCAACTTCATTTATCAAGTTAATTGTTAAATTAGGTGATATTTTGCCATTGCCTTTGAATTCCGAAAGATTGAAAAAACTTACAGAATCTTATATTGTATCAAATACTAAAATTAAGATGGCGTTAGGAATTGAAAAATTACCTTTTACTGTAGAGGAAGGCTTAGAAAAAACAATCAAATCTTTTAAAAATCGTAATTAGTAAAAAACAGTTTTTTTTAAGTTGTTCATATATCGTTATAATTCAAGCTGATTTTTTAGGCATTAAATTTGTAATAATGACACAAATTTGATTTATCTATTTTTAAATGACAATTAATACAAAGAATTTGGGTAAATTAACATATTTTTGCTCTCAAATTAAATCTATCTCATAATTTATATATAGCATGCGATTAATATCAAAGTATGGTTTGACATTAGGAATACTTGTCGTTTTCTTGATGTTTTTTAGTTCTTGTGGATCTCGGAAGAGTATGGTGTATTTTCAACCCGATTCTACTAGAATTAACACAATTTATGAACAATATGTTCCTAAAATTCAGAAAAATGATATCCTAACCGTTGTCGTTACAGCTGCAGATCCGAAGGTAACAGCACCTTTCAATCCCTTAAGTACGATGACAACCACCAATATGTCTCAGGGTGTAGATATGGCGCTTCGACCAACCTATACCGTAAATGAGGAAGGAGCGATTACATTACCGATGTTAGGGAAAGTTCAAATCGCAGGTTTGACACGATTAGAAGCTATTGAGAAAATTCGTACAGAATTGAGTCAGTATATTAAAGATCCGGGTGTGAACATGAACTTTAATAATTTTAGAGTGTCTGTACTTGGTGAAGTTGCTAGACCAGGATCTTTTATTATGCCTACTGAACGTGTAACGGTATTAGAAGCTTTAGGTATGGCTGGTGATTTAACTATACGTGGTATACGTGAAAACGTCACCTTGATTCGTGAGGTTGACGGGCAGAAGACAATACATCGGTTAGATTTGACGAAACAAGAGACATTAAATTCACCTTACTATTATCTGGCTCAAAATGATGTTATTTATGTCGAGCCAAATAAAGCACAAATTAATAACTCTAAATTAGGGGCCAATACAAATATCATCATTTCAATCGCAGGCTTAATAATCACCGTAATATCCGTATTGACACGCTAAAAAACATGGAACAACGTAAAGAAAATCAAGAAGAAGAAATCAATCTGAGACAGCTGTTTGAGCAATATGCTTTTTATTGGAAATGGTTTGTGCTTGCCGTAATCGTTTCACTAGGGATAGCATTTGTATATTTGAGATATGCGCAGAAAACGTATAGCACTACAGCTAAAATTTTATTAAAGGATGAACGTAGTGGTTCTGCAGGTGAATTAGCAGGAATTTCTGAATTAACCAGCAGCATAGGCTTTGGTGGAGCTCGATCGGCTTTTGTTCCAGATCAAATAGAGGTCTTGACTTCTCGTCGATTAATGCGGAAAGTCGTAGAACAGCATCATTTGAATGTAATCTATTCTGTAAAAGGGAATATTCGTTCTGCAGAGGTCTTAGAAGATGATATGCCTTTTATCCTACAACCACTAGGTAATCAGGATACAATTAAGATGCATATGAAAGTGCAAATTAAGGGAGAGAATCAACTGCAACTAACAAATGTCCGTTCAGGAGTGAAGGTAATGGTCGGTTTTGATCAGCAGGTGAAATTAGGAAATAATGTTGTTGTTTTTAGGAGAAATACAGGTGTTAAAAGTGATAAAGATAGCGATTATCAAATTACTGTTATTCCCAAGGATTGGGCCGTCGATGCGGCTTTAGGATCCATCAGTATTTCACCATCTAAGGAGATGCAATCTTATATTGTCAATTTTGCAATGGTTTCAACTTTGAGCAAAAAGGCGAAATTGATTTTAAATACGTTGATTGAGATCTATAATAATGATTTGACGAATGATAAATTACGGATGACACGAGCGACATCTGACTTTATCAATAAACGCTTAATGTTAATTTCCAAAGATCTCTCGGGTGCTGATGAACAAGTGGCTGACTTTAAATCGGCAAATTCTATGGTGGATATGTCTGCTGAGGCTGATGCATTTTTAAAAAATGCTTCGGAGAATGATAAAAAAGTCTTAGAATATCAGACGCAATTGCAATTAGTGGATCATATGAATGACTACTTGAAAGGCGAAAAGATGGGGAAATTATTACCTTCTAATATTGGCCTACAAGATGCATCTATTGGTACTGCTATTGCGGAATATAATAAATTGGTAATGGAGCGCGATGATTTATTAAAATCAGCTTCAAATAGTAATCCGGCTGTGATTTCCTTGAATGAAAATATAGATGAGAATAGAAATAATATTCGACGTTCATTAGAAAACTATCAGCAAGTTACAAAACTAGCCCTTAACAGTATAGAACGCAAATCAAACGAGATTAAAGGTAGAATCAATTCAATTCCTAATCAAGAGCAAGGATTTAAGAAGATTTCAAGACAGCAACAAATCGTCGAGTCCCTTTATCTTTTATTATTGCAAAAACGAGAAGAATCTGAGGTAAAAGCAGCGGCAACACCGGATATTCTTAAGATTATTGATGGAGCGTATAGTAATGGCGTACCAGTTGCTCCGAGAGGAAAAATTGTCCTGTTAGGTGCATTGATTATTGGATTATTACTTCCTCTTGCTATTCTTTATTTAAAGTTTTTATTAGATAATAAAATTCATTCACGTAAGGATATTGAAGATATTGTTAAAGTACCTGTACTGGGCGAGATACCGAGTTCAGAAGATACTGTTATTCATCAGAACGACCGTTCTTCACTCGCCGAGGCCTTCCGTATTTTGCGGACTAACATGAACTTTATGTTTGGGGCAGATAAAAAGGATCAATCTAAAGTTGTGTTTGTTACTTCAACAATATCCGGTGAAGGAAAATCATTTGTAACGACTAATTTGGCACAGATTTTATCTATGTCAGGTCAACGTGTGTTATTAATTGGTGCAGATATTCGTAGTCCTAAAGTTTTGGATTACCTTGGTCTATCACATTTACAACATACTAATGTTGGTATTACACAATTTTTGATTAATCCTGAGATGGATGTTGACAATATCATTATCAAGAAACCTGGAAACTATGATTTTGATGTCGTTTATTCAGGTTATATTGCTCCTAATCCTGCAGAACTTTTGATGAATGGACATTTTGATGATGTGATCAAATATACTCGAGATCATTATGACTATATTTTAGTGGATACAGCTCCTGTTAGTTTGGTAACGGATACTTTATTGATCGCCCACAATGCTGATTTAACATTATATGTTTCACGTGTTAATTATCTAGATAAGCGTTTATTGCAGGTACCGCGTGAACTTTATGTGGAAGGTAAATTGAAAAATTTAGCTGCAGTTGTCAATGATGTGGATTTTGCTCGTGGTTATGGTTATGGCTATGGTTATGGTTATGGTTATGGAGATAAGGGGGGCAAAAAAACTGGTTTAACTAAATTTTGGTATGATTTACGGAATAAGTTTAAAAAGAAATAATTCGTAATTTAATTGCAATTGGCGCATTTCTTTACAGAATTGCGCCAATTTTTTTGGAGAATCTGTCATCGAACCTACTATATGCAGCTGATATAAACATATGCCCATTACAATGAACTATTTAATCGTCCTTATTGTCTTAATTTTACTCGAAATTTTTTATTTCAAAGTTGCTGATCATTTCAATATTATTGATAAACCCAATGAACGTTCTTCGCATAGTACAGTAACCTTGCGCGGCGGTGGTATCATCTTTTATTTTGGTGCGCTCATCTTTTTTATGCTTTCGGGCTTCCAATATCCCTGGTTTTTTCTCGGTCTAACTTTGATGACTGCTGTATCATTTTTGGATGATGTATTTACACTTTCGAACAAAATCAGGCTTCTGATTCACTTTAGCTCTGTGCTCTTAATGACCTATCAGCTTGATCTCTTTAATATGCCATGGTATTACCTTATAATTACTTTTATTATAGTAGTTGGTGTTATCAATGCATATAATTTTATGGATGGCATCAATGGCATAACTGCCTGCTATAGCTTGGCAGTTGGTGCGTTGTTGATGATCGTTAACGATAAACTAAATTTTATTGAACAAGATCTGCTGACTTACACTTTAATGGGCGTACTTGTTTTTGCTTTTTTTAATTTTCGAAACAAAGCCAAATGTTTTGCTGGAGACGTAGGAGCGGTAGCTATTGCTTTTGTTTTACTTTTTGCATTGGGTGCTTTGATAATTAAAACAGGCAATATTATCTATATATTATTTTTATCGGTATACGGTATTGACGCAGTCTGGACAATAGTTCGGCGCTTAATGAAAAAAGAAAATATTTTCGAAGCTCATCGTTCGCACCTGTATCAATTCTTGGGTAACGAAGCAAAGGTGAATAAATTGGCAATTTCCTTTTGTTATGGATTTATTCAGTTATTAATTGGATTATTAATTATTCAATTCTCAAATCAGGATCTAACGACTCAAATTATATTTGCCGTGAGTTTACTTGTTGGGTTGAGTGTAATTTATCTAATTTTAAAAACCTATATTATAAAAAAATATGTCAAATAATACATCAGCTATACAAATGATAAATGGTGGTATAGCAAAGGATCTGCGTGGACAGATTCGTTTTGTCAACGATTTTGATATGTCACTCGTGAAGCGCTTTTATATCATTAAAAATGCTGATGTTGAATTAGTGCGTGGTTGGAGGGCACATCGTATTGAACAACGTTGGTTTTATGTTTTGGCAGGTGCTTTTGAGGTTGATATAATTCAAATTGATAACTGGGACAAACCAGCAAATGATCTTACTATTGAGAGAATAAAATTAGACTCTATTAGCATGCAAGTTTTACATGTTCCTAAAGGTTATGGCACAGCTTTTCGTGCGTTACAACCCGAAAGTGAGTTATTGGTATTTGCCGATCATGGAATAGAGCATGCTCCATTGGATGATTATACATGGCCTTTGGATTATTTTATTGTTAGGAAAGGTTAATTAGTAAAGATGTTAGATCGTTAAGAAATGAGGAAGATTTTAACCTATTCATCTATTAACCATCAGATTTTTAGCTATGAATATTTGATAATTCCTATGATTTTAAAACAAGTATAGTAAGAATAATACTTCTTACTATACTTGTTTTAATTAATGTTTGAAGTTCGCCCACATACGAGAATGCTCCTCTCGATTGTAAGTGTCCCAAAAAATCAAACAGCTTAAAACTGGACATAAATGTTTAGATTTAAGTAATAAGATGAAAAAGACACGTTTTACAGAAACCCAGATTGTAAGAGCTCTCAAAGAGGGAGAAGAAGGTAGAAAGACGGATGATATCTGCCGGGAGCTTGAGATTAGCAAAGCCACCTTTTATAACTGGAAAAGCCGTTACGGTGGCATGGAAGCATCTGATGTCAAGCGCCTGAAGGAACTTGAAGAAGAAAATGCACGCCTGAAAAAGATGTTTGCCGAGCTGAGTATGAACCATGATATCCTAAAAGAAGTCATCACAAAAAAAGGTTGGGGCTCCGGCAACAAAAACAGTTAACTCAGGAAATTGTCCTAGATCACGGTTTGAGTGTCGCGGGATCCTGTAAATTGACAGGTATGTGCCGTTCACAATATTACTATGTTAGCAAGAAAGACGACAGTGCCGTGATGGCAGCATTAGATGATCTGTCCTCC